>NZ_JBMAWR010000009.1:0-191367 GCF_048586865.1 Pseudomonas bharatica | reverse complement strand
TTACAACCTGCTGTCAACTGCCTTTTTCAACCGCTTTCGGTGAAGACCGAAGTACTTCCGATACCACCTGAAACTTCTAACTCGTTGAATCTCAAGGAGTTTTCCGTTTCGACTGCGCCGGAAGTGGGGCGAATTATAGAGAGATAAAACCGGGCGTCAAGCACTTGTTGCAACAAAATTGTCATGCCGGTCAAAAGCCCTTAAAACAAAGCGGGAGGCCCAAAGGGCCTCCCGCTTCTTCTATATAGAACAGAGCAGCGCTTAGAGACTCGGGAACGCGAACTGCGAAGCCTCATGGCTGGCACGCTGCGGCCAGCGCTGGGTGATCGCCTTGCGCCGGGTATAGAAGCGCACACCGTCCGGACCGTAGGCATGCAGGTCGCCAAACAACGAACGCTTCCAGCCGCCGAAGCTGTGGTAGGCCACCGGCACCGGCAGCGGCACGTTGACGCCGACCATGCCCACTTCGATCTCGTCGCAGAACAGACGCGCCGCTTCACCGTCACGGGTAAAGATGCAGGTACCGTTACCGTACTCGTGATCGTTGATCAGTTGCATCGCCTCTTCCAGACTGTTGACCCGCACCACGCACAGCACCGGCCCGAAGATCTCTTCCTTATAGATGCGCATCTCCGGGGTGACGCGGTCGAACAGGGTACCGCCAACGAAGTAGCCGTCTTCATGGCCGGCAACACGCAAGCCACGACCATCCACCACCAGCTCGGCGCCAGCCGCCAGGCCGTCGTCGATATACCCCACCACCCTGTCGCGAGCCGCTGCGGTCACCAGCGGGCCCATGTCCAGACCGCAGGAAGTACCGGCACCGATCTTCAGACCCTGGATCTGCGGAACCAGCTTGGCCACCAGCGCATCGGCCACCTGGTCACCCACGCACACCGCCACCGAGATGGCCATGCAACGCTCCCCGCATGAACCGTAGGCAGCGCCCATCAGTGCACTGACCGCATTGTCCAGGTCGGCATCCGGCATCAGCACCGCATGGTTCTTCGCGCCGCCCAGTGCCTGGACGCGCTTGCCGCGCTTGGTTCCTTCGGCATAGATGTACTCGGCGATCGGCGTCGAACCCACGAAGCTCAGGGCCTTCACCTCTGGCGCGTCGATCAGCGCATCCACCGCCTCCTTGTCGCCATGCACCACGTTCAGCACGCCCTTGGGCAGACCGGCCTCGTGCAGCAATTGGGCGATCAGCAGAGTCGAGCTCGGATCGCGCTCGGAAGGCTTGAGGATGAAGCAGTTGCCGCAGGCGATCGCCAGCGGATACATCCACAACGGCACCATGGCCGGGAAATTGAACGGGGTGATACCGGCCACCACGCCCAGCGGCTGGAAATCGGACCAGGCATCGATGTTGGGACCGACGTTGCGGCTGTACTCGCCTTTCAGTACTTCAGGCGCGGCACAGGCGAACTCGACGTTCTCGATACCACGCTTGAGTTCACCGGCAGCGTCTTCCAGGGTCTTGCCGTGTTCTTCGCTGATCAGTTGGGAAATACGCGCCTCGTTCTGCTCCAGCAGTTGCTTGAAACGGAACATCACCTGCGCACGCTTGGCCGGCGGGGTGTTGCGCCAGGCCGGGAACGCGGCCTTGGCTGCATCGATGGCCTGCTGCACGGTAGCGCGACTGGCCAGTGCCACCTTGTGGATCGCCTGGCCGGTAGACGGGTTGAAGACATCGGCGCTGCGCTCGCTCGGGGAAACCAGTTCGCCATTGATCAGGTGTGCAACGGTGCTCATGCAATAACTCCAGTAATCAGGTTCGGGCGAGCCAGACGGCCCGCCCCGGAAAGAGAAAGAGATCAGTCGATGGCATTCAGCGCTTCGCCCACCGCGTCGAACAGGCGGTCCAGCTCCTGTGGCCTGGTGTTGAAGGTCGGGCCGAACTGCAGGGTGTCGCCGCCGTAGCGGACATAGAAACCGGCTTGCCACAGCTTCATCGCCGCTTCGTATGGACGGACGATCGCATCACCATCACGCGCGGCAATCTGGATCGCGCCAGCAAGACCATAGTTGCGGATATCAATGACGTTCCTGGTGCCCTTGATGCCGTGCAGCGCGCTCTCGAAATGCGGCGCCAGTTCCGCGGCGGACTGCACCAGGTTTTCCTTCTGCAACAGATCGAGTGCAGCGATGCCGGCCGCGCAGGCCACCGGGTGCGCCGAGTAGGTGTAGCCGTGGGGGAATTCCACAGCGTACTCGGGAGTCGGCTGGTTCATGAAGGTCTGGTAGATCTCGCTGCTGGCGATCACCGCGCCCATCGGGATGGCACCGTTGGTGACCTGCTTGGCGATGCACATCAGGTCAGGGGTCACGCCGAAAGCGTCGGCACCGAACATCGCGCCCATGCGGCCGAAACCGGTGATGACCTCGTCGAAGATCAGCAGGATATTGTGCTGGTCGCAGATTTCCCGCAGGCGTTTCAGATAGCCCTTGGGCGGTGGCAGTACGCCGGCGGAACCGGCCAGCGGCTCGACGATCAACGCTGCGATGTTCGAAGCATCGTGCAGTTCGATCAGCTTGAGCATTTCATCGGCCAGGGCGATCCCGCCCTCTTCCGGCATGCCCCTGGTGAACGCATTGCCCGGCAATACGGTATGCGGGATGTGGTCCACGTCCAGCAACTGGCCAAACAGTTTGCGGTTGCCGTTTACGCCGCCCAGGCTGGTACCGGCGATGTTCACCCCATGGTAGCCACGAGCGCGACCGATCAGCTTGGTCTTGGTGGCCTGGCCTTTCAGCCGCCAGTAGGCACGCACCATCTTCACCGCAGTGTCACAGCACTCGGAACCGGAGTTGGTATAGAAGACGTGGTTCAGATTGCCCGGGGTCAGCTCGGTGATCTTCTCAGCCAACTGGAAAGACAGCGGATGACCGAACTGGAACGCCGGCGAATAGTCCAGTACGCCCAATTGGCGAGCGACGGCTTCCTGGATTTCCTTGCGGGTATGGCCTGCGCCGCAGGTCCACAGGCCGGACAAGGCGTCGAAAACCTTGCGGCCCTTATCGTCGACCAGGTGATTGCCTTCGGCGGCGACGATCAGGCGCGGATCACGCTGGAAGTTGCGGTTGGCGGTGTAGGGCATCCAGTGCGCATCCAGCTTCAGCTGGCTGGCCAGACCGACAGGAGCGTTTTCAGGCAGATTCATCGACAGGACCTCGCGAGGCAGGTTGAACAGCGTTCGGTGTATTGCCGATAACTTGTCACGCCTATAAAGTCTGGAAAACTCTACTTTTCCAATCTTTGGATTACCGGTCACTAAACTATGAGCCGTCGTCCCGAACCGCTTTCCCAGGTCAGCGATTTCGATATCCGCCTGCTGAAGATTTTCCGCAGCGTGGTCGAGTGTGGCGGCTTCTCGGCAGCGGAAAACGTCCTGGGCATCGGCCGCTCGGCAATCAGCCAGCAGATGGGCGACCTCGAACAGCGCCTCGGCCTGCGCCTGTGCCAGCGCGGGCGCGCCGGTTTCTCCCTGACCGAAGAAGGCCGCGAGGTCTACCAGTCGGCCCTGCAGTTGCTCAGCGCGCTGGAAAGCTTCCGCACCGAGGTCAACGGCCTGCACCAGCATCTGCGCGGCGAGCTGAACATCGGCCTGACCGACAACCTGGTGACCATGCCCCACATGCGCATTACTCACGCCCTGGCCCAGCTCAAGGACCGCGGCCCCGATGTGCGCATTCGTATCCGCATGATTCCGCCCAGCCAGGTGGAACAGGGCGTGCTCGACGGTAGCCTGCATGTTGGCGTGGTCCCACAGGCCAGTCCGCTGTCGGGCCTGGAGTACCAACCGCTGTACAGCGAACGCTCGCTGCTCTATTGCGCCGTCGGCCATCCACTGTTCTACGTGGACGACCGGCAACTGGAAGACCAGCGCCTCAATGCCCAGGATGCGATCGCCCCGACCTATCGCCTGCCTGCGGACATCCAGGCGCTGCATCAGGCGCTGAACTGCACGGCCAGTGCCTCGGACCGCGAGGGCATCGCCTTCCTCATCCTCACTGGACGCTACATCGGCTATTTGCCGGATCACTACGCCACCTTCTGGGTCCAGCAGGGACGGTTGCGCGCGCTCAAGCCTGGCGAGCGCTTCTACGACCTGTCGCTGGCCTGGGTCACACGCAAGGGGCGACGTCCCCATCTGGTCCTGGAAAGCTTCCTCGAGAGCCTGGCTGCGACACGTTAGGAGCCAATTGCGATATTCTCGCGTCTTCGCGCTTGCCCACCCGCCGTGCCTGGGGTATCAACGCATGTGCCTTAATTTCCTTGCTTGCCGGAATTGCCCATGACCCTTGAAGTGCCCGCCCACCGCACCCTCGCCGCCAAGCCCGCCGGGCGTATCCGCCAGAAGAACGAGCAGGCCATCATCCAGGCCGCCGAAGATGAATTCGCCCGCCACGGCTTCAAGGGCACCAGCATGAACACCATCGCCCTCAAGGCCGGGCTGCCCAAGGCCAACCTGCATTACTACTTCACCAACAAGCTGGGCCTGTATATCGCTGTCCTGAGCAACATCATCGAGTTGTGGGACAGCACCTTCAACGCCCTCAGTGTCGAGGACGACCCGGCCGAAGCGCTCGCCCGCTACATCCGTGCGAAAATGGAATTCTCCCGACGCAACCCCCAGGCGTCGCGGATCTTCGCCATGGAAATCATCAGTGGCGGCAACTGCCTGACCGACTACTTCAGCCAGGACTACCGTGAATGGTTCAAAGGCCGGGCAGCGGTATTCCAGGCCTGGATCGACGCCGGCAAGATGGACAAGGTCGATCCCGTGCACCTGATCTTCCTGCTGTGGAGCAGCACCCAGCACTACGCCGACTTCGCCACGCAGATCTGCCAAGTCACTGGCCGTAGCCGCCTGACCAAGCAGGACATGGAAGAGGCCGGCGACAATCTTATCCACATCATTCTCAAAGGCTGTGGCCTGACTCCGCCGAACTGAACACCCGCTTATGCCTTCTACGCTGCTGGAAACCTGCGAATACCGCGAAGAAATTCGCAAGAGCCGTTTCATAACCCTCGCGGCCCACATCGACACGCCCGCCGACGCCCAGGCCTTTCTCGAACGACACAGCGACCTGGCCGCCACCCACAACTGCTGGGCCTGGAAGATAGGCGCCCAGTACCGCAGCAGCGACGATGGCGAACCCGGCGGTACGGCCGGTCGACCGATCCTGGCGGCAATCGAGGCGCAGGATTGCGATCAGGTGGTGGTGCTGGTGATCCGCTGGTACGGCGGCATCCAGTTGGGCACCGGCGGCCTCGCCCGAGCCTACGGCGGGGGCGCCAACAAGTGCCTGCAACAGGCGCCGAAACGCCTGTTGATAAGTCGAACCGAACTGAAATGCAGTTGCTCGTTCAGCGAGCTGGCTCTGCTCAAGCTACGGATCGCCGAAGCCGACGGCGTGATCCTCGATGAAGCCTTCACCGCGAATGGCGTCGATGTGCAACTGGCCCTTGGTGCCGAACACATCGACAACGTGCAACGCCAACTGGCCGATCTCAGCCGGGGACGCATCCTGCTCGAACGCTGCTGAACACTTGCTCACACCTACTGTGGGCCCGCCTGTGGATAACCTCTGGGCAGGCCGCTGCAAGCCTTCTGCCACAAGGCTTGCAGCGCAACGATCATATTTTGATCAACATTTGATGACAGGCGCTTATTCGTCGAACAATCAGCCGCTTAACCTGGCTTATCGCGTTTCGAAGCGCATGAATCTGCACTTATACCCAGCCAAGCGGCTTGCCCACAGATACTGTGGAGCAAGCTGTGGATAAACCGTGCACGCCTGCGCCACGCGCTTGCCTGGCCGTCATGCGAGAGAATTGATCATTTTTTGTTCGGCCTTGTTCACTGGCAACAGTTGCAGGATGCCCCAGATCACTTCCAGTACCAGGAAGCCCCAAAGCAGTTGCGTGGCCCCGTGCATCAACGCGTACCCCTGCCAGGTGGCAAACAGCAAACGCCCGACCGCGTCGTAGCGGCCGAATTGCTGTTGTGGATCGCGGATACGCAGGACCGACCAGACGCAAACGATCGACCCCATCAGGTTGCCCATCAGCATGTGCAAGGGCGAGAACTCGGGCAGGTCGCCAGCCAGCCCCAGGAAGGCACTGACCTCGCCCAGCAGCCCGTGCAACAACATGAAGCTCCAGGGGGTGACGAACGCTGCTGCAACCAGCAAGTCATACCAGCCACTGGCCCTGACCAAACCACGATAACCGCTCTGGCTCCACATATACCGCTCCTTGTTGGAAAGTGAGAGCGGCAGGCTAAAGCCTGGAGTATGCTCCAAGGTCAACCCCTCTCCACAGGAATTGATCGTGCGTATCGGAGAACTGGCGCAAACCTGCAGCGTCAGCCGCGACACCCTGCGGTTCTATGAAGAACGCGGCCTCATCCGCTCCAACCGCAGCGCCAACGGCTATCGTGATTACCCGGTGGAAACCGTGCAGTTGGTGCTGCTGATCAAGACCGCGCAAAAACTCGGTTTCAGCCTCGGCGAAATCAGCCACAACGTCGCCGAGCTGTGGCAGGCCGCGGACCCCGAAGCGCTGATAACGCGCTTTATCCACAACAAGCTGGAACTGGTCGAGGCGCGTATTGATGCCCTCGTCGAGCTGCGCCAGGCGCTCAGGCAGCGCCTGGAAGAACGCTGCCCCCTCACATTGAAAGGAGCCCTCGCATGACTGTGAAAACCGCCCTGATCATCGGCGCCTCCCGCGGCCTTGGCCTCGGCCTGGTGGAACGCCTGAGCGAAGACGGCTGGCAGGTGGTCGCCACCGTGCGCGATATCGCCAAGGCCACTGCGCTAAAGACGCTACCGAACGTCCAGGTGCTTACCCTGGAAATGAACAGCTCCGAGCAGCTGGATGCCCTGAAGCAACAGCTTGCAGGCCAGACCTTCGACCTGTTGTTCATCAATGCCGGGGTAAAGGGCCCGGACAACCAGAATGCCGAGGCCGTACAACTGGCCGAAATCGGCGAGCTGTTCATGACCAACAGCGTGGCGCCGATCCGTGTCGCCCAGCGCTTCGCCGGACAGTTGCGCCAGGACGGCGGTGTGATTGCCTTCATGAGTTCGGTGCTGGGCAGCATCGCCATTCTTGATGCTCCGGAACTGGCGCTGTACAAGGCCAGCAAGGCAGCCCTCAATTCGATGATCAACAGTTTCGTGGTCCGCCTCGGCGATACCCGCCTGAGCGTCCTGGCGATGCACCCGGGCTGGGTCAAGACCGACATGGGCGGCGACGGCGCGGATATCGACGTTGCCACCAGCACCCGCGGCATGCTCGAACAGGTCAAGGCGCACAGTGGCAAGCCCGGCGTGCATTACGTCAACTACCGGGGCGAAGCCCTGACCTGGTGATGTTCCCTGCCTGAACGACCGGTGCCTAAGAACATGGCGCCTGCATAGTCAACCTGTCGGTCAGGTTTCACCGCACCGGTCTGGCAACCTCTGTAGAATGCGCCGATTGCACCTGATGAGATTCCTCCCATGTACGACTGGCTTAACGCGCTGCCCAAGGCAGAACTGCACCTTCATCTGGAAGGTTCGCTGGAGCCCGAGCTGCTGTTCGCCCTGGCTGAACGCAACAGGATCGCCCTGCCCTGGAATGATGTCGAAACCCTGCGCGCGGCCTATGCCTTCAACAACCTGCAGGAATTCCTCGACCTGTATTACCAGGGTGCGGACGTCCTGCGCACCGAGCAGGATTTCTACGACCTGACCTGGGCCTACCTGCAACGCTGCAAGGCGCAGAACGTCGTTCACACCGAACCCTTCTTCGATCCACAGACCCATACCGACCGTGGCATCCCCTTCGAAGTGGTGCTCGACGGCATCACCCTCGCCCTGAAGGATGGCCGTGAACAGTTGGGTATCGAAAGCGGCCTGATCCTCAGCTTCCTGCGCCACCTCAGCGAAGAAGAAGCGCACAAGACCCTCGACCAGGCCCTGCCCTTCCGTGACGCCTTCGTCGCAGTCGGCCTCGACAGCTCGGAAATGGGACACCCGCCGAGCAAGTTCCAGCGTGTCTTCGACCGCGCCCGCAGCGAAGGCTTCCTGACCGTCGCCCACGCCGGCGAGGAAGGCCCGCCCGAGTACATCTGGGAAGCCCTCGACCTGCTGAAGATCCAGCGCATCGACCACGGCGTGCGTGCCATCGAGGACGAACGCCTGATGCAGCGCATCATCGACGAGCAGATCCCGCTGACGGTGTGCCCGCTGTCCAACACCAAGCTGTGCGTGTTCGACCACATGAGCCAGCACAACATCCTCGACATGCTCGAGCGCGGCGTGAAGGTCACGGTGAACTCGGACGACCCGGCCTATTTCGGCGGTTATGTCACCGAGAACTTCCACGCCCTGCACACCCATCTGGGCATGACCGAAGACCAGGCCCGCCGTTTGGCACAGAACAGCCTGGACGCCCGCCTGGTCAGGGCCTGAGGCACCTTCACCCCATCCGTAGGGGAAGCGGCATCCGGGCGATCTGCTGGATGCCGCGCAAGCCCGCCGCGGTCACCTGGGCGGCCCGGGTTTCGTCGGTGATTCGCACCCACCCGGATTGCACGAACAGCTTGAGCACACTGCTGCCCAAGGCGCCCCCCAGGTGCGGACGGCGCTGGTCGACTTCGCTGCAGCAACTGCACAAGCTGCACAGGCGGCCATCGCGCTGCGCCAGGGCATCGATGAAAATGCCCTGGCTGGCGAACTCCTCGCGCCCGGTCAGGGTGATGTCCAGTTGCTGCTCGGTCTGCTGCAGCCATTGCGCGTCCAGCAGGCGCTGGAGCAGGTCGGCCGCCACTTCTCCGCCCAGATGATCGCGACACAGGCGCGCCTTGCGCATGGCCTGCGGCACGCTTATGGCGGGCTGCCTGGTCAGCGGCGTCTCGTGCTCGCGGATGGTCACACTGGCAAGGGCCTCCACGGCCGTACCGATTTCCGGGGCCGCCAGGCGGAAGTAGCGCTTGCGCCCGCGGGCCTCGCGCTTGAGCAGCCCGCAGGCCGACAGCCGGGCCAGGTGGGCGCAGGCCGAAGACGGTGTCAGCCCGGCCAGCATGGCCAGTTCCTCCGACGGGCGTGCCATTCCATCGATCAGCGCCCAGAGCATGGCACTGCGTTTCGGGTCGGCCATCAAACTGGCGACCTGGCTGATACTGGCTATCGGTTGCATGTCTCCACTCCCTGCGTAGTTTCATTGATGAATAAAGTTTTCCTCATATCCAGGCCGGACCAAAGTTGGCCGGCAATTCCAGGTATGCGTCGGGTCGAACAGCGCATCCGGCGCTGTTTCAGCCTGGGAAACTTTATCTTGATGGCGGCAATTGCCCGGCCCAGTATAAGCATGCTCCCCGCGATAATCGTCGCCGTTTTGCGAGCGATCACCCAAGGTTTGCCTGGCCTTACAAAGTTTGGACACTGACTTTCGTGGCAGCCCGGCCCCTGCGAAATCCCGGCAGATGCCCATGAATGACTGGATGCATCGACACGCTGAATATCCGTCTTCAAGTTCGCTCAGGTAATACGCCTACATTGAAAGTAATAATGCCTTTTAAGCAAATGCGCAGGGGATGTAAGACCTTGCCAATAATCAAACACGCCGCGTTTAAAGTTCATCGAGAACTGTACGACAACGCGCCTTGAGCAAGTCACCCAGGAGTTGTACCGGCTTGCCCAGTTGAGCGCGGTGGGTACACAACAGGTTTAGTGGTGCAGCCTCGCCCCGGTAATGGCCGAGCAGCACCCGCAAGCGCCCGGCACGCACGTCGGCGGCGACATCGAGCCAGGATTTATAGGCGATCCCCGCTCCTGCCACAGCCCAGCGCCGGACGACATCGGCGTCGTCGCAGAAGCGATCGCCACTGACCAGCACGTCCTCTTCCCGCCCATCCAGGTAAAAGCGCCAATGGTCATGCACACCACTGCCCAGGCGGTACAGCAGGCAATTGTGCTCTGTCAGCTGGGCCACGCTAAACGGCTCGCCATGCCGAGCCAGGTAGTCCGGCGACGCACAGAGCACTCGACGGTTGTCCGGACACAGCGGTACCGCCACCAGGCTGGAATCCTCGGGCGCACCATAGCGCAGGGCGATATCCACGGGCTGGCGGAACAGATCGGCATTTCGGTCGCCCAGCAGTAGACGCACATTGAGCAGCGGGTGCTCGCGCTGCAGTTCGTCGAGCCAGGGCAGCAGCACATTGCGACCGAAGTCGGACGGCGCCGACAGCTGCAACACGCCACTGATTTCGTCACGCTCCCGGGCCAGCAGGCGCCGCCCTTCATCGAGGCTGGTCAAGGCCGCGCGGGCATGGGCAAGAAAGCCCTCGCCCTCGGCGGTCAGGCGCAGGCTGCGGGTGGAGCGTGCCAGCAGACGCGCGCCGAGCTGCGCCTCCAGGCGCTTGAGCGCCGCACTGGCCACCGCTGGCGAAAGGTCGAGCAGGCGTGCCGCCGCCGAGAGGCTGCCGTGCTCCGCTGCACGGACGAAAAGCTGCAGATCATCGAAACGCAACATATGTACCGCCTTTATTTTCAAAATTATTTTGAAAGTTTCTGCGGTTTTAGCGGCTTTTAACCAGAAACGAAAGGATCAATGATGGCGCTCATCCACTTCTCAACGAGGAATCCCCCGATGAAAGCCATTGCCTACTACCAGTCGCTGCCGATCGAAGACGCCGCCGCCCTGCAGGACATCGAACTGCCCGCTCCGCAACCGGGCCCACGCGACCTGCTGGTGGAGGTCCGGGCGATCTCGGTCAACCCGGTGGACACCAAGGTCCGCCGCAACGTCCAGCCGGAAAACGGCGCGGCCAAGGTGCTGGGCTGGGACGTAGCCGGCGTGGTCAAGGCCGTGGGTAGCGAAGTCAGCCTGTTCCAGCCGGGCGATAAAGTTTATTACGCCGGTTCCATCGCCCGCGCCGGCGGCAACAGCGAGTTGCATGTGGTGGACGAGCGCATCGTCGGCCATATGCCGAAAACCCTGGGCTTCGCCGAGGCCGCGGCACTGCCGCTGACCGCCATCACCGCCTGGGAACTGCTGTTCGAACGCCTGCAGCTCGCCGAAGGCAAGGAAGACCTGGGCCAGAGCCTGCTGATCGTTGGCGCCGCCGGCGGCGTCGGCTCGATCCTGACCCAACTGGCCAGCCAGCTCACCGGTCTGCGCGTGATAGGAACCGCGTCGCGTCCGGAAACCCAGGAGTGGGCCCGCGAACTGGGCGCCGACCTGGTGGTGGACCACCGCCAGCCACTGGCCGAGGCCCTGCGCAGCGCAGGGGTGCAGCACGTCACCCACGTCGCCAGCCTGACCCAGACCGACCAGCACCTCGATCAACTGGTCGAGGCCCTCGCTCCGCAAGGCAAGCTGGCGCTGATCGACGATCCGCAACAGCTCGACGTGGCCAAGCTCAAGCGCAAGAGCCTGTCGTTGCATTGGGAGTTCATGTACACCCGCTCGCTGTTCGAAACCCCGGACATGCTGGAGCAGCACAAGCTGCTGGAGCGGGTCGCCGAGCTGATCGATGCGGGCACCCTGAAGACCACCCTGGGCGAGCACTTCGGCACCATCAACGCAGAGAACCTGCGTCGTGCCCACCAGTTGCTGGAAAGCGGGGCGGCCAAGGGCAAGATCGTACTCGAAGGCTTCTGACCACCCGACGCATGGCATGACCGCCAGTCCGCGATTTGCTCCAGGTCATGCCGCAGCCGGGAAACTCGCGCCTACAATCCAGCGACCTTTGCCAACCGGAGGTGTGCCGCGATGAAAGTAGTGCTCGAGGCAACAGGCAAGAAACCGGACCGCCCCTGGCAGGTCCGGCTTGACCAGCATGTCGTGGGTTTTCGCAGCGAGGCCGAGGCCCGGGCCTTCATCGATACCTTGCAGGCGCGGATCCGCGCACCGCACCCCTTGTTCAGGCAGGCCGGCTGAGCGGGAGGCGACGGGTCAGCGTCGCCGCCGTGACTGCCGCCGCCCCGCACAGGGTAATGACGATGGCCATGGGCATCGCGCTGCCGTCGTGCAAAATCCCCACCAGGGCCGCTGCGCCCGCAGCGACGCTGAACTGCAGGCATCCCAGCAATGCCGAGGCACTTCCGGCCCTCGCGCCCTGCCCGTTCATGGCGCAGGCCGAGGCATTGGGGATGATGCCGCCGAGGCTGGCAATGCACACGAACAGCGGAATCAGCAGCGGCCACAATGCTTCGGTATGCAGCGCACTGATGCCCAGCAGCACCAATCCTGCCGCCAGGTACAACCACACCATCCGCGCCAGCAGCACGGCCGGGCCACGCTTGGCAAGCAGGCGCGCGTTGATCTGCGCCACCAGGATGAAGCCAGCCGCATTGGCGCCGAACAGCCAGCCATAATGCTCGGCCGGTACCCCGTAGAGCTTGATGAAGACGAACGGCGAGCCGGCGATATAGGCGAACATTCCGGCCATGGAGATGCCGCCGGTAATGGCATGGCCGAGGAAGCGCCGATCCTTCAGCAGGCGCCAGTATTGGCCCAGTGCACCGGACAGCGGCGGGCGCGGCTGGTTGGCCGGCAGGCTTTCCGGCAGGCCGAGGGCCACGGCCAGAGTGCATAGGGCGCTGAACAGGGTCAGGGCGATGAAGATCGACTGCCAGCCATACAGGTTGACCAGCAGCCCGCCCAGCATCGGCGCGAGGATCGGTGCCAGGCCCATCACCAGCATCAACTGCGAGAAGACCTTGGCCGAGCCCACCGCATCGCATTTGTCGCTGACGATGGCACGGGACAGGACCATTCCGGCGCAACCGCCAAGGGCCTGGACGAAGCGGGCGATGACCAGGGCATCAAGGGTGGGAGCGTAGGCGCAGGCCAGGGAAGCGGCGGTGAACAGCACCACCCCGCCAAGCAGCGGAATGCGCCGGCCGAAGCGGTCGGCGATTGGCCCGTAGGCGAGCTGGCCGATGGACAGGCCGAGGAAATACGCGGCCAGGGTGCTCTGGATGTGTTTCTCGTCGGTGCCGAAGGCCAGTGCCATGGCCGGGAAGCCGGGCAGATAGAAGTCGATCGCCAACGGCCCGAACGCACTGAGGGCGCCGAGGATCAGGATGGTACGCAGGTTCATGGGAATCCGTAGCTAGCTAAGCAAGTTGGCTAGTCTACCGGGGCTCCAAGGGAAAGAGGTGAAAATTCGAAAGGCTGATCGCGCACCTTGTGGGAGCGGGTTCATCGGAGCGCCGAACCGCCGCGATTGCAGTAGTGAATCCACCGATGTCATCGCGGGTGAACCCGCTCCCACAGGGTATGTGATCGCTCGCGGATCAGATCACCCGGGCCTCATACCCCTCGTCGCGGATCAGTTCGAGAATCTGCTCCGCTGGCAATTCGCTTTTCACCGAGACCTGCTTCTGTGCCAGATCCACCTTGACCTCCGCCGCCGCGTCCTCGCGCTGCACCGCGTTGGTCACGGCCTTGACGCAGTGACCACAGGTCATTCCTTCCACGTTGAATACTTGCATCGTCGTGACTCCTGGTTGGGTTTGTCCGCAGTCTCAAGCTTGCCACCGGGGCAAGGTCAAGTTTGCCGTGATGCTGCCGGGCTGGAAATCCTTGCCCGGGTCGGCCAAGCTGCGTGCTTGTCGATTTATCAGCAGGAGTTTCAGCCATGGGCAAGGCAGCACTCGGCCTTCTCGCTCTGCTCGGATGGTCCGGCCAGGTTCCCCTGGCCAGCGCCGCAGCGCCCACCGATTACAGCGTGATGATCATTTCCCGCGAACGCCTGGAGGTCGCCACGTCCTGCGAGATCGGGATCTACCTCAACGACCAGCTCACCGGTCGGCTGTTCCAGGAAGAGTCCACCTCCTTCAACCTGCCGCCGGGCGATGTGGAAGTGCGCCTGCGCCTGTTACCGGGCCAGGCCCCGGGTTGCAACAACGGCGTCGAGAATCAGAGGTCCCAGCGCTTCACCCTCAAGGCCGGGCAAGTCGTCAAGTACCGCATAGCAACGAGCCAAACCGGCCTTTACCTGAAACAGGCCGCCCTGGGCTATTGACCTTGCCAGCATGGCAAGGTTGATGCTGGAGGCCAGTCCACGGAGGAGAGCCCCATGCCCGAGTCAATCACCTTCGACCTGCCGATCGGCGGTATGACCTGTGCCAGTTGCGCCGGTCGGGTCGAACGCGCGCTGAAGAAGGTCCCCGGTGTGCAGTCGGTGAGCGTCAACCTCGCCAACGAACGCGCCCATATCGAAACCGCCCCAGGTCTGGAAAGCAGCACGCTGATCGCCGCCGTCGAACGCGCCGGCTACAGCGCCAGCCTTGAGCAAAGCGAAACAGCCAGCCGTGACGACAGCGAACGACGCCTGCGCAACGAGCGTTGGGCGGTGGCCCTGGCCGTCCTGCTGGCGCTGCCGCTGGTACTGCCGATGCTCCTGCAGCCCTTTGGTATCAGCTGGATGCTCCCGGCCTGGGCGCAGTTCGCCCTGGCCACGCCGGTGCAATTCATCCTCGGTGCGCGCTTTTACGTCGCGGCCTGGAAAGCCGTACGCGCCGGGGCCGGCAACATGGACCTGCTGGTCGCACTGGGCACCAGCGCCGGCTATGGCCTGAGCCTGTACGAATGGTCCCGGGCCATGCCGGGAATGATGCCGCACCTGTATTTCGAAGCGTCCGCGGTGGTGATCGCCCTGGTCCTGCTGGGCAAGTACCTGGAAAGCCGTGCCAAGCGCCAGACCGCCAGCGCCATCCGCGCCCTCGAGGCGCTGCGCCCGGAGCGGGCCGTGCAGGTAGTGGACGGCGTCGAGCGCGACGTGCCGATCAGCGTCCTGCGCCTGGACGACCTGGTGCTGGTCAAGCCCGGCGAGCGTTTCCCGGTGGACGGCGAAGTGGTCGAAGGCCAGAGCCATGCCGACGAAGCCCTGATCAGCGGCGAGAGCCTGCCGGTGCCGAAACGGCCCGGCGATCGCGTCACCGGCGGCGCGATCAACGGCGAAGGCCGGTTGCTGGTGCGCACCCTGGCACTGGGCACGGAAACCGTGCTCGCACGGATCATCCGCCTGGTGGAAGACGCCCAGGCGGCCAAGGCGCCGATCCAGAAGCTGGTGGACCGAGTCAGCCAGGTGTTCGTCCCGGCGGTGCTGGTCCTGGCCCTGGTCACCCTGGTCGGCTGGTGGCTGGCCGGTGCCCCGCTGGAAGTGGCGCTGATCAATGCCGTCGCCGTGCTGGTCATCGCCTGCCCCTGCGCCCTGGGCCTGGCCACGCCGACGGCGATCATGGCCGGCACCGGGGTCGCCGCGCGCCACGGCATCCTGATCAAGGACGCCGAAGCCCTGGAACGGGCCCATGCGGTCAACCGCGTGGTATTCGACAAGACCGGCACCCTGACCTCCGGCAGCCCGCGCATCGTCCATCAACACTCGATGGACGGTGACGACGCCCGCCTGCTGCAACTGGCCGGGGCCTTGCAACGTGGCAGCGAACACCCGCTGGCGAAAGCCGTGCTGGACGCCTGCGCCGAACGGAACCTGAACGTCCCTGATATCCGTGATAGCCAGTCCCTCACCGGTCGCGGCATCGCCGGCACGCTCGACGGACGTGCCCTGGCCCTGGGCAACCGCCGCCTGCTCGACGAAAGCGGCCTGCAACCCGGCGCGCTGGCGGACCACGCCAAGGCCTGGGAAGCCGAAGGCCGCACCCTCTCCTGGCTGATCGAGACCGCCCCGCAGCCCCGGGTACTGGGCCTGTTCGCCTTTGGCGACAGCCTCAAGCCGGGCGCGGAGCAAGCGGTCAGGCAACTGGCGCAAACCAACATCACCAGCCACCTGCTGACCGGCGACAACCGTGGCAGCGCCAGCGTGGTCGCCAGGGCCCTGGGCATCGACGACGTGCACGCCGAGGTGCTGCCGGCGGACAAGGCCGCGCATGTGGCGTCATTGAAAGCGTCCGGTGTAGTGGCCATGGTCGGCGACGGTATCAACGACGCCCCGGCCCTGGCCGCCGCCGATATCGGTATCGCCATGGGCGGCGGTACCGACGTGGCCATGCAGGCGGCCGGTATCACCCTGATGCGCGGCGATCCGCGCCTGGTCCCGGCGGCCCTGGAAATCAGCCGCAAGACCTACGCAAAGATCCGCCAGAACCTGTTCTGGGCCTTTATCTACAACCTGATCGGCATCCCCCTGGCCGCCTTCGGCCTGCTCAACCCGGTGCTGGCCGGCGCGGCCATGGCCCTGTCCAGCGTCAGCGTGGTGAGCAACGCCCTGCTGCTGAAAACCTGGAAACCTGAAACACCGGCGGAGGAACACAAGGCATGAACATCGGTCAGGCAGCCAGGCGCACCGGCCTGAGCGCAAAGATGATCCGCTACTACGAGTCGATCGGCCTGCTCAAGCCCGCCGCACGCAGCGACAGTGGCTATCGCCTGTACAGCCAGGACGACCTGCACAGCCTGACCTTCATCAAGCGCTCGCGGGACCTGGGGTTCTCGTTGGAGGAAGTGGCGAAGCTGCTGACCCTGTGGCAGGACCGCCAACGTGCCAGCGCCGATGTAAAGGCCCTGGCCAGCGAGCATATCGCCGACCTGAACCGGCGCATCGAGGAACTGGTGAGCCTGCGTGACACCCTGAGCGAACTGGTCGCCCACTGCCACGGCGACGACCGCCCCGACTGCCCGATCCTCAAGGACCTGGCAGCCGGTTGTTGTCACTGAATACTGGACTCCAGTGCGCCGCGGATACTGTGGGAGCGGGTTCACCCGCGATTACGATGGTGGGTTCACTTGAGTCATCGCGGGTGAACGCGCTCCCACAAGGTCCTTGCAAATCAAAGAGTTATGTTTTGTTCTGTGGGAGCCGTCTTGCCAACTCCCACAGGGATTACTGCGCCCAAGGTGGCGGCGGCTCTTCTCCCTTGACCGGGCCGCGCTCGGCGTCCTCGCGGCCGGCGCGGCGCCGGGCGTCCTCGAACTTCGCCGCTTCGATCTCGCGCATTACGCCACCCACATCGGCAACGTGGTCATCGTCCTTCCAGCTGCCGGTCAGGACGCTGTCCGGCTGCAACTTGCCTTCCTGGTACAGCGCCCACATCTCCCTGGCGTAGCGGGTCTGCTTGAGCTCCGGGGCGAAACGCCCGAAGTAGTGGGCCATGTTCGCCACGTCCCGCTCCAGCATGCTGAAGGCGTGGTTGTTGGCCGCCGCATCCACGGCCTGGGGCAGGTCGATGATCACCGGCCCGTCCGGCCCGAGCAGCACGTTGAATTCCGAAAGGTCGCCATGCACCAGTCCCGCGCAGAGCATCAGCACGATCTGGCGAATGATGAAGGCGTGATATTCGCGGGCCTGGTCGGCTTCCAGGTGCACATCGTTGAGTCGCGGCGCGGCCTGGCCGTCTTCGTCGGTGACCAGTTCCATCAACAGCACGCCGTCGAGGAAATCGTAGGGTTTCGGGACCCTCACCCCGGCACTGGCGAGGCGGAACAGGGCCGCCACTTCAGCGTTCTGCCAGGCTTCCTCGGCTTCCTTGCGCCCGTACTTCGAGCCCTTGGCCATGGCCCGGGCCTGGCGGCTGTTGCGCACCTTGCGTCCTTCCTGGTACTCGGCGGCCTGGCGGAAGCTGCGCTTGTCGGCTTCCTTGTAAACCTTGGCGCAGCGCAACTGACGCCCGCAGCGCACCACGTAGACCGCTGCTTCCTTGCCACTCATCAGCGGGCGCAGCACTTCATCGACCATCCCGTCTTCGATCAGCGGTTCTATCCGTTTGGGAGTCTTCATCGGCTTTTGTTCTTGCTCCTGTCTGCCACTGAATTGGGGTGCCTCTTTAGGCGAGGCGCACACGATATATCAAGCGCCCTGCCGGTATCGGTGCCGAAGCGAAGGCCACATGGTTTCAATTTACGTCAGCTCATTCCCGGAACAGTTCCCCGGGGGTCGCGCCGAACAGCCCCTTGAAGGCGGCAATATACGCCGAGGTTGAATCGTAACCGCATCCCAATGCCGCCTGCGTGACACTCTGGCCCTGTTCCAGGGACTCCAGCGACGACAGCAGGCGCATGCGCTGGCGCCAGGCGCGGAAGCTCAGGCCGGTCTCGCGCTGGAACAGGCGCATCAGGGTCTTTTCCGAGCGCCCCAGGCGCTGCGCCCAATGCTCCAGGTTGTAACCTTGCTCGGGGTTTTCCAGCAATTGGTTGCAGACCTCCAGCAACCCCGGATGCTGCGGCAACGGCAGGGAAAAGCCGACCTCGGGCAAGGTGCGCAACTGATCGAGCAAAACCTGGACCAGATGGGCTTCGTCACTGTCCCCTTGCGCATAGTCCACCGGGTACTGGCAGAACTGCTTGATCAACTCCCGGGCCAGCGGCGTCACCTCCAGCACCCGGCAATGCCCCGGCGCCCAGGCCGAATCGCTGCGGCGCACATACAGGCTGCGCATCTCCGCGCGGGTCGAGGTGATCACCTCGTGTTCGACCCCGGCCGGTATCCACACGCCCCACTGCGGCGGGGCAAAGTAACTGCCCTCGGCGGTGTACACCCCAAGCACGCCACTGATGGCGTAGGAAAACTGTACCCAGTCATGCCGATGCCGTGTCGTCCACGACCCCGCACCGAGGCTCTCGGCCCGCGCGTACAGCGGTCGGGGCAACTCGCTCAGGTCGGGAATCCGACGGGGAGCGCCGTTTTGTCCGTTAGTCGGCATCGCTTGGCCTTATGTCGCAAGACGGAAAATCCCTTGCAGGTTAACGTCACGGCTGATTATTACAAGATGATTCGAAGGTCCGCCTATGCAAGCATTCAAGCACCTCAAGCGCGTGGTCACCGACTGGTTCCTCTGCGGCATGTTCCTCGCCACCTTCCTCGCCTGGCTGTTCCCGCATTTCGGCGCGGCAGGCGGGGCCATGCACGCCGAATATGTGATCAATATCGGCGTGTTCGTGGTGTTCTTCCTCCACGGCATCAACCTGTCCAGCGAGCAGATTCGTCACGGCCTGAAGAACGTGCGCCTGCACGTCATGGTGCAGGTCTTCACCTTCGTGGTCTTTCCGCTGCTCTGGCTGCTGGGCAAAAGCGTCATCGGCAGCCAGCTCCCGGCCTTGCTGATGCTCGGTTTCCTCTACCTGTGCGCCCTGCCTTCGACCATTTCGTCTTCGGTGGCGCTGACCGGCAGCGCCGGTGGCAACGTACCGGCGGCGATCCTCAACGCCAGCCTGTCGAGCGTACTCGGCATCTTCATCACCCCATGGCTGTGCAGCCTGGTGGTGGGCAGCGGCAGCGACGGCATCGACCTCGGCGCGACCTTGCTCGACCTTTGCGCCCTGCTGCTCGCTCCGCTGTTGCTGGGCCAGGTGCTGCGTCCCTGGCTGGGCCGCTTCTTCGCCCGGCACAAGCGCTACACCAACGTGATGGACAAGGTGGTGATCCTGCTGCTGGTGTATGCCGCGTTCTGCAACTCGATGATGTCCGGCATGTGGCAGCAACAGGGGCTGTCGGTGCTGATCACCGCCTTCGTCGGCAGCGCGCTGATCCTTGCCCTGGTGCTCTGGCTGACCACCCGCACCGCACGCGCCCTGCACTTCAACCGGGCCGACGAGATCGCGGCGGTGTTCTGTGCCAGCAAGAAGTCGCTGGCGGCGGGTGCGCCGATGGCCGCGCTGATCTTCGGCGCGCACCCGGGCCTGGGCCTGATCCTGCTGCCGATCATGATCTACCACCCGCTGCAGTTGATCGTCTGCTCGATCATGGCCGAGAGCTATTCCAGCCAGGCCAAGGCCGCCGCCGCAAAGAGTCCGGAGCTGGTCAACGCTCGATGATCGCCGTCACGCCCTGACCGCCCGCGGCGCAGATCGAGATCAGCCCGCGGCCGCCTTGACTGCCAGCCTGGTCGAGCAGCTTGGCCAGGTTGGCCAGGATGCGGCCCCCCGTCGCGGCGAAGGGGTGCCCGGCGGCCAGGGAACTGCCCTTCACGTTCAGCTTCGAGCGGTCGATGGCGCCCAGCGGCTGTTCCAGGCCGAGGCGGTCGCGGCAGTACTCGGGGTCTTCCCAGGCTTTCAGGGTGCACAGTACCTGGGCGGCGAAGGCCTCGTGGATTTCGTAATAGTCGAAGTCCTGCAGGGTCAGGCCATGACGCGCCAGCAAGCGCGGCACGGCATAGACCGGCGCCATCAGCAAGCCTTCGTGACCTTTGACGAAGTCCACCGCGGCGCTCTCGCCATCCAGCAGGTAGGCCAGTACCGGCAGGCCGCGCGCCCTGGCCCATTCCTCGCTTGCCAGCAGGACCACCGACGCGCCATCGGTCAGCGGCGTCGAGTTGCCAGCGGTCAGGGTGCCGTTGCCGCCGCGCTCGAACGCCGGCTTGAGGGCAGCGAGTTTTTCCAGGCTCAGGTCGGGCCGCAGGTTGTTGTCGCGGGTCAGGCCTTGGAATGGCGTAAGCAGGTCGTCATGCCAGCCCTCGTCGTAGGCTGCGGCCATGTGCTGGTGACTGAGCAGCGCCAGTGCGTCCTGCTCCTCGCGGGGGATGCCCCAGTGCTGCGCCATCAGCTCGCAATGCTGGCCCATGGACAAGCCGGTACGCGGCTCGCCATTGCGCGGAAACTCCGGCTTGAGGTCGGACGGGCGCAGCTTGAGCAGGGCCTTGAGCTTGTCGGCGGTGGTCTTGCCGCGATTGGCGTCCAGCAGCACCCGACGCAGGCCCTCGCCGACCGCGATGGGCGCATCGGACGTGGTATCCACGCCACCTGCGATGCCGCATTCGATCTGCCCGAGGGCGATCTTGTTGGCAACCAGCAACGCCGCTTCCAGCCCCGTTCCGCAGGCCTGCTGAATGTCGTAGGCCGGGGTCTGCGGCGACAGGCGCGAACCGAGCACGCATTCACGGGTCAGGTTCAGGTCCCGCGAATGCTTGAGCACCGCCCCCGCTGCCACCTCGCCCAGGCGCAGGCCATGCAGGCCGAAGCGTTCGATCAGGCCTTCAAGCGCGGCAGTCAGCATGGTCTGGTTGCTGGCCGTGGCATAGGCGCCATTGGAGCGGGCGAAAGGGATTCGATTACCGCCGATGATCGCGACCCGACGCAGACTTCGCATGAAAGACATTCCTTTTATTCCCGAAATAGACGCATAGAGCGTAGGACTTTTTTCCCGGTTCGAACGACCAAAGGCCGATCATGGTCCACACTCTGATGCTTATTTCAGGGAGACGTGCCATGAGCGACCGCTATATCGACTTCGCCAACTCCGATCTGGGCCGGCGTGTGGTGGGGGCTGTCGGGCTGCCGCAGCCTGCCCGCCTGGAGCGCTGGCAAGCCGGCCGGCTGCGGCCCGTGGAGGGTACGCTGTTGCTCGGTGGCGGGCCGCTGGCGCTGAAGGTCGCGGAGTTCGGCCAGCGCCTGACCGGCGAAGTGGTCAGCTTCGCCGATGACGCCCTGGGCCTGCCGGCGTGGGTCGCGGGGCTCGGCAGCAAGCTCAAGGCGGTGGTCTTCGATGCCAGCCACCTGGGCGACATCGATCAGCTCAAGCAGTTGCGCGAGTTTTTCCAGCCGCTGCTGCGCAGCCTCGATCGCAGCGCCAAGGTGGTGATTCTCGGGCGCGCCCCGGAGCAGCTCGACGACGTACTTGCCCGGGTCGCCCAGCGCGCCCTGGAAGGCTTTGCCCGCTCCCTGGCCAAGGAATTGCGCAGCGGCGGCACCCTGCAGCTGCTGTACGTGGCGAAGAACGCCGAAGACCAGCTCGAAGGCGCGCTGCGTTTCTTCCTTTCGCCGAAAAGCGCCTTCATCAGCGGCCAGGTCCTGCGCCTGGAAGCCTGCGCCAGCCAGGTGCAGGATTGGACCCGCCCGCTGGCCGGGCGCAAGGCGCTGGTAACCGGTGCTGCCCGCGGGATCGGCGCCGCCATTGCCGAAACCCTGGCCCGCGATGGCGCCGAGGTGGTGCTGCTCGACGTACCCCAGGCCGCGGATGACCTCAAGGCCCTGGCCGAGCGCCTCGGCGGACGCGCGCTGGACCTGGATATCTGCGCCAGCCACGCGTCCGCCAGGTTGCTCGAAGGGCTGCCGGACGGCATCGATATCGTCGTGCACAACGCCGGGATCACCCGCGACAAGACCCTCGCCAACATGACCCCGGAATACTGGGATTCGGTCCTGGCGGTGAACCTCAAGGCACCGGCCTTGCTGACCCAGGCGCTGATCGACGGCGGCGCCCTGCGCGATGACGGGCGCATCGTGGTCATGGCGTCCATCAGCGGCATCGCCGGTAACCGTGGTCAATCCAACTATGCGGCGAGCAAGGCCGGGCTGATTGGCCTGGCCCAGGCCTGGGCGCCGTTGCTGGCCGAGCGCGGCATCAGCATCAATGCCATCGCGCCGGGCTTTATCGAAACCCGCATGACCGCAGCCATCCCCTTCACCCTGCGCGAGGCCGGACGGCGCATGAGTTCGCTGGGCCAGGGCGGGTTGCCGCAGGATGTCGCCGAAGCGGTTGCCTGGCTGGCGCAGCCGGGTAGCGGCGCGGTCAGCGGCCAGGTGCTGCGGGTTTGCGGCCAGGCGGTAATGGGAGCCTGACCATGACCCAGACCTGGCACGACCTCGGCAGCACCGCCAGCCTCTCCGGGCTGTACATGAAGGCGGCGAGCAAACGCAGGATCACCGGCGACAGCCTGCCGCGCTACGGACTGCGCTGCGGGATCAATGTCGACGCGCGCAACCTGGAGGCTTATCGCAGGCTCTGCCTGTTCGTCCAGGATGGTCGCCTGCCGCCGACCTACCCCCATGTCATGGCCTTTGCCTTGCAGTTGCAATTGCTCACCGCCAAGGAGTTCCCGGCACCGTTGCTGGGCATGGTTCATCTGGGCAACCGGATTCGTGTGTTGCGGCCACTGGGCGGCATCTCGCGGCTGCGCTTCTCGGTGTCGGTGGACAACCTCCAGCCCCATGAAAAAGGCGCCACCCTCGACCTGCGCACCGATGCCGAGGACGGGCTCGGGCTGATCTGGTCCGAGACCAGTCGCATGCTTTGCCGTGGCATGAAGGTGGCAGGAGAAGTGCCGCTGGAGGCACAGCCCGAGCCACTGGAGATGAGCGAGCTGGCCCGCTGGTATGCGGACAGCGATATCGGTCGGCATTACGCCAAGGTATGCGGCGACTACAACCCGATCCACCTGAGTGCGGCCAGCGCCAGGCTCTTCGGCTTCCCCCAGGCCATCGCCCATGGCATGTGGAGCAAGGCCATGGCCATGGCCCATCTGCGCGGGCACCTGCCGCGCAGCGGCTATGAGGTGGCGGTGGCATTCCACAAGCCGGTGCGGTTACCGAGCGAGGTGATCCTCGATGGCAGCGAGGCCGCGGCGAACGGGCAGTTCCGGCTGAGCGGGCATGCTGGTCTTGTCCATATGACCGGTACCTGGCAACCGATTTGAGGTAGTCATCCTGGCAACGCAAGACCCTGTGGGAGTCCGCCCAGCCTTTCAGGCTGCGCTGTCGCGCAGAGAACAGTTCCAAAGCACGACGCGTACCCTGTGGGAGCGGGTTCACCCGCGATTGCGGTAGTGAAGTCACTATAGCAATCGCGGGTAAACCCGCTCCCACAAGGTCCCTGCAAATCAAAGAGTTATGTTTTGTTCTATGAGAGCTGGCAAGCCAGCTCCCACAGGGGTCTCCGCCAGCCATGCGATCCCCCTTGCCAGCCCGGCCCTTCCCCCTGAAGCTATATCGCCTCAGGAGACCCGATACCAATGAACGACCGTCATTTCGATGCCCTTGCGACCCGCTTCGCCGAGAAGATCTACGGTGGCGCCAAGGGCGCGATCCGCCTGGCCGTGCTCCAGGCCGATCTTGCCGAGTGCCTGCCGGAACGCCCGCTGCGCATCCTCGATATCGGTGCCGGGCTGGGCCATATGGCGCTGTGGCTGGCCGAACGAGGCCATCACCTGACCCTCGCCGAACCCGCCGCACCGATGCTCGATGGCGCACGCGAGCGCTTCGCCGCTGCCAGCCAGCCGGCCACCTTCATCCAGGCGCCCTGGCAGGACCTGCTCGGCGAACTGACCGAACCCTACGACCTGGTGCTGTGCCATGCGGTGCTGGAGTGGCTGGCCGAACCCGAGGCGATCCTGCCAGTGCTGCACCAGTTGACCCGAAGCGACGGTCTGCTGTCCCTGGCCTTCTACAACCGCGATGCACTGGTCTATCGCAACCTGCTCAAGGGCCATTTCCGCAAGATGCGGCGCAATACCCTGGCCGGCGAGAAACAGAGCCTGACCCCGCAAAAACCCGTCGATCCTCGCGAACTCAGGACCTGGCTCGAAGGTCTATGGCAGGTAGAGGCCGAGAGTGGCGTGCGGGTGTTTCACGACTACATGCCGACCGAGTTCCAGGCCCGCGCCGAGTTGATCGACCTGCTGGAAATGGAACTGGCCCACCGGCGCCATCCAGCCTTCGCCGGCCTTGGCCGCTACCTGCACTGGATCTGCCGTCCCCTTTAGGGAGAGCCCCATGCGCTACCCCGTCGTTCTTGCCCTGACCTGCCTGACCCTGGCCGCCTGCCAGGGCAGCAATCCCTATGTCGCCAGCTCAAATCCCCTGCCCCCGGCGCCGCCACAGGCGGCGAACACCTTCGATCGCAGCGCCTACCCTGCCCCCGCCCGGGATTACGGGCGCTACCGCAACTGGAGCTGGCGCGACGGCCGGTTACCGGCGGGCAGCGCGTCGATCGACCCGGCGCAGTTGGCCGAGGCGGTGAGCAATGCGCTCGACCAGCGCGGCCTGCGTCCGGCCCGGAACGGACTTGGCGATCTGCTGGTCAGCGCCGACATGCACCTGGAACGACGCCTGCGCCAATACCGCGACGATGATTACTACCCGTATGGGCCTTACGGTGGCTACGGCGGCATGGGCTATGGCCGCGGCCCTTACGGCAGCGGCTACGGCATCTACGGCAGCGTGCCTGTGGTGCGCACCTATGAAGTCGAGGTCATGGTGGTGCGTGTCGACCTGTTCGATGCCGGCAGCGGCCAGCCGGTCTGGAGCGCCAGTGCCGAGACCGCCAGCCAGGGCTCCCTGGCCGAGCGTGCCGATGCCCTGCGCGAGGCCGTCGATAAAGCCATGAGCGGCTATCCTCCCAGCTAGGCCTTTGGAGAATCATCATGTTTCGACGTCTCGCTTTGCTGTCCCTTATGGCGCTGCTCGCTGCCTGCCAGAGCAACAACGTGTCCCAGGACTTCGACGCCAGCCGCGATTTCGCCGGCTACCGCAGCTGGAGCTGGCAGGAGCCTGCGCTGCAATATCGCCCGGACGATCCACGGATCAAGAGCGACCTGACCGAACAGCGCATCCGCCAGGCGGTCAGCGGCGAACTCGACCAGCGTGGCCTGCGTCCGGCCCCGGCCGGTAGCCGCGGCGACCTCAAGGTGCAGACCTACCTGATCGTGGAAAACCGTCACCAGCAGATCACTACCCAGTACGGCGGAGGCTGGGGTGGTTATTACGGCGGCTACTGGGGCGGCCCGGCCTTCAACGAAACCCGCACCGTGGAGTACAAGGTGGCGACCATCCAGATCGACCTGTTCGACGGTCGCGACGGCAAGCTGGTCTGGCGCGGCAGTGCCGAGCAGGTGATGAACCACTACCCGCCAACGCCGCAAGAGCGCAATTCGGCGATCCAGAAGACAGTGGCGCAGGTGCTGGCCAACTATCCGCCGCATTGACCCGGCACCGCGGGGTCAGGGGCTAGAGGCGACTGGCCATATCCTTGGCTACACTCCTTGAACGCACGCGACGTGCACGGCATGTGCCGGCAAAGGAGTGCTCGTGTCTCCCCGATTCGCGAAACGCCAGCGCGGCGCCATCGGCCTGGCGGCTGTCCTGACCCTGGCCATGGCCCTGGTCTTCGGCCTGGTGGCCGTGGACGGCGGGCGCTTGTACATGGAGCAGCGCAAGTTGCAGCGCGTGGTCGATATGGCCGCCCTGGAAGCGGCCGGCCAGAGCGCGACCTGCAACGGCGTCGGGCCCCAGGCCGCAACCCTCGCCAACGTCAGCGCCAGCCGCAACGGTTTCAGCGTCGGCAATGGCCGGACCCTGGTCACCACCTGCGGCAGCGTCACCACGGGCGCCGCCAGCCGGCGCAGTTTCAGCGCCAATCCAGCCATCGCCGAGGCCATCAAGGTGGACGCCACGAACAACGTCGCCACCAGCATCGCCTCCGGCATTCGCAGCCTGGTCGCCGGCCAGGCGATCCCCGCCACCACCCAACTCCACGCCCACGCCGTGGCCGCCGCACCGCTGCCGCCACGGGCCATGCTGCGCCTGCGCTCGACCCTGGCGACGGTGGACTCAAGCAAATCGGCGCTGCTCAATGCCCTGGTCGATCCGCTGGGCGGCCGGGTAAGCCTGAACGCCGTGGGCTGGCAGGGCATCGCCAATACCGACGTCAAGCTCCTGGACTTCCTCGATCAACTGGCGATCGACGTAAACGTCGGCGCCGGCCGTTACGACGAGCTGCTCAGCAAGAACCTGCACGCCACCGATCTGATCCGCGCCACCGCCACGGTACTGTCGCGCAGCGGCGCAGCGGCGGATGTGGTCACCAACCTGGGCAGGGTGGTGGTCGGGGCCGACAACAGCACGCTGATCAAGCTCGGCGATATTCTCGACCTGCAGAACGGCACCTCCACCGCCGGCCTCGATGCAACGCTCAAGGCCATCGACCTGGTCCAGGCAGCCGTGATGCTGGCGGCGAAGAACAGCGCGGCCGTGGTGCAGATACCGCTGAGCCTGCTCGGCCTGGTAAACGGCACGATCCGGGTGAAGGTGATCGAGCCGGAGCAGCTTTCCGCCATCGGCAATCCGGCCACGGACGTGATCGAGGTGCATACGGCGCAGGTGCGCGTCCTGGCGTCGCTCGACCTGCCCGTGCTCGGCACCATCGCCGGGCTGGCCAACGCCGTGCTCAACCTGGCAACGCCGCTCACCAACATCATCAATCCGCTGCTCGGCCTGAACCTGCAAGGCACCTTGCAATCGGTGGGCTGCCTGATCCTGGTGCCCTGCAAGGTCAGCGATATCCAGTTGGTGCCCGACGCACCGCCGCACCTGGATATCGGCCTGGAGGTGGCTTCGGCGACCAGCCGGGTCACCGGCTACAGCTGCACCCCGAACAAGACGCTCACCGCCGCCACCCAGACCGCCGCCGCCCGGGTGGCGATCGGTAAATTCGCCACGCCGAACGATTTCTTCGTCACCGGCAACGCGGCGGTGCAGGCCATCCCGTTGATCGACTTCGGTACCAATGTCTGCACCAAGCTGACGCTGCTGACCCTGGGCTGCGGAACCCGGGTGCCGTTCGCCGGTGGCGGGGTCGGCATCAAGGTGAACAGCAGCGTGGTCGGTTCGCCGGCCAACAGCGCGTCGCAGCTCTGGAGCGGAGCCACCGCGCCGCCCAACCTCAACCAGCCGGCGGTCTACCAGAGCACACCGGGCGCCTCGAATGCCGTCACCAGCCTCGGCGCCACCTTCAGCGGCATTCAGCTCCTGGCCTACCAGCCACAGGGAGGAAACCCGCTGGGCCAGGTGGTCACCGCCGCCACCAGCACCCTGGGTAATGTGGTGAGCATCCTCGTGCCGCAGATCACCACCCTGCTCGGGCGCATCACCGATCCGCTGATCAACGCGCTGCTCAAGGTGCTGGGCATCGATCTGATGGTCACCGACGTCGGCGCCAACCTCGATTGCAGCAACAACCGGGCTCAGCTGGTGCTGTGAAGCGGCAAGGCGATCACGAAGCGCGCGCCATGGTCACCGTTATCGACACTCAGGCTGCCGCCCATGCTCTCGACGATGCGGTAGCTCACCGATAACCCCAGGCCGGTGCCGACCCCGACGGGCTTGGTGGTAAAGAACGGTTCGAAAATGCGCTCCAGCAGACGCGGCTCGATACCACCACCGCTGTCTTCGACGAACAGGCGCAGCCACTGCCCGTCGCGCTCGCCCAGCAGCGAGATCCATGCCTGCGCGGGCTTCTTCTCCAGCAGTACATCGCGCGCATTGACCATCAGGTTGATCAGCACCTGTTCGAGCTGGTCCTGATGGCCGTGCACCTGGCCCTCCAGCGGATCGCCAAGGCGCACGTCGATGCCCTTGCCGGCCAGGCCGTCGGCCAGCAACGAGAGCGCCCCTTCCACCGCCAGCCAGGGTTCGAACAGCGACTGCTCGACCTCCGAACGCCGACCGAACACGCGCATGTGATCGACCACCCTGGAGGCCCGTACCACCTGGGCGTCGATGCGCTTGAGTTTTTCCTGCAGGTACTCGATGTCCAGGTCGCCGTTTTCCATGCGCTTGAGCGCATTGACCACGGCCATGCGCATGACATTGAGCGGCTGGTTGATCTCATGGGCCAGGCCCGTGGACATTTCGCCCAGGGTCGCCATCTTGGCGCTCTGCAACACCAATTGCCGGGCGCGACGGACCTCGGTGTTGTCGCGGCCCACCGCCTGGATCTCCAGCAGTCGCCCCTGCTCGTCGAACAGGCCGCGGTCGGACCAGATCCACCAGGCATGCTGGCGCCCCGGCAGTTGCAGGCAGACTTCGTCGCTGCTCACCGGTGCCTGCGGGCTGAGCGCGGCGATACGCTGCACGAACAGCTCGCGCTGCTGTGCCGACATCCAGTCGCCGAGGTTCATCCCCGGCAACCGGGCCGGGGTGCACTCCAGGTAATCGGCCAGCGGCTGGTTGCCGTAGAGCAGTTCCAGGTCGGGTCGATAGCGGCAGATCATCGCCGGCGAGTCCTCCACCAGCACCCGGTAGCGCTCCTCGCTCTGGCGTATGCGCTCCTGGGCCTGGGTAGCCTCGGTGACATCCAGCCACAGGCCCACCGCCTCCACCGGCAGGCCCAGGTCGTTGCGCAGCAGGCGCGCCTCGTCGAGCACCCAATGCCAGCCACCGTCGCGGTCGCGCAGACGGTAACGACTGCGTACCTGCCCCTCGCGCAGCAGGGTGCGGGTGCGCTCCAGCCACAGTGGCTGGTCGTCCGGGTGCACCCATTGCGCCGGCTGCAGGCGCTCGTCCGGCGCAGTGCGCCAACCGAGCAAGGGTTGCAGGCTGGCGCTGAAGAATTCCGCGTGCAGGGCCCCGTCTTCGTAGCGCTGGATATAGATCACCGCCGGCGAACTGGCGATCAGGTTTTCCAGGCGCGCCTGGGCGGCGCTGGCCTGCTGCTCCTGCTGCTTGATGTCGCTGATGTCGAGCATGAAGCCGTGCAGGCGCCGGTTATCCCCCTGGCCGGTAATCTCGCCGCACAGGCGGTACCAGCGCCCCGGTTCGCCGAGCAGGCGCAGGCACAGTTGCAGGCTGTCGCCCTGGCGTTGCAGGGCGCTGAAGGCCAGCAGCGTCGCTTCACGGTCGGCAGGATGGACCAGGGCCAGCCAGTCGGCCAGGCTGATCCTTAACGGCACGCCAAAACCGGCTGCCAGGCCCGGCGCCAGGTGCAGGGTCGAGTCCTGCGGCGTCCATTCCCACCAGCCGGCGCCGAGCAGGCCCTGGACGGTGTCCAGGCGCTGCTGGCTGGCGTGCAGACGATCACCGGCAAGGCGTGCCAGCAGCGGTTCGAGCAGCGCGTCGGCAAGCAGCAACGCATCGTCGTCCAGGCGCTGGCCACCGGCGTCCTCGCACAGCAGCCAGGCGCGCACTTGATGTTGTTGGGTATGGGGCATCAGGTAGAACGGCAGTTGCAGCGCCTGCAATGCCGGCTGGCCGGCACTGTGGGAGAGATGTGCAGCAGGAAGCGCGTCGAGCAGCGGGCTCAGGCGCGATTCATTCAAGGGCAATCCGCCTCCGCTGTGGACGAAGGACTTCCAGCCGTTGCCGCTCGGCAGCAGGATCACCGCCCAGCTCGCCCGCCAGTGCCAAGCCAGGCGTTGCAACTGTTCAGCGGCCTCTTCGGTCAGCCGTTGCAGGCTGCAATCACGCAGGGCCGCAGCGATCGCCCCGGCCAGCAGTTGCTGCTGACGCGCTTCGGCGCCCTGGCGCTGTTGCTGGATCAGGTCGCCGATATCGAACAGCTGCAGCAACCAGCCATCGGCCTGGGCCAGCAGCCAGCCGCGGGTGTGCAGGCTATGCCCAGCGGCGGTGCGCAAGTCCAGGTCCAGCGGGTGCGCCTGCCAATCCGCCGGTTCGCCCTCAAGAACCAGCAGGCTCTGCGGCTGCACGTAATCACGCAAATGGGCCGGCGACTGCGCGGGCAGTGCCAGGGCCGTGCGCAACGGGCCGCCCTGGCGCAATACCCGGCCTTGGACGTCCAACCACAGTTGCAGGCCGACGGCCGGTGGGCTCAAGGCCTGCGACCAGTCCCCGGTGTCGCCGGCGCGGGTCCGCCAACGGTCGAACAGCCCCGGGCCGCCGTTCAAAGCTGCAGGCTCGCTTGCGAGGTCAGGGTCGCCGGCAACCGCGGCACCTCGCCGATACCCGGCAACACCAGGATCGGCAAGGTCGAGGCCAGCTTGGCCTTGCTGTAGTGCACGCTGACCGTCAGCAGGCGGCTGCCGCTAAGGGTCACCGTGGCGTCCGTGGCGAACTGGAAGCCCAGCGAACCCGGCAACCACGCCAGTTGCTGTTCCAGGGTCTGCCTGGCCAGAGCATTGACGTCGGTGGCATAGGTGGCACTGGCCGGGTCCAGGGCCACGCAACGGCGTACCGCCTCGCTGCTGGCCTGGTTGAACGACTGCACCATCAGCATCGGCAGGCTGTAGCTGAGCAGCCCGTAGAACACCGCGAAAAACATCAGAAACACGATGGCGAACTCGATGGCCACCGCACCTTTTTGCCGTCCAGCGAGGCTTGCTTTCATGATCGCGTCTACCCTGACAGAGACACCTCTACTGACAAATATAGAATCAATCAGACCAAGGGATGGCGATTCGCCAATGCAAAGTCTCGTCCTGCTGTTGTGGCTTGCCCTCTGCGCCGAACAGGATGTCCGTGAACGGCAGATCGCCAACACCCTGACCCTCGGCGCCGCCACCTTCGCCCTCGTCTACCTGTTCGTCACCGGTCACACCTGGATCGGTGCCGAACCCGCCGATGCCGCCCTGGCCCTGGCCCTGGTGATGGTGTTAACCCTTCCGGGCTATATCCTTGGTCGGCTCGGGGCCGGCGATGTGAAGCTGCTCGGGGCCCTGGCCCTGGCAACCGACCAGTGGTATCTGCTGGGTACGTTCATCGGTGCCGGGGTCACGGTGCTGGCCTGGCTGCTGGGACGACGCTGGGTGTGGTCCCTGCTCAATCAAAAGCTTAAGAAGCGCCTGCGTGAACTCCAGGAGGAGATGTCAAAAAAACAGCCCTTCGCGCCGTTCCTCTTTAGTGGCTTTTTGCTTGCACTTTTATGGATCCATTAGTCGCCTGGGCCCTCTAACCCGGTGTCACTCCTTGTAAATAATCGAAAGGAGCGACTACTTTCTAGTTAGTGCCCCACCGTGACCAGGACCGCTCCTTGGCAGCATTCAGGGAGGGCACTTCAGCATGGAGTCGCGATGCAAATGCCAGCCAGCCAAGTGAAAGTCCTGGTCGTCGATGACCAGCGCGAGATTGTCGAAGAACTCTGCGAATTCCTCGAAAGCAACGGTTACCGTTGCGTGGCCTGTACCTCAAGCGCCAATGCCATGGAACGCTTCGTCGCTGATCCGACGATAGGCCTGGTGGTGTGTGATCTGAACATGCCCGAGTACGACGGCATCGAACTGGTCAAGGTACTGAAGAAGAAGGCGGGACAGGAGCGGATCTTCGAGGCAATCATGCTCACCGGTCGTGCTGAAAAGCAGGACGTGATCAAGGCCCTGCGCCAGGGGTTCGCCGACTGGTATCAGAAGCCGGTGGACGTGCACGAGTTGCTGGAAGGGGTCAGGCGGCAGGAAGCCGAGTTGCTGGCCAGGCAAAAGGATTACCACCAGCTGGGGCATTTGAACCAGAAGCTGAAGATCCTGTCCGAGTCCATCGAAGGCCTGTACCAGGACCTCGACAAGGCCCGCCCGCATGCCCAGGCAGATGTAGCAAGCAGCGAGGAAGGCGATGCCGATAGCGACGCCATCCCCACCATCTTCGCCCCGCTATCGCCGCGCCAGCTCGACGTGGCCCGGCTGGTCGGCAAGGGCAAGACCAACTACCAGATCGCCTGCGAGCTGGGCATCACCGAGAACACGGTGAAGCTGTATGTCTCCCAGGTACTGCGCCTGACCCACATGCACAACCGCACCCAACTGGCATTGGCACTGGCGCCGAGCGGGTCGGCGTTGCGGCAGAGGGTTACCGAGCACTGAGTGCTGTGATGTGCTTGATGGCCTCATCGCTGGCAAGCCAGCTCCCACAGGTTCAGCACAGGCTTTGAGACTTGTGCAATACCTGTGGGAGCTGGCTTGCCAGCGATGAGGCCATCGAAGCAATGCAAGGCTAGTTGCTTCCTCCGCCTTTCGCCCCGCCACTGTCCATCTTCTCCCACTTGAAGACCTCCGGAATCTTGTAGTCATACACCTTCAACCAGCGCTCCATGGTCTTGTCGTATTCCCGCGCCGTCTGCTCCTGCGGCTTGTCAGAAGCGTGCAGCCCGCGTGGTTGCAGTTGCAGCCAGGTTTCGGTGGTGAGCTGCGGTTTCGACGACGGCCCGGGCGGCATGGCACTGGCGAGCAACGGCAGGCTGGCAAGCAAGGTCAGGGTAAGAATACGAGCCTTCATGACGGACTCCGGGGCGGCTGCGCGCCGCCAGGTTTGAGTTGCTCGGCACGGGCCTGGGCCTCGCTGAACTGCGCGGCGCTCAGCCCCAGGCGACTGACCAGGTCGGCGGCTTGCTGCCACTTGTCCTGGTAAAGCAACAGGGTGACCAGGTTGACCGCCGCGAGGCGGTCGTCCTTGAGCTCGATCGCGGTGAGAAATTCGAAACGCGCCTTGTCCAGCTCACCCTGTTCGAGGTAGATCACCCCGAGGTCGTTGCGGATCTTTTCGTCGGTTGGTGCCAGGCGCGCGGCGCGCACCAGGTGCTGGCGGGCCTGGACCTTGTCGCCACGATCCGCCGCCAGTTGCCCCAGGCCATGCTCCGCTTCGGCGCCCATGCAGGTGCCCAGCAAGCCGCGATACAGCGGCTCCGCCTCGCTGCTGCCGAGCAGCCGCAAGACCTTGGCCTTGCGCACCCGCACCTGGATCAGGTTGTCCTGCATTTCCTCGAGATGCGCCAGGCTGGCATGGGGACGGCCATCGGCAAGCAGTTCATCGGCCATGTTCAACCCCAGCTCCTGCGACGAATCGGGGCGGGGGCAGGCGCCGGGCGTGGTCTGCGCCAGCCAGGGCACGCCAGCCTGCCCGGCACAACCGCTCAACAACAGCACGCCAACGATCAATCCCGCTATTTTCATGCAGCTCTCCCGGTTCAGGAACTGAAGGCCCGGGCCAGGGCGGTGAGCCCGGGGCCGGCCAGAACGATCAACAAGGCGGGAAACAGGAACACCATCATGACGATGGACATCTTCCCCGACATTTTCGAAATCCTTTCCTGCAGCCGGGTCAGGCGCCGGTCGTCGAGCAGCTGCTTGAGCGCCAGCAGCGATTTCATCGCCCCGCCGCCCTGCACCAGCAGTTGCTGGAGGATCACGCAGGTGTCGCTGAACTCGTCCACCGAGAGCAGCCTGGCCGTCTGCTCCAGCTCCGGCGCCAGGGCCAGCCCGGAGTCGACCCTGACCAGTATCAGCCGCAGCTCTTCGCTGAGTACCGGCAGCAGTTGCCGGCCTTCGGTACTGAGGATGCGCAGGCTCTGTTCCACGGCAAGGCCCGAGTCGAAGAGGATGCGCAGCAGCGGGATGAAACTGGAGACTTCCTCGGCAATCTGCCGCTGCCGTACCGCCGCCGCCCAGGCGAGGATGCGCTTGGGCAACAGGTAGCCGATGCCCAGGCCGAACATCGGCAACAGCCAGGGCGTGTGGCTGGCCGGATAGGCAATCTGCTGCACCAGCACGGCCGCCAAGGCTGCCGCCAGCGGTACGCCGACCTGCAGCGCGGCGTACAGCGAACGCTGGCGCGAGCGCCGCCAGCCGATACGGTCGAGCAGCATGCGCGTCTCGCCATCCAGGCTCAGCGAACGCTGGGCCAGGGCGCTGCTGCCCAGGCGCTGCAGCCAGCCGTCCTCACGGGCTTGCTCGGCTTGCTTGCCTTGCAGGCGCAGGGCGATCACACGCTCGCGGCGATGCTGCCGGGCCAGGGTCGTCAGCAGCAGCACAAAGGCGAGGAAGAACAGCACGGCACTGATCAGCAAGGCCATTTCAGATACTCCGCAACATGCGCCACAGCGCGACGCAGCCCAGCACCTGCAGGATGAACGCCGCCAGCAGCATCATCTGCCCACTGTGGTTATTCCACATCGACAGCAGGTAGCCGGGGTTGGCCACCATGAAGTAGCCGACCATGCAGATCGGCAGCAAGGCCAGGACCATCGCGGTCATCCGCGTCTCGCCGGTCATCGCGCGCAACTGGCGGGCGCCCTGCTCGCGTTCGCGGATCAGCTTGATCAGGTTTTCCAGCAACTCGCTGGCATTGCCGCCATAGCGGTGGTTGATGCGCAGGCCGAGGGCGAAGACGCGGAATTCGTCCTGGGCATACAGCTCGGCCAGGTCGTGCAACGCCTCATCGAGGCTGGCGCCCATCTGCACATTGCGCTGCACCCGCTGCATCGCGCTTCTCAGGGGATCGTCGGAAATCTCCACGGCCCCCAGCACCGCGTCGTTCAAGGTGCGTCCGGCCTTGAGGCTGCGCACCGCGTGGTCCAGCAGGGTCGGCAATTGCTCGATCATCCGCCGCAGCCGGCGGTGATAGCGCCAGCTCATGTACAGGCGCCACAGCAGCGGGCCAAGCACCAGCATGATCGCCGCCCCCGGCCAGCCCGCGAGGCTGCCGGCCAGCACGATCAGCAGCAGCCAGGCCGCGCCCCAGAGCATGAAGCGGTCACCGCGCTGGTCGAAGCCGGCGCGCAACAACAGCAGTTCCAGCGAGCCGCGGGCCGGTTCCTGCAGCGTCGCCGGCTCGGGCAACTGGCCCAGGCGCTGCAAGGTCCGTTCGGCCGCGGCCTTGCGGGCACCGTGATAGAACAGCCCGACCGACGCCGCCAGCAACGCCAGGCCGAACAGGCCGAGCACTACCGCGATCATGGCGCCGGCTCCAGGTTGTCCCGGCGCAGCTTGTCACCGGCCGGGTTGACCGCCTCACGCACGAAGCCACCACCGCCACGGCGGTCGAAGCGGAACAGGGTATTGGTGACATACACGTCGTCGCGCAGGCCGACGACCTCCAGTACCTCGCTGATGCAACGACGCCCGTCGGGTAGCCGGGTCAACTGGATGACCACGTCGAGGGCGGCGCAGATCATCTGCCGCAGGGTCTTTTCCGCGACCTGGCGCCCGGTCAGGCCGACCAGGGTTTCCAGGCGCAGCAGCGCGTCCTGCGCGGTGTTGGCGTGCACGGTACTCATGGAGCCGTCATGGCCGGTGTTCATGGCGGTCAGTACGTCGATCACCTCGACGCCGCGAATCTCGCCCAGAAGAATGCGGTCCGGGCGCATGCGCAAGGCATTGCGGATCAGTTCGCTGGCCTTGATCTCGCCATGCCCCTCGGCATTCGGCGGACGGGTTTCCAGGCGTACCACATGGGGATGATCCAGCTGCAGTTCGGCTACGTCCTCTATGGTCACCAGGCGCTCGCGAGGGCTGATCAACTGGCTGAGGATGTTCAGCAGGGTGGTCTTGCCGGTGCCGGTGCCGCCGCTGACAAGAATGTTGCAGCGCTGGGCCACGGCGGTCTCGAAGAACGTGAGGATCGCCGGATCGATGGCACGGGTCGCCAGCAGGTCGGCGCTCTTGAGCATGTCCTTGCGGAACTTGCGGATCGACAGGCAAGGCCCGTCCAGGGCCACCGGCGGAATGATCGCGTTGACCCGGCTGCCATCGGGCATGCGCGCATCGACCATCGGCGATGATTCATCGAGACGCCGGCCCAGCGGCGCGAGGATGCGCTGCATGACCCGCTCGACATGGTGCGCATCGATGAAACGCAGGTCGGTCTGGTGCAGCACCCCGGCCCGTTCGACGAACACGCGAAACGGGCCATTGACCAGGATCTCGGTGACGCTGCTGTCGCGCAGCAACACTTCCAGCGGGCCGAAGCCGGTGAGCTCGTCCACCAGTTCCTCGGCCATGCGCTCCATTTCATAGCGCGACAGTGCCAGGTGCAGGCGCGCGATGTACTCACCGACCTGCTCGACCACGAACTGCGCCAGGGCCGGCCGCGAACCTTCCAGCAGGTTGCGTCCGGAATCCTCGATGGCGTCGATGATGTAACGGTGCAAGGCGCGCTTGAGCGCCTGTGGATCGGAGCCGAGGTTATGCCGCGGGCCGCCGAACAGTTCATCGCTGCTCATGCTTGTGTCCCCAGAGCCGGCTCAGCCAGCCATCGGGCTTGGGCTTGATGTTCTCGGAGCGTCGCGCCAGGCGCTCACCCAGGGTCTTGAGGCCCTGGGTCAGGTGGTCCCGCGGGGCCAGCTCGAACAGGCTCAGGCCCTGGTTTCGCGCGTTCAGGCGCACTTCGGCGCTGGCCGGCAACTCGCTCAGCACCGGCAGGGCAAAGCGCTTGCCCAGGGCCTCGGCATCCGGGATCACGCTGCGCAGGTAGCGGTCCACCAGCAGCTTGGCGTGCTCCAGGTTCATGCCCTTTTCCCGCCAGGTATTCAGGACTTCCAGGTTGCGCCGGCATTCCAGTACGTTCTGGTCGGTGTACCAGATCAGCTTGTCGCAGTGGCTGACAAAGGTGCGCAGCGCCTCGCAATCCGCCTGCCCGGTGAGGTTGACGATGATGTGCTGGAAATGCTGGCGCAGGGCACTGAGCAGCATGTACAGCTCGGCAGCGCTGGTGCGCTCCAGCGGCTCGTCGCCCGGGGCATAGGCAAGCAGGCGCAGGCCATTGCTGTCGCGGGCGAAGGCGCTGTCGATCAAGGTGCTGTCGAGGCGGCGCAGGTGGCGCAGGGCATCACCGAAATGAAACGACGCCTCGACGTCGAGCAGCGCCAGGCTGTCGCCACGGGGCAGGCCAAGGTCGAGCAGCAAGGTCTGCTGGCCGCTCTGCTGCACCACCTGCCCCAGGTGCACGGTCAGCAGCGCGCCGTCGGAACCGCACTGGGTGCCGTACAGCACCGTGAGGCCGCCCAGGTGCGGGTTGGTGGTTACCGGCGGCAAGCGCTTGCTCAAGCGCCGGACCAGCCCGGCCACCTCGCTGGCACGCGAGCCGTAGGCGACGAAGTCGCGCGCCCCGGCACGCATGGCATTGAGCACCAGCTGGTTATCCATGCCGTCGCCGAGGGCGACGATGGCCAGCATCGGCTTGGCCTCCAGTACCCCTTCGATCAGCGCGCACTGGTTGACCAAATGCTCACGATCGAGGCCGATGAACAACAGGTTGGCGAAGGTCACGTCAACCAGCGCCAGCAACTCGTCGAGGCTGCCGTTGCCGGCCCCGACCACTTGTCCAAGGGGCGTCAGGGCCGACTGCAGCCATTGCAGATCGCCCTCGTTGCGGGTCAGCGCCAGGAAAGTCTGGCTCAGGCTCTCGCTCATCGGGATAACCCACTCTTGCGATCGAAGTCGCCGTTTTCCAGGAAGAACAGCCGGCCCCAGCTCGGATCATAGGTACGCAAGCGCTCGCCCGGCAGCTCGGGCAACTGCGCGTTCGCCGCCAAGGGCTGGACCAGGTGCGGGGTGACGATCATCAGCAGTTCAGTCTCTTCGCGCCGTACCGAGGACTGGCGGAACAGTGCGCCAACGATCGGGAGATCGCCAAGACCGGGGAATTTGTCCACGTCGGAGCGGTTGCTGGTATTGATCAGACCGCTGATAACGAAGCTTTCGCCGTCGGCCAAGGAAATGCTGGTATCAGTGCGCCGCACTTTCAGCGCCGGTACCGTGACCCCGGCGATCTGCACTCCGTTGGAATAGTCCAGCTCGCTGACCTCCGGAGCGACTTTGAGGCTGATACGGTCGCGACTGATGATCGTCGGTGTCAACGCCAGTCGGACACCGAATTCCTTGTATTCAATCGACAGGCTATCGCTGCCGCTACTGGGCACCGGGATGGGGATTTCACCACCCGCCAGGAAGCTGGCGGTCATGCCGCTCAGCACCACCAGGCTGGGACGCGCCAGGGTGTAGGCGAAGCCGCTGTTTTCCAAGGCATTGATCGCTACCAGGGCGCGACTGCTTCCGCCGCCCCAAACGATGTTGAATGCCTCGTTCACCAAGGGAATCTGAGGTGTTGCCAGAGGTTGGCTGTTAGGGAACGGACGGGTTATCGGCACCTGTCCAGGCGTGACCGATGTATTCGGCACCGTCCCGGGCGAACCTATCAACGAGTTGTTGGAGCCGTTGTAGAACAACCTCGCGCCCGCCTCCTTGAGCTTGCTCCGACTGACTTCAACGAAACGGATATCGGCCTGGATCTGCATGGGCAGGTCGGCTTCCGGGGACACGGCCATGTCCGCCGAGGCCCGCCCACGCACGAAAACCATGGTCTGGCGCGGCGTGCTCGAACAGGCGGTCCACAGGCTCAGGCTGGTGGCCCCTGGCGCCATGGCGGTGAGCAGCACGGCATCGTTGCCCAGCCCATGCACGTCGGCCACCTTCGGATCGCCCACCGCGGCGCGGCTGATGCTCACTGGCAGGCGCAGTTCCTGCTGCAGGCCCTGGTCGATCTCGAGGGTCGCCGGTACCCGCGGCAGCGCCGCACAACCGCTGCTCGCGGCGCGCGCCTGGGACAGCGGCAGCAAGGCCAGCAGCGCGGCGACCAGGGTTACGGAACGGATCGGCGAGGAACGATGGTTCATCGAGGGTGCATCCTTGCTCAATTCAGTGAAGTGACTCGGACGTTTGCGCGCCGCGAATGATCTCGATCCCGCGCCTGGGTGCCGAGGCGGCCACCGGCACGGGCGCCGGCGCGGTCATTGCCAACTGGTTGAAACGGTAGAGCTGGCGATTGGCATCGTCTGCGGCACGCACCGCGGTTTTCGGATCGGCCCAGAAATCCGCGAGCGACTTTTCTTCGGCACTGCGTACTGTCAGGCCCAGCTTGCCGGCCTGGGCGGCCAGGGTCAGGCGGCTGGCGAGCACCTCGGGCACGGCCAGCACCACGGTGCGCGCCGGAGTCCGGCGTTTTTCCTCGCGGACCTTGGGATCGGGATCGACCGGCTCGGCGGAACGCCCGTCCCTGGCCACGCCGATCTGCTGGCCGACACTCAGGACCCGTAACGCAGGCACCACCACCTGCGCGCTGGCCAGCGGGTTGTCCGTTTCTTCACGCAGGAACACCAGCACATCCACGTAGTCGCCCGGGCGCAGGTAACCGGCGGCTCCACTGACCTCATCGACCGCCACGGTCAGGGCGCGCTCGCCTGGTTCGATCATCCGCGCCAGCGGGCCGCCGGCCTCGAAGCTGCTTTCCTCCAGCCAGGTACCGGCCGGCAGGTCGCGCCGGGGGCTGCGCCCGGCAACCTGTTCAAGGGTCTGGAAGCTACCGGCGGGCGCCACCAACAGGCGCTCGATGGCAAGGTCATCGGGGGTCAACGGCTGGTTGGCGGCGACGTCGCGGCGCAGCACCACCACGGGTTTGCGCAGTTCGTCCTGGGCGTTGTTGACCACCTGGGTGACCGGCTGGGCTGCCGGTTGGGCGACGGGTGCGGAAGGTTCCGGATGTTTGCTCAGGACCATGCCCCAGTACCCGGCAATGATCGCCCCCAAGAGAAACAGTCCGGCAAGAATCAAGGTGATGCGACTGCTCATGGCTGGCCCTCCCTGCCTTGTACCGCAGCCCGTGACTTCTTGTTTAACAGGCCCACCCGCTCACATTTGGAAGTAACTATTTTGCTATTTCACGGTAGTCCAACTAGGACAAAACGCCATTACGGCACGGCAAAATTTTCCTTGTGACGGGCATCACGTTCTGAAAACAACGGCTTATTGACGTCGGCTTTGCGCTATCACTTTCGGGTTAATGCTTTCTTACATTTGCTCAGGTGTTATCTCTTGACGATGCTCTGATGGCGAAGGGGAATCACGTATGCCCCCCGTGTTACGGCCTTCTGGCGCAAGGAGCTACATCATGTCGGTAAGAAAGATCATTCAATCCATTCGGACGTTCTGCCAGCGCACGGACGGCGCATCGGGTATCGAGTACGCATTGGTCGCGGCCATGGTCGCGGTGGCGCTGGTGGCGTTCGTACCGACCATTTCCGAGGGAGTCACCTCCATCTTCACCAGTATCCAGGGCGCCTTGCCAAGCTGATGTCGATGATCGTCCGGCGGGGCGAGCACGCCGTTCCCCGCCGGCTCACTGCAACTGCCTGACAGGACCGCGCCATGCCAGCTTCGCAGCCACGTGAACAGTTGCTTTTGGTGGACGATGAAGAGGAAGCATTGCTGGAACTGGCGGAACTACTGGAAAACCACGGCTTTCGTTGTCATGTCGCCACCTCGGTGAAGGTTGCGCTCCAGCAGCTGACCCGACACCCGGATATCGCCCTGGTCATCACCGACCTCAACATGCCGGAAGAGTCCGGCTTGTCCTTGATCAAACGCCTGCGCGAACACACCGCACGCCAGCACCTGCCGGTGATCGTCACCACCGGGCATGCCGACCCCGACGTGGTCGGCGAGCTCAGGAAACTGGAAGTGCTGGACCTGTTTCGCAAGCCCATCTACCACATCCGCTTGCTGGAGACGCTGGGCAACCTGTTTGCGCTGGATGTCTCCCAGGGCAAGCGGGCGGTGCACTGACCCGCTCACCGCCGGAGACCGGATCCGTAGGAACGATGGCTCACAGCTGATAACTGAAACTCACGGTAAACCGCGGCCGCCGGTTGAAGCTGTCCAGGGCGATATCGGACATCGGTTTGGCCACCTCCAGCGAGATGTTGTAGTAGTGCGCATCGCCGAAACGCAGGCCCAGCGCCGCCGAGGACATGCGTGAATCCTGCACGTCCAGTTCGTTGAACCAGGCCCGCGCCGCGTCCAGCACCACGTAGGGTTGCAGCAGTTTCACCCAGTCGCCATCGCGCTTGAAGCTGTAGTTGACTTCATAGGCAGCCCCCCAGCCCTTGTCCCCGGAAGCCTGGTCCACCGGGTAGCCACGCCCGAAGTTCTGCCCGCCGAATACCGCTCGCTCACTGTCGGCGAGGTTGTCGTCGGTCCAGTAGAACGCTGCGGACGCAACGCCCTGCCAGCTTTCCAGGAAGCGGTCGCTTTGCACGCCGGAAAGGCGCAGGCGGAAAAAGTCGAGGTCGTATCCGGCATTGGTCCTGGCCCCGAAATGATCGAGGCCCTGGTACACACCGGCGCTCAGAATGCGCAGACGGGTGTCGGTAGCCTTGCGCCAGTCGCCCTCGAAGGCCAGGGCGCGGATATCGGTGCTGGTGCTGATCTTCAACGGGAAGCCGACGACGCGGTAATCGGTGGTGTCGTCCACCGCGTAGAAGCGCGCCGACAGGCTCAGCCATTCATTGGGCGAAGCGATCAGTGGATGGCTCAGGCCAATGGAATAGCGGTCGTTCTCGCGATGCTGCTTGAGGTCGACATTGTTGGCCAGGCGCACCACCGCCTTGGGATCGCTACGGTATCGGGAGCCGGACAGCATGAGCTGGGTGCCCTCGCTGTCGAGGCTCTGCGAATAGTCGACGCGCAGGTAATGCTCCTTGTCGTCACCTGGCGGAAACAGCGCGCTCACACTCAGTTGCTCGGCCCAGGCGGTTTGCGCATTGCTGTTGGCACCGAACAGCGCCTGGACGTCATCACGGCTGCCGTCGGTGAGGTTCATGGTGGTGGTGAAGGGCTTGCGCGAGGCCTGCACCAGCATCTTGCTCGCACCGTCGGTGGTTCCCGGCGGCGGCACCTGGGCCTGCAGGGTAATGCCGGGTACCCGGCTCATCAGGGAGGTGTAGCGGTCGAAGGTCTTGCGCGTCAGCGGACGCTCGGCCTTGAGCTTGGCGGCCAGCTTGTCGAGGTAGGCGGAAACCCGGCCGACATCGCCCTGCAATTCATAATCGCGGATATAGCCTTCGACCAGCACCACGCGCAGGCGCCCTTCGGCGAAATCCTGCACCGGGAGGAAAGCGTAGGAAAGCAGGTAGCCGTCCTGCTGGTAGCGCTGGGTCACGCGGCGGGTCGCTTCGATCAGTTCACCCACGGTGACCTCGCGATCGAGAAGGCCCTGGTAGTTCTGCCGCAGTTCGTCCAGCGGGTAGACGGTGCCACCCTCGATGCGCACCCGGTGGATCAGCACCTTGGTGTTCATCATCAGCGGCTGGGCTTGTGTTGCCGAGGGGGTCGGCACCTGTAGCTTCGGTGTGACCGGCCTGAACGCATCGGCCGGCAGGTTGGGCGCCGGCAGGTTGCGCTCGGTTTCGTTACTGTTTAGATAGCTTGGGAGCGGCTCCGCCTGCAGCGCGCTGACCCAGGAAAGACTCACCAGCGCGATGGCCATCGATCGCATACGGCACTCCATGTCCTGAAAAGTACGAGGGAACCAAGACGGTTCCCTCGTCAGACTCAAGCGTAGGTGTTGCTCGTAAAATTTTCTAACAAGGGTGATGGCTTTTTACTTCTTGGTGCCCAGCAGGCCACCAACGCCGTTGAGCAGGCCGCCGCTACCGGTGGTGCTGGCTCCGGCTCCGGCCCCGACGCCCGCACCAGCCCCGACTCCGATGGTGGCCCCGCCCAGGGCACCGGTTACGCTATTGACCACCCCGCCGACCGTGCCACCGAGACTGCCAGTGGCTCCGCCAGTGCCGCCCAGGGCGCTGGTTACGGTATTGACCACTCCGCCGAGGCCGGTGCCGGCGCCACCGGACGCAGGCTGGCCATTCACCAGGCCACCGCTCTGGGTAACGGTCGCACCGACCGCACCAACAGTGGTAGCAAGATTGTCCACGATCGGGTTGTTGGTCGCGCCCGCCAGTTGTCCGCCAAGGCCGCTGACCGCACCGCCAACCTGGCCGAGCACACTGTTGAGCGGAGCGCCCAGCGTGGTTGTCGCGCCCACCTGCTGGGTCACGCCAGCGACGGTGTTGACCACCGGCGTCACTGCGCCACTGACCGTGTTGGTGAGGGCCGCTGCCGGCGCCGCCGCGCTGCTGCTGGCTACGCCATTGCCGCCGAGCACGGTGCCCAGAGAGGCCACGGTATTGCCCAGCCCGGTGGTGGTGGTGCCCGCGCTGCCGACCACAGTGTTGTTGGTACCCGAGGTCAACCCGCTACCTGCCCCGGCGACCACGCCACCGACGGTTTCCAGCAGGCCGGTGGAACCACCTGCGGCACCATCGCCGACCAACCCGCCCGCGGTGCCAGTAGCGCCGCCGACGTTGGTGAGCAACCCGCCGACACCTGTGGTGACAGGGTTGCCATTACCCGCGCTGGTGACAGTCTGCCCCACCTTGCTCACCACGCCGCCAACTTGCTGCAGCGCGCCATCCAGCGGCGTGCCGAGACCGGTCGCCTTGCCCAGGTTGCCCGTGGTGTTTTCCACCAACGACACCACCTGCACCGCTGCATCGCTCAACCGCTGGGTAGCGCTGCCGAGCGGCCCGCTGGTGCTCTGGGTGGTGAGGGTGTTGCCAATCATGGTCACGTTCTCGCCAACCCCACCGAGCACGCCACCCACCAGCGGCACCTGCTCGATGGCGGAGCTGCCAGCTACGGCCTGGATGCCTTCGCCCAACGAGCCGACGCCAGTGCCGACACCCGCCAGGGTCGTGCCGATCGCATTGTTGCCGGTGCCAAGCTGGCCGAGCCCGTTGGTGAGCCCGGTGCCAATATCGTTGACTGCTTGGCCTGCGCCATCTACCAGCCCTCCGGCATTGGTCGCGCCGACTATCGGCACCGAATTGACGACAGTTCCAAGGCTGCTCACCGTAGTGCCTAGACCAGAGACACCACCACCAACCTGGCCGACGACCTGGCCGACGATCAGCGGGTTGGTGGTGCCACCGCCGGTGCCGCCACCATCGCCGCCCCCCGTACCACCACCGCCAGTACCACCACCCGTGCCACCTCCGGTACCGCCGCCAGTGCCACCGCCAGTACCGCCTCCGGTACCGCCGCCAGTGCCGCCGCCCGTGCCACCTCCGGTACCGCCGCCAGTGCCACCGCCAGTACCGCCTCCGGTACCGCCGTCACCGCCACCCGTGCCGCCTCCGGTACCGCCGTCGCCACCGCCAGTGCCGCCTCCGGTACCACCGTCGCCGCCGCCAGTACCGCCTCCGGTACCACCGTCACCGCCACCCGTGCCACCGCCAGTACCGCCGTCGCCACCACCCGCCCCGCCATCCGTCGGCGACGAGCCATCCACCGCGCTATGGTGACCACCGCCACCACTGCTGCAACCCGCCGAGAGGCTGATTGCCAGAACCATTGCCAGTGCCGTGCTTGCCTTGATCCACGCTTGAGTTTTCATGGCGACTCCTGTGCTTTCGCTGCCGCTGCTTTTATTGGATGTGGAAGCCCCTCGATAGAACTTCCACGACCTGTGCAGCTATCTCAGTCCGCCGCGCGTGGTGTAACAATTCTGAACTTGGTATTAACCCGTCCTATAGGTTTTTTGGTCCGCTAAAAAGTCTTCAGATTCAATGCGTTGAGTATCGACAGCAGCCGAAATGATGGCATTTCGACTTTAGCGCTATAACCATTTGACGGGTATCTGGCGCCAGTTCCTGCGCACTTGCGAGCCGCCCACGGGGTTCAGTCACTGACCCGGAAGGTCAGGCGCGCGGTCTGGCCGCTGGCATCGAGCACGCTGAGTTCGTATTGCCCGACCTGTTCGAAACGGGCCTTGAGCGCTTCCTGGCCACTGGTCTCGCCCAGGGGCGCGCCATTGAGGAACCACCAGCGCTGACCATCACCGCCCAGGGCGGAAACATCCAGCTGCAGCACCTCGCGACTGGTGACAGGGCGGCGCAATTGGTCGCCCTGACGGACCCCGACGATGGACAAGGGTGGCGCCGTGGCCGGCACTTGCGGCGCACAGCCCGGATCGATCGCCGGCAAGCGTGCCTCGCGCCGCTCGGCCTTGGTCAACCAGGGCTCCAGCGGTGCCGGCCAGAGTGCGATATCCCGCGATTGCGCACCGGGGCAAGTGGCATCGACGCGCAGGCCCTGGTCGTTGACCCAGACCCGCTCCAGCAACCCCAAGCCCAGCGGCTGGTCCTGCGCCAGCAGGGTCGGCGGGGTGGTGCCGTCGAGGGTCCAGGCAAAACGCTGGCGCCGGCAGTTGCTGTCGCTGCGCGCCAGCGGCTGGCCCAGCGGCCAGCAGATCGCCGCAACGCCGACGCTGGCCGGCACCGGCGGAACCGGCGGGCGAATGCCGCGCTGGCTGTCGCGGTTGCTCAATACATCGTGCACCTGCAGCATCAACGGTGCCGCCGAGGCCAGGCCGAACTGGCCCGGTACCGGCGTGCCGTCGGGACGGCCGATCCATACGCCGATCAGGTAACGCGGGCCGACGCCGATCGACCAGGCGTCGCGGAAGCCGTAGCTGGTACCGGTTTTCCAGGCCAGTTGCGGGCGCTGCACCAGTTCGGCGTGGGGATCGCGGTCCGGTCGTGCCTGGCCGCTGAGGATGCGCCGGACGATCCATGCCGCGCCGGGCGAAAGCATGCGCCGCTGCACCAGCGGTGCATCCGGTTGCAGGCGCAGGCTGGCGCTCATGCCGTCGCGGGCGAAGGCGCTGTAGCCGGCGACCAGGTCTTCGAGGCGACTGCCGCCGCCACCAAGGATCAACGACAGGTTGGGCTCGGCCAGTGCCGGCAGGCTGATCGCAATGCCACCGGCACGCAGTTGCGCGGCGAAGCGCTTGGGGCCGTAGGCTTCAAGCAATTGCACCGCCGGCAGGTTGAGCGACAGCGACAAGGCCGAACTGGCCGCCACCGGCCCGCTGAATCCCATGGAGAAGTTGCCGGGGCGGTAGTCACCGTAACGCCGCGGTACGTCCTGCAGCAGCGATTCGGAATGGATCAGGCCATCGTCCATCGCCATGCCATAGAGGAACGGCTTGAGGGTCGAGCCAGGCGAGCGCCAGGCACTGACCATATCGACATGGCCGAAGCGGCGCTCGTCGTTGAGGTCGATCGAGCCGAGGTAGGCACGCACCGCCATGGTTTCGGATTCCACCACCAGGATCGCCGCCGAGGTGCGCTCGGGCAGACGCGCGCGCCAGCCGCCGAGCAGGTCCTCGAGGCGGCGCTGCAGCGAGGCATCCAGGGTAGTCCGGATCAGCGGCGGGCTGTCGGGACGATTCAGGCGCCGGGCCAGCAGCGGGGCCAGGGCCGGCTCCTGGCGCGGCGCGAGGAGCAGCGGTTCTTCCATGGCTTCACGGATCCGCTGCGGCGGCCACACCTGATAGTCGCCCAGGCGTTGCAGGACCTTGTCCCGGGCCGCCGTGGCGCGCTGCGGATGACGATCCGGGCGCAGGCGGCTGGGTGCCTGGGGCAACACCGCCAGCAGCGCGGCCTCGGCGGGGGTCAGTTGTTGCGGCGACTTGCCAAGGTAAGCCCAGCTCGCCGCCGCCACGCCTTGCAAGGTGCCACCAAAGGGCGCGCGGTTGAGGTAGATCTCGAGGATCTCGCGCTTGGACAGGTGCCACTCCAGTTGCACGGTGCGCCAAAGCTGGCGCAACTTGCCGGGCAAGGTGCGCGCATGAGGGTCGAGCAGGCGCGCCACCTGCATCGACAGGGTGCTGCCCCCGGACAGTACCCGGCCACCGCTGAGGTTCTGCCAGGCGGCACGACCGAGGGCCAGCGGATTGACCCCGGGATGGCTGTAGAACCAGCGGTCCTCGTAGGTCAGCAGGGCTTGCAGGTAAAGCGGCGAGACGTCATCCACCGACACGGGATAGCGCCACACGCCATCGGCATCGGCGAAGCGCCACAAGGGCGTGCCGTCCTCGGCCAGCACCACGCGGGCCAGGTCATCGGCCGGCAGCGGCAGCGGCCAGAGGCGGTCGGCCAGCCACAGCAACGCGACCAGGCCAACCGCGGACAGGGCTGCGATACTCGCCAGCCGGGCCTTGCGCCCACGTGGCAGGGCTAAGCTGAACATGCACGGGAACCGAGGCGGCCCGATAATGGCCAAAGGCTGGAAGGCAGCACCAATGCTGTGACGATCATCAGGACACGACCATGCAGGTAGAAGGTTTTTTCGAGTGGCTGGGGCAAGCGCTGGGCGCGGCGATCAGGTTCGTGGTGGATTTGCTGAGCGGCCTGTTCGCCATGCTGGCCAATGCCGGGACGAAGTTCATCGACGGGCTGGCGAGCACGCTGGGCATGGATACGTCGCTGATCAGCATCCTGATCCTGATCATCGGCTTGATCCTGCTGTATTCGGCGGTGCGGGCGTTCATGCGGGCATCGGTGATTGCCGGGATCATCTGGGCACTGCTGGGGTTGTGGGTGTTGAGTTGGGTGGTGCATTGAGATCCTGAGGGCTGACAAGGCCCCTGTGGGAGCGGGTTCACCCGCGATTGCGGTGCTGGATCCACTATCGCAATCGCGGGTAAACCCGCTCCCACAGGGTTCGGTGCAAGCCGCTCCTCAGCGGCCCTTGATGACCATCTCCCCGGCACTCTCCCCCACCGCCTGCCAGTCCGGCCGGTACATCGACTCCACCTGCGCCGGCGGAATCCGGTAGCTGCCCGGGGTCACCGCCCGCGCCAGGTACAGCAGGTGGGTGGTGCCATAGCCATCCAGATTGAGCGCGGCGACGTAGCGGTCATCGCGATACTCCTGGTGCACCACATTGGCGTTCTCCATCGCCTCGCGCCATTGCTTCACCGCGCTGCTGGCGTTGTCCAGGCTGGCGGCGCTTTGCGCAAGGTTCTGGTTCTCCAGCTCCAGCCCCGCCGGCAGCAGGTCAACCACCAGTGCATCGGGAACCCGCTCCTTGGCCTGGATCGCCAGGTGCACCAGCACCAGGTCGCCACTCTCCAGCGACTTCAGGTCCAGCGCCTGGCCATTCATGCCCAGGTATTCGCGGCGGATGCTCATGTTGTTGCCGCTGGCCGGCGGCGCCTGGCGCGGGTAACCGGACAGGGTCAGGCGCTGGTACAGGGTCTGGTCGCCGTCATTGCGCACGCTCAGCGGCGAGGCCAGCAGCGGCCCCTCCAGGTGCAGGCCGGATTGTTCCGGGCCCAGTTCACGGGTCTGCCCGGCGCTGTCCAGTTGCGCGCTCCACTTGCCTTCCGGCTGCTGCGCCAGGCCACGACCGGCAAGGAACAGGGCATTGCGTTCCTGGGTCGAGAGCCACTGGCTGCCAGCCAATTGGTCGGACAGCTTGAACAGGCGGTCCGGGATGTCCTTGCTCGCCAGCTTGTATTCGTCGAGCAGGGCGATGATCAGCGCCTGATCACGCAGCGAGCTGCCGTAGTCGGCCAGCCAGCCCTTACCGCGACCTGCGGCAAGTCCGGCAAGCAACGCCTGCTCGGCCCGCGGCTTGTCGCCCATGGTGTCGAGGGCGATCGCCAGTTGTACCAGCGGCAGGCCGGACCGGGCATCGGCACGGCGCTCGAACAGGCTGCGCAAGGCACCCAGCGGTGCCTGCTTGCTGCGCGACAGCACCAGCGCTGCGTAGGCCTGCACGGCGAAGCGGCTGTGCTCGGCATTCTCGCTGTAGTTGACCTCGATCAGGTTGCGCTCCTGCACATAGCGCAGCAGGCGCTCGCTGGCCTTCTTCAGCGCCTCGGGCGGCACGGCGAAGCCCTGGTCGCGGGCGCGCAGGAGGAAGTCGGTGACATAGGCGGTCAGCCAGTATTCTTCCTCGCCGTCGGAACTCCACAGGCCGAAGCTGCCGTTGTAGCGCTGCATGCCCAGCAAGTGCTCGATGCCGATTTCGATCTTGCGCTTGCGCTCGTCTGCCGGCTCGCCGGTGATGCCCAGGCGCTTGAGGGTCGCGGCATCGGCGTAGAGCGACGGGTACAGGCCGCTGGTGGTCTGCTCGGCGCAGCCATAGGGGTAGGCCTTCAGTGCGCGGATCTGCTCGGCGAGGTTCAGCGGCGGACGGCTGGACAGCGCCAGGGTGCCCTCCAGGCCGGCCGGTTCGAAGGTCGCCAGGTCCTGCTCGGGCAGGGTCCAGGGCTCGCCGCCGTTCAGCGCCACACGGTAATGCTTGAGCTGCGCCGGGTAGGCCGGGCGGATGCCCAGGGTCCAGTCGCGGGAGAAGCCGGTATCGGTTTCGCCCGGCAGCACCAGGCCATCGACGCGCACGGTGACACGACCCTGGCCATAGCCGCCGGTGGCCTGCACCGGGATCTTCAAGGTGACGCGCTGGCCCTGCTTGAGCTTGAGCGACTGATGCGACGAGCCGAGCAGGTCCAGTTGGCCTTCGGTGGCCAGGGCCACGGCGAGGGTCTGGTCCTGGCCGGACAGGTTGGACAGGTCCAGGGCCAGGCTGGTGCGGTCGCCACCGGCGAGGAAGCGTGGCGCCGACAGTTCGGCGATCAGCGGTGCGGCGACCACGGTCTTGGCTTCGGCCACGCCGAAGCGGTCCTCGCTCCAGGCCTGGGCCATCAGGCGCAGTTCGCCGTTGAAGTCGGGGATGTCCACCGTGGCCTGGCCCTTGCCATCGGCGTCCAGGCTCACCGGGGCGCTTTGCAGGGCGACGATGGTCACGCTGGTGTCCGGGCGCTTGCCGCCCTTGGCCATACCGGCGTCACCGCCGAAGGCCAGGCTGGCCAGGCGACCCTGGCCGGCCTCGATCAACTGACCGTAGATATCCAGTTGGTCGGCGCCATAGGCCTTGCGCCCGAACATGCCGGTGAACGGGTCCGGGGTGACGTAGCTGGTGATATTGAGGATGCCCACGTCCACCGCCGCCAGCAGCACCTGAACCTGCTTCGGTACGCTGCCGTCGGCATTGCGCGCCTGGATGTTCACGGTCAGCGGATGCTTGGGACGCATCTTTTCGGGAGCTCCGAGGGTCACGGCCAGCTTGCGCTGCGCGCGATCCAGCGGCAGGTGCAGCACGCCCACGGCACGCTTGGGCGTGACATTGGCCTTGCGCTCGCCGGGGCGGATCACCAGGGCACTGATATAGAGGTCATGCCGGGCCCATTTCGGGTCGAGCTTGATATCGAAGGCCTTGCCCTCGGCGGGCACGTCGATTTCCTGCCACCACAGCGGACCGTCGCCACCTTCCACCATCAGGTAGCCCTTGCCGGCTGCGGGCGGGGTGACGGTGACCTTGGCCGTATCGCCGTCGTTGTAGGCCGGCTTGTCCAGGGCCAGGCGCACCTGGTCGGGACGCACCGCGCCACCGTCGGCGTTGTCCTGGGCGCGGTATCCGGCCCAGAAGCGCAGGCTGCTGGTGACCCCGGTTTCCGGATCTTCCACTTCGACCCGGTACGGGCCCCACTCCACCGGGAAACTCAGCTTGGTGGTGCTGCCCTTCGGCACGCTGACGCTCTGCTCGCTTTCGGTGAGGTATTTTTCGTTGAAGTTGTAGCTCCAGCCGTCGCTCTGCGAGTAGTTCCAGTAGTAGTCGCGGCGCTCGCGGACCAGGCGCACGCGCAGGTTGTCGGCGGCCAGCTTGTTGCCGTCGCGGTCGGCCATCAGCAGTTCGATTTCCACCGGCGCATCGCCGTCGGTTTCCTCGCCGTCGAACAGGCCACGCAGGCCCGGCAGGTGATCCGCCGGCCAGATCGGCTGCTCCAGGCGCCGGGTGATCGGACGGCCACCGGACTCCTGCAGGCTGGCCTGTACGGTGAGCTGCAGCGGCGAACGGGCCTCGGCCCATTCGCTGGCGATAGCGATGGTGGCTTCACCGTCGGCGTCGAGGGTGGATTCTTCCAGCTCCAGATCGTGGCTCAGGTCTTCTTCGGTGACCGAGCCGAACTGGTAGCCAGGCAGCGCCGGTACCGCCTCGCGCAGCGGCCGAACGTAGACCTGGCCGCTGAGGCGATTGCCCGCCGCCGGAGCGCCATAGAGGTAACGGCCATTGACGCTGATCTCGGCGGTTTCATCCGGGCTCAGCGGGGTGTCGCTGCCCTTCAGTTCCAGGGCCAGGCGCTCGGGCAGGAAGTCTTCCACCAGCACTTCGTAGACCTGCTGATGCCCGCCGCCGAGATCGAAGAGCAATTGCCAGCGTCCGGTCGGCGCTTCGCCGGCTAGTTGCAAGCGGTACTGATAGAAACCGTTGGCGTCCGCCTCCCAGACGAACTTGCGGCTGACCTGCTCATCCGGGCGACGCACTTCCACATTGATCGGCTGGCTCTTCACCGGCTTGCCATCCTGGTCGCGCAGCAGGCCGTTGAGCAGGACGGTTTCGCCTGGACGATACAGGTCACGCGGGCCGAACACGAAGAACTGCAGCGGGTTGGCCTGGGGGCCGGTGACGGTGAATTCGGAGAGGTCGAGGGCGGCGCTGTTCAGACGCAGCAGCGTGGTGTTGGCGCCTTGGCGCGCCAGCAGCAGATCGGCCTTGGGCGGCAGCGGCAGTTGCGCATGGCCGTCACTGTCGGTCTTGCCCTGGGCGAGCACCTTGCCGTCGTGGTCGAGCAGGTCGAGGTCGATCGAACCCAGCGCCTTGCCGCCTTCCAGGGCCTGGGTGAAGACATCCAGGCGGTTGCTGTAGCGGTGCACCGAGAGGCCGATATCGCTGAGGGTGAACAGGGTCGCCGGCTGCGAGTAGTTGTAGGTGCCGGCCTCGCGCATTACCGCCAGGTACACCCCGGCTTCCTGCAATGGCTTGATCCCGGCCATGGGCAGCAGCAGGGTCTCGCGGGTATTGGCCGGCGGGTTGAGGTCGAAGCGCCCGGCATAGACCAGGTCGGCCATGGGCAGCAGGTCGTTGGCTTCATAGCTCTGCAACGAGCTGTTGCGGCCCCAGGCGCCGAGGAAGCTGGGCAGCGACTCGGGCTTGATCCGGAAGAACTCCACCTCGACCTTGTTCACGTTCAGCGCGATCACCGGCAAGCCCTCGGCCAGGCGGGTCGGCAGCAGCGAGCCACGGCTGGCGAAGCCGATGCTCGGCTGCATGTCGCGGGTTTCCAGGCGGCTGATGTATTCGTTGGCCAACTGGTTGCCATTGATGCTGCGCAGGCCGGCGTCGATGGTCAGGACCAGCTTGCGCTGCGGCTCGAGGTGGCGCAGGCGCAACTCCATGCGATTGTCGGACAGCTCCCAGGCGCCATCGACCTTGCCCTTGGTGGTGTCCACCAGGTGCAGGCGCTCGGCGAAGCGCTGGTCGGCTTCGAGCGGTGCGGAGAAGGTGACCGACAGGGCGCTGGCGCCATCGACCTGGACCTCCGAGACGTCCACCACGTTCAGCTCGCGGCCGGCGTAGCGCTGGGCCAGGGTCGCCTCATCGACCTTCGGCGCATTGGCGGCCGGGCCGGCGGCTTTTTCGGCAGGCGCGGGAGCAGGTTTGTCGGGGGAAGACGAGTCGCAGGCACTCAGCAACGCCAGCGCGCAGGCCAGCCACAATCCTTTGTTCAGCATGGGAGAAAGCTCTCGGGGCAACAGGGGCAGACGGGAAACTATATATCAAGGTCCACGGTTTCACCGGGGAACGCTGCCGAGGTGAGACAGGGTTCACCGAGCAAAGTGCCGTCAGGTGGGTAGAATGGTCGGCTTGGGTTGCGCGGTGGTGCTTTTGCGGCTGCCTCGCGGTCCCGATACTCACAAGGACCTCGCGAATGTCTCTTCTGTTGACCGACTGGCGCCACCGCCCCACCCACCACAAGGTCTGGGCCCTGGCCGCGCCGATGATCCTGTCGAACATCTCGGTGCCGCTCGTGGCCCTGGTCGACAGCACGGTCATCGGCCACCTGCCCCATGCCCACCAGCTCGGCTCGGTGGCGGTCGGCGCCAGCCTGTACACCCTGCTGGTGGGGGTACTCGGCTTCCTGCGCATGGGTTCCACCGGCTTCGCCGCCCAGGCTGCCGGCCGCTCGGACGGCGACGGCCTGCGCCAGGTGCTGGTGCAGGGCCTGAGCCTGGCCCTGTTCTTCGCCCTCGCCCTCGGCCTGCTGGCGATCCCCCTCAGCCACCTGGCCCTTGGCCTGATGCAACCAGGCGCGGAGCTGGCACAGGGCACGCAGGACTTCTTCACCACCCGCCTGCTCGGCCTGCCTGCAGCATTGGCGACTTACGCCCTGGTCGGCTGGTTCCTCGGCACGCAGAACGCCCGGGCACCGTTAATGATCCTGCTGACCACCAACCTGCTGAATATCGTCCTCAACCTGTGGTTCGTGCTCGGCCTTGATTGGGGCGTGGTCGGCTCGGCGCGCGCCTCGGTGATCTCGGAATGGGCCGCGGCCCTGCTCGGCCTGGCGCTGACACGGCCTTCGCTGCGCGCCTATCCGGGGCGGGTGGTGTGGCCGCTGCTGGCGCGCTGGCAGAACTGGCGGCCGATGCTCAGCGTCAACCGCGACATCTTTATCCGCAGCCTGGCCTTGCAGGGGGTGTTCTTCCTGATCACGGTGCAGGGCGCGCGGCTGGGTGAGGCCACGGTGGCGGCCAATGCGCTGCTGCTCAACGGCTTGCTGGTGACGGCCTATGCGCTGGATGGCCTGGCCCACGCAGTGGAAGCACTATGCGGACACGCCATCGGCGCGGGAAACCGGGATGCACTGCGGCGCTCGCTGACGGTAGCCAGTGGCTGGTCGCTGATTGCCAGCCTTGGCTTTGCCGCGCTGTTCATGTTTGGCGGGCACCTGTTCATCGCCATGCAGACCGACATCCCCAGCGTGCGCCAGACGGCGTTCGAATACCTGCCGTACCTGGCGCTACTGCCGTTGATCGCGGTGTGGAGCTATGTGCTCGACGGCTTGTTCATCGGCGCCACGCGAGCGCGGGAAATGCGCGATGCGATGTTGCTCAGCGTGGTGATTGCCCTGCCCTTCGCCTGGATGGCGCGGGGCCTGGGGAACCATGGGTTGTGGCTGGCATTCCTGTTGTTCATGGCGGTGCGCGGAGTAACGCTCGGGGTGATGGGGTGGCGGTTGCAGCAGCGGGGTGGGTGGTTTGTACAGGGCATGAATTGAGGGTGCGGCCATTGGCCTCATCGCTGGCAAGCCAGCTCCCACAGGGTTCTCGGCCAGCCTCAGGAGGCGGGTTTGACACGGACCCTGTGGGAGCGGGTTTACCCGCGATTGCGATGCTGAATTCACTGATGCTATCGCGGGTAAACCCGCTCCCACATTGACCGAGTCGAGTCGGATCTCGTGGTTGACAGAGAACCCTGTGGCTACCCGATCAGCCCACGAAAAAGGCCCGCCCCCGGAATCCCGGGAGCGGGCCTTCTTCTACATCGGCAAAGCCTTACGACGACAGGTAGGAAGACCGCGTCAGCCCCAACCGCAGGGCATCGAGGAACTGCGTGCGCTCACGTTCGCTGAGCCGGGCGCTGGCCACCTTGTCACGGTAGTGAGTCATCAACTCCTCCGGCGACAGGTGCACGTAGCGCAGCATGTCCTCGATGGTGTCGTGGGTCTCGATGCCGGCGTGGTACACGCTGCCGTTCGGGTTCTGGTAGATGTTCACCGAGTCGGTGTCACCGAACAGGTTGTGCATGTCGCCGAGAATCTCCTGGTAGGCGCCGACCAGGAACACGCCCAGCAGGTAGTCCTCGCCTTCGTTGACCGCGTGCACCGGCATGCTGGTCTCGATGCTTTGCTCATCCACGTACTGGTTGATCTTGCCGTCGGAGTCGCAGGTCAGGTCCTGCAGCACCGCGCGGCGCAGCGGCTCTTCGTCGAGGCGATGCAGCGGGATGATCGGCAGGACCTGGCCGATGGCCCAGGTGTCCGGCAGGCTCTGGAACACCGAGAAGTTGCAGATGTACTTGTCGGCCAGCTTGTCGTTGAGTTCGTCCAGCACCTGGCGGTGCGAGCGCTGGCGGGCCTTGAGCGAGTTGTGCAGGCGCCGGCACACGGCGAAATAGCACTGCTCGGCCAGGGCCTTCTCGGACAGGCTGATCTTGCCGTCGGCATACTGGGCGGCCACGTCGCTCATGTAGTGGGTGGCGCGCCAGTAGGTTTCGGTGACCATCTCGATATCGGTCGGGCCGAGCAGGTCGACCAGCCATTGCACGGTCTCCGGCAGGGCTTCCTTGTTCTCGATGGTCGGCACTTCGTCGTTGTGCTTCTCGACGTCGGTGACCTGGATCACCAGCACGGCGTGATGCGCCGTGAGCGAGCGGCCGCTTTCCGAGAAGATGTGCGGGTGCGGCAGGCCCTGGGCGTCGCAGAACTCCTTGAGCATGCCGACCACGACACCGGCGTAGTCGTCCATGTCGTAGTTGATCGAGCTGGCATTGCGCGAGTGGGTGCCGTCGTAGTCCACGCCCAGGCCGCCACCGACGTCGATGTGGTCCACCGGCAGGCCAAGGGCGCGCAGCTCGCCGTAGTAGCGGATGGCTTCCTTGAAGCCGTGCTGGTAATCGGCCAGATTGGCGATCTGCGAGCCCATGTGGAAGTGCAGCAGGCGGATGCCCTGGTCGAGACCGGCATCACGGAAGCGCTGGACCACCGAGATCAGTTGCGCTGCCGACAGGCCGAACTTGGATTTCTCGCCACCGGTATCCGCCCACTTGCTCGACGCCAGCGACGACAGGCGCACGCGCAGGCCAACCTGCGGCTTGACCTTGAGTTCGGCGGCTTCCTCGATCACCAGGGCCACTTCCGACTCTTTCTCGATGACGATGAAGACGTTGTGGCCAAGCTTCTGGCCCATCAGCGCCAGGCGGATGAACTCGCGGTCCTTGTAGCCGTTGCAGACGATGGTGCCGCCTTTCGGCGCCAGTGCCAGTACCGCCAGCAGCTCCGGCTTGGAGCCGGCTTCCAGGCCGATGGAGACGTTCTGCGTGGCGATGATGTTCTCGACCACCGCTTCCTGCTGGTTGACCTTGATCGGGTACAGCGCGGTGTACTGGTTCTGGTATTCCAGGCGCGCAATGTTGGCATCGAAGGCACCGGTCAACTGGCGCACGCGGTCCTGCAGGATGTCGGGGAAGCGCACCAGCAGCGGCAGCGACAGGCCGCTCTTGCGCAGTTCGTCGACCTGCTCGTACAGGTCGATCGGCGCGCTGCCCGGACCGTTCGGGCGTACTTCGACACGCCCGGCTTCATTGATCGCGAAATAACCCGCGCCCCAATGGCGAATCCCGTAAACACTGCGGCTGTCGGCCACGGTCCATTGGCTGCCATCGTCTTTGCGTGTGCGTCGTACGGACATCGAAGTCCCCTATAAAGAAAGTCGGATAACACCGGCCATGCGGGATGGCGCAGTGTAGAAAATGAAAATGACGATTTTCCCTGTTCGGGTTTGGACCCTTCCCAAGGCAACGAGTTTAGACGCTGGGTGCAGGCGATCAGCCGCCGGATTTCTTCGCCTTGAAGCCCTGCTTGACCAGTTCGCCGAGCAACAGCTCGACATGGTCGCCCTGGATCTCGATGACGCCGTCTTTCAGCGCGCCGCCGGTACCGCAGCGCCGTTTCAGGGTGCTGGCCAGTTCCTTGAGCTGTTCCAGGGGTAGCGGGACGCCGCTGATGGTGGTCACCGTCTTGCCGCCGCGACCTTTGCTTTCACGGCGCACGCGGGCGATGCCATCACCTTCGGGGATGACCGTCTGCTTGCAGGTGCAGGCATCGATGGGTTGGCTGCAGTCCGGACAGTGCCGACCTGCATCGGTGGAAAACACCAGGCCGCCGAGGGCGGAGAATGACGAGGCTTTCTTGGCCACTTTTGATCCTCACGTTTGAGGACAAAAAACTGGTCGCCGACCCGGGCGGGCCACGACCGCGAAGCCCCACTCTGGCAGGGGCAGCGCACCTGCCGGGAAGGACGTCCCCGGCAGGGTAAAAAGGCCGCGCAGTGTAACGGCAAATGTGCCGCTTGCTAAGTACAGAACTGCGCCAATTTGGACAAATTTCGCGACGTCAGGATTGGCGGTCGAGCGCCCTGGCGAGCGCGGCCAGCGAGTCAGGACAATACGGCAGCCTCAGCGACTCTTCCCAGACCACTTCCGGGTTGACGAAACGGGCTTCGCTGACCTCTTCGGGCTGCAGCTGCAAGGGGCCGTCCCACACCGCCGAGAACACTGCGCACCACAGGCGGTTGCCCGGTACATCGAAGAAGAAACGGTCGTGCGCACGCAGTGCAACGCCGCTGACGCCCAATTCCTCCGCGAGCTCCCGCGCCGCCGATTCGGCGTACTCCTCACCGGCCGCGACCATGCCACCCGCGGCGACGTCCCAGTGGCCGGGATACAGCGCCTTGCTCAGGGTGCGCTTGTGGATGCACAACTGCCCGGCGCTGTTGAACAGGAGGATGAAGGTGCAGCGCCCGATCAGGCCGCGCTCGCGCAGCTCGGCGCGCGGCAAGGCGCCGAGCAGGGTGTCGTCGGCATCGACCCAGGCGACCTGTTCCCGGTCGGAGGCCGCGCGATGCGCCGCCTCCTTCGCGCTGATGGTCATATCAGCCCTGCGACAGCAGCTGGCGCAGGTCGATGACCGCTGCGTTGGCCCGGGAGATGTAGTTGGCCATGACCAGCGAGTGGTTGGCCCACATGCCGAAGCCGCTGCCGTTCAGCACCATCGGGCTCCACAGCGGCTCCTGGGAGGCTTCCAGTTCGCGAATGATCTGGCGCACGCTGACGGTGGCGTTCTTTTTCGCCAGCACGTCGGCGAAGTCCACCTCGATGGCGCGCAGCAGGTGCGACAAGGCCCAGGCCTGGCCACGGGCTTCATAGAAGACGTTGTCGATCTGCAGCCATGGGGTTTCCACCAGTTCCTCGTCGACCTGCGGCGCCTGGCCCGGTGCCACCACTTCGGTCTTCAGGTTGCTGTTCAGCTTGACCCGGCCGACGCTGGCCGACAGCCGCTGAGACAACGAACCCAGGCGGGTGGCGACGTCGCCCAGCCAGTTGTTCAGGTTGTCGGCACGGGTGTAGAAAATGGCGCCCGAGTCGCCGGCGGCCAGGCGGGTCTGGTAGCGGTTGAGCGACTTGATGCCTTCCTCGAACTCGGATTCGCTCGATGGCAGGATCCAGCTCTTGTTGTCGAAGTTGAAGCGCGGCTCGGCCTTGGCCAGGTCGGCATCCTCGGTGGACTGCGACTGGGAACGGGCGAAGTCCTTGCGCAAGGCGCGGGACAGGTCACGGACCTGGACCAGCACGCCGTATTCCCAGCTCGGCATGTTGTCCATCCACAGGCCCGGCGGGAAACGGTCGTTGGAAATGTAGCCACCCGGCTTGTTGAGCAGGGTACCGGCGACGGTCTTGAGGGTTTCGATAGTGGTGTAGCCGACCACCATCTGCTGGCCGTTGCGCTCGGCCGCGGACTGGGCGTTCTGCTGGACCGGGAACAGGTCCGGCTCCTCGCTCCAGTACCAGCCCAGGGCGATGGTGACCACCAGGTAAAGGCCGACCAGCGCGCCCAGCGAACGGCTGAGCAGGCCACGGAAGTAACTGCCGCTCGCCGATTCGCGCCTGGCGCTGCGTTCCTCGCGCGCCTCGGCACCACCTTTACGGTTTTTCCAGTCCAGCATGGCGTTGTCCTTATTCAGTCAGGGCATGTGCAGGGTTCGACCGCAGCGGCCGGGCATTGGTGCCAGCGCATCGCGAAACTCGGCGGATGCACTGCTGCCAGGGGCGGTCCGGGTGTCGGCCACTATAAAGCAAGGGCGCAGGATCGCATAAGCGACCATAGGGTCACGAACTGAATGAATCTCCGGCGTCAAAAAATTGATGCAGGGCACTCGATTGCTTCGAAAGTGGTGCTAGCATAGAGCCATCACTCGAACTGCCTCACCTTTTAATAAGAAGTAGTCAGGACATGACCGAGCCAGAAGACCCCAATCGTGAGCGACTGAAGCAACACTTTGCCCAGCGGGTCATCCACCAGGCCCGGCAGATCCTGGAAATCTGGCAACGCCTGCAGCGTAGCGAGTGGTCCACCGGCGACCTGGGCGAACTGTGCGAGGCCAACCTGCGCCTGCAGCGTTACGCCGAGCGCTTCGAGCAACCGGAACACACGCAACTGGCCGAAGCCATCGGCCAGACCCTGGACGCGGTCGAGGCCAACAGCGCGCGCCTGAGCAGCAACCTGATCAGCGAACTCAACCGCTTGATGCAGCGCCTGTCGCGCACCGGCCTGCGTCATGGCGACCGCCTGGAACAGACCACCCTGCCGCCGTTGCGCAAACCGGTCTACATCATGCTCCAGGACCACGACCGCGCCGAACGCCTGGCCAAGCAACTGGAGTTCTTCGGCCTGGGTGTCGAAGCGCTGCACACCGCCGATGCCTTCCGCGCCTCGATGGGCGAGCGCCTGCCGTCGGCCATCGTCATGGACGTGGACTTTGGCGGCCAGGGCCAGGGCCTGCTGCTCGCCGGACAGGCGCAACAGGGCCTGGAGCAACGGGTCCCGCTGCTGTTCTTCAGCCTCCATGAAACCGACACCCCGACCCGCCTGGCCGCCGTGCGCGCCGGCGGCCAGGAATTCCTCACCGGCACCCTGGAAGCCTCGAGCCTGCTGGAAAAGGTCGAACTGCTGACCAGCGTCACCCAGTACGAACCCTTTCGCGTGCTGATCATCGACGACTCCCGGGCCCAGGCACTGCACACCGAGCGCCTGCTGAACAATGCCGGGATCGTCACCCGCACCCTTACCGACCCGATCCAGACCATGGTCGAGCTGGCGGATTTCCAGCCCGACCTGATCATCCTCGACATGTACATGCCGGCCTGCACCGGCACCGAACTGGCCAAGGTGATCCGCCACAACGACCGCTATGTCAGCGTGCCGATCATCTACCTGTCCGCCGAGGACGACCTGGACAAGCAACTGGACGCCATGAGCGAAGGCGGCGACGACTTCCTGACCAAGCCGATCCGCTCGCGCCACCTCATCACCACCGTGCGCAATCGCGCCGCCAGGGCGCGCAACCTCAAGGCACGGATGGTCCGCGACAGCCTGACCGGGCTGTACAACCACACCCATATCCTTCAGTTGCTCGAGGATTGCAGCTTTCGCGCCCGCCGCGAGAACCGGCCGCTGAGCTTCGCCATGCTCGATATCGACCATTTCAAGAAGGTCAACGACAGCCACGGCCACCCCATGGGCGACCGGGTGATCAAGAGCCTGGCGCTGTTTCTCAAGCAGCGCCTGCGCAAGACCGACTTCATCGGGCGCTACGGCGGCGAGGAGTTCGCCATCGTCATGCCCAACACCGATCTGGACGCCGCGCACAAGGTCCTCGACGAGATCCGCAAGCGCTTTGCCGAAATACACTATCCGGCCCAGCCGCAGGACCTGTTCTGCACCTTCAGCGCCGGGGTCGTGGCCCTTAGCGAGGCGCTCGACGCCCTGAGCATGGCCACCGCTGCCGACGAAGCGCTGTACCGCGCAAAAGGTGCCGGACGCAATCGGGTGGTGCGGGTCGAGCCGTGAAGTCAAATGGCCACTTTTTTTGACCTGACCGACCGCGTCGTCATAACCGCGTCATAAAATCGCAATAACTTCAGTGCCTTGCCTTCCAGCCGTCGGTAGTCAAGCACATGCGCCTGAAGCTGCTCACCAATCTCAATACCCTGTTACTGGTCCTGGTCTGCCTGGCCCTCGGCGCCACCCTCTGGTGGTCGCAACAGGCCCTGGAGCGCCCCTACCTATTGATGGAGCGCTACCTGGGCCTGTCCCAGCAGTTCCAGAACCAGGTGGCACGCAACATCCAGACCTACCTCGGCAGTGGCGATGCCCTGCAGCACGCTACCGCGCTGCAGGCCACCCAGGCTCTTCAGGAAGAGCTCAAGCACATGCCGGAAGACCTGGCCCAGCGCGTACGCCCGAGCCTGGACAGCCTGGTCTCCTTCACCAGCAACGAATTGCTGGCCGCCGGCAAACTGGCGGGCGACCCGCAGGCCCTGCTGCTACAGGCCGAGCGCGAGCTGGGCGCCAACCTGGAGCAATGGCTGCGCTACGCGCAGAACGGCAACAACCCGGAAGGGGCGCGCTACACCACCCCGCTGTTCGAAGCCGGGCTGCACCTGAGCCGGTTGTCCCTGGCCCGCGACAAGCTGGTCAGCAGCGGTCGTGCGGAACTGGCCGAGGAAGTCGAGCGCGAGCTGAACCTCATGGCCGAACAGGCCAGGATCCTCGATGCCCTGCCGTTGCTGGGGGTCAAACAGGCCAGCGCCTCCGGCTCCGACGATTTCGCCGCGATGATGGGCCTGGAAAGCCAAACCAAGAGCGAGGCCGAAGACACCGCCATCGGCCTGCGCCGCGAACTTAACAGCCTGATCGGCCGCTACCCGGCCGAGCTGCAACGCACCCGTGAACTGATCCAGCGTCGCGGCGAACTGGCGGCGACCACCAGTTCGCGCATTGCCGCCGTACAGCAGGCCATCGCCGACCTTGAGCCCGGCGTGCGCAGCCAGCATGGCCAGATCCAGAGCGAGGTGCGCCTGATGCAGGGGGTAATGATTGCCTTGATCCTGCTGATCGCGCTGCTGATCGATCGCCTGCAACGACGTCTGGCGCGGGTCCTTACGGCCCTCGACCCGGCGCTGTCGGCCTGGGCGGGCGGTGACTTCAGCAGCGCGATCGACCTGCCGCCGAGCAACCGCGAAATGCACGATATCCAAAACTCGCTCAACCGCCTGCGCGATTACCTGGTGGAACTGGTCGGGACCATCCGCCACAACGCCGAGCAGGTTGCCGGCAGCAGCCACGCCCTGGCCGGCATGAGCAGTGCCCTGCACGATGGCGCCGAGCGCCAGGCCGGGGATACCGCGCAGATCCGCGATGCCCTTGGCGAACTGGAGGCCACCATCGTCCAGGTCGCCGGCGACGCCAGCCAGGCCGCCGACGCCAGCCGCCAGGCCGGTGAAGCGGTGCAACAAGGCCAGGCGGTGATCGGCCAAAGCTTGACCGGGCTGCGCAAGCTGGTGGACGAGGTACAGGGCAATGCCCAGGTGGTCGAGGAACTGGCCCGGGAGTCGGCGACCATTGGCGGGGTACTGACGGTGATCCGCGCGATTGCCGAGCAGACCAACCTGCTGGCCCTCAACGCGGCGATCGAGGCCGCGCGAGCCGGGGAAATGGGCCGCGGCTTTGCCGTGGTGGCCGAGGAAGTGCGCTCCCTGGCGCAACGCACCACCGGTGCCACGGGCGAGATCCAGACCCTGATCAGCCGCCTGCAACAAGCCGCCCAGGAGTCGGTGGAAGGCATGCGCGCCCAGCTGGAGCACGCCGAAGCCACGGCCAGCCAGGCCCAGGCAGCGGATGGTGCGCTGGATGAAATCGTCATGGCGATCCAGACCATCGCCGACACGGCGGAGCGCATCGCCGATGTCACGGCGCAGCAGAGCGGCGCGGTCAGCGAGATTCGCGACCACAGCGAACGGATTCATGGCCTGGGCGAGGACAACCTGCAGCGCATCGGCGAAGGGCGCGACCAGGGCGAACAGTTGTTGCGCTTGGGTGGGGAACTGAATACAGCGGTTCGGGCTTTCCGTTTGTAATCAGGCGCACCACATACCCTGTGGGAGCGGGTTCACCCGCGATTGCGGTAGTGAATCCACCGACGTCATCGCGGGTGAACCCGCTCCCACAGGGTTCGCGCAATCCAACGGGCTTCTGCGTATCCCCCAAGACTCCGCTATGATGCGGGAATTTCCGCCCCACCCCGCGAGCCCACCATGCGTCGTCTGCTTTGCCTCCTGCTGCTGGCCCTTGCCCTGCCCGCCATGGGCGCCGGCCTGTTCGACAGCCGCCCCAGCGCCACCCTCGGCGCACCGTCCCTGAACAACAGCGCCGATTTCCTGCCGGTGCGCGAAGCCTTCAAGCTCAACCTGATCGACGGCGACAGCAAGACCATCAAGCTGCGCTTCGTCCCCGCCGAAGGCTATTACCTCTACCGCCACCGCTTCCAGTTCCGCACCGAACCGGCCGATATCGCCCTGGGCGCACCGCAGTTGCCGCCCGGCGAAGCCAAGCACGACGAGTTCTTCGGTGATGTCGAGGTGTACCACGGCATCCTCGATATCGACCTGCCACGTACCGACGATCAACGCCCCTTCACCCTGGTGGTGACCTACCAGGGCTGCGCCGACAAGGGCCTTTGCTACCCACCGGAAACCGAACGGCTGAGCATTGCCGGCAGCGGAACCGCAAGCCCACCGGCAGCGACAACCAAGCAAGCCTGGACCTGGAACAGCCTGCTGCTGTTCTTCCTTGCCGGGGTCGGCCTGACCTTCACCCCCTGCGTACTGCCGATGCTGCCCATCCTTTCCGGGGTGGTCCTGCGTGGTCAGGTCGGTGGCCTGCGCGGTCTCGCCCTGTCGCTGGCCTACGTGCTGCCGATGGCGGCTTGTTTCGCCCTGCTCGGTGCATTGATGGGCCTGTTCGGCGCCAGCCTCAACCTGCAGGCTCGCTTGCAGTCGGCCTGGGTGCTGGTGCCGTTTTCACTGTTCTTCGTGCTGTTCGCCCTGGCCATGTTCGGCCTGTTCGAACTGAAACTGCCGCGCGCCGTTAACGACCGCCTGGACCGCGTTGCCGGTAACACCAAGGGCGGCTCGCTGCTCGGCGCCGCGATCCTCGGCGTGGTGTCCAGCCTGCTGGTTTCGCCTTGCGTGTCCGCGCCGCTGGCCGGGGCCCTGCTGTATATCAGCGCCAGCGGCGATGCCCTGGGCGGCGCGTTGAAGCTGTTCGCCCTGGGCCTGGGCATGGGCGCACCGTTGCTGCTGGTGGCAACGGGCGGCGCAGCCTGGCTGCCGAAAAGCGGGCCATGGCTGGTAACGGTGAAGAACGCCATCGGCGTTTTGCTCCTGGGCCTGGCCATCGGCCTGCTCAGCCGGGTGCTGCCGGGGCAGGTCACCCTGCTGCTGGTCGGCTTGCTGGCCGCCGGGGTGGCGCTGTTCCTCGGCGCCCTGGAATTCGGGTACAAGGCGCCGCGCCAGCGCCTGGCCCAGTTGCTCGGTCTGTTCCTGCTGGTCTACGCCGTGGCCTGCTGGTATGGCGCGCTGAGCGGGCAAAGCGATCCGCTGCGTCCCTTGCCCGCCGCGGGCAATGCCGGGGTCGCCAGCCAGGTGAAGAGCGACACCTGGCAAACCATCGACAGCCCTGCCGACCTCGACCGCGTCCTTGCCGAAGCCAAGGCTGCCGGCCAACCGCTGGTGCTCGACTGGTATGCCGACTGGTGCATCAGTTGCAAGGTGATCGAACGCGAGGTGCTTAATGCACCGAACGTGCTGCCATTGCTCGGGGAATACCGGCTGGTACGCTTCGATATCACCCGCAGCAGCGCCGAACAGCGTGCCCTGCTGGACCGCTACCAGCTGTTCGGCCCGCCGGCGCTGCTGTTCTTTGCCGCGAACGGCAGCGAAAACACTGCCGCGCGCGTGGTAGGCGAGACCAACGCCGGCGAATTCGCCGAACATCTCCAGCGCATCCGTGCCGATCTGCGTCTATAACTTCCCGGGGCCGCGCAAACATGCGGTCGGATGACCGGGATTAACAAAATAGTCACATATTTCGCGCGAATCTCGGTCATCGTGCTGGCTATTGCAGTTAACTGGACAGTGCTCCGCTCTTTGCGGCATAGTCGCCGCGCTTGTATTCATGTCCTACAAAAATCAAAGGATGCGCAGATGGCGACCCTACTGGTGCTGCACGGCCCCAACCTGAACTTGCTCGGCACGCGCGAGCCCGGCGTCTACGGCGCCGTGACCCTGGCGCAGATCAACCAGGACCTGGAGCAGCGTGCCCGCGCCGCCGGCCACCATCTGCAGTACCTGCAAAGCAATGCCGAGTACGAACTGATCGACCGGATCCACGCCGCGCGCAACGAAGGCGTGGACTTCATCCTGATCAATCCGGCGGCTTTCACCCATACCAGCGTCGCATTACGTGACGCATTGCTGGCGGTGAGCATCCCATTCATCGAAGTGCACCTGTCCAACGTGCACAAGCGCGAGCCGTTCCGTCACCGCTCCTACTTTTCCGATGTCGCGGTAGGAGTGATCTGCGGCCTGGGCGCCAGCGGTTATCGCCTGGCCCTGGAGTCCGCCCTGGAACACCTGGCCGCCAAATCCGAATAACGCGAGCCCGGCCATCGCCGGGCTTACCGGAACGTTTGAATCACGTTCATACGACCCTGACCAAATATTGGGAGTTGATGATTAATGGATATTCGTAAAGTCAAGAAACTGATCGAACTGCTGGAAGAGTCCGGCATCGACGAGCTGGAGATCAAGGAAGGCGAAGAGTCGGTGCGCATCAGCCGCCACAGCAAGACTCCAGCCCAGCAGTACTACGCGCCGGCCCCGGCGCCGGTTGCCGCCGCCGTCGCTCCAGCTGCCGCACCGGCTCCAGCCGCTGCTCCGGCTGCCGCCGCTGCTCCTGCGCTGAAGGGCACCGTGATCCGTTCGCCAATGGTCGGTACCTTCTACCGCAAGGCTTCGCCAACCTCGCCAGCCTTCGTCGAAGTCGGCCAGGCGGTGAAGAAGGGCGACACCCTGTGCATCGTCGAAGCCATGAAGATGATGAACCACATCGAAGCCGATATCGGCGGCGTCATCGACGCCATCCTGGTGGAAGACGGTCAGCCGGTTGAGTTCGACCAGCCGCTGTTCACCATCGTTTGAACCGCGGAGAGCCTGCGATGTTGGAAAAAGTTCTGATCGCCAACCGCGGCGAAATTGCCCTGCGTATCCTGCGTGCCTGCAAGGAACTGGGTATCAAGACCGTCGCCGTACACTCCACGGCCGACCGCGAGCTGATGCACCTGGGCCTGGCTGACGAGTCCGTGTGCATCGGCCCGGCCTCGTCGAAGGATTCCTACCTGCACATCCCGGCGATCATCGCCGCTGCCGAAGTCACCGGCGCCACGGCCATTCACCCTGGCTACGGCTTCCTCGCGGAAAACGCCGACTTCGCCGAGCAGGTCGAGAAATCCGGCTTCGCCTTCATCGGCCCGAACGCCGACACCATCCGCCTGATGGGCGACAAGGTGTCGGCCAAGGACGCCATGATCAAGGCCGGCGTACCGACCGTACCGGGCTCCGACGGCCCGCTGCCGGAAGACGAAGAAACCGCGCTGGCCATCGCCCGCGAGGTGGGTTACCCGGTGATCATCAAGGCCGCCGGTGGCGGTGGTGGTCGCGGCATGCGCGTGGTGCACAAGGAAGAGGACCTGATTTCCTCGGCCAAGCTGACCCGTACCGAAGCCGGTGCTGCATTCGGCAACCCGATGGTGTACCTGGAGAAGTTCCTGACCAACCCACGCCACGTGGAAGTCCAGGTGCTTTCCGATGGCCAGGGCAACGCCGTGCACCTGGGCGACCGTGACTGCTCGCTGCAGCGCCGTCACCAGAAAGTGCTGGAGGAAGCCCCGGCCCCGGGCATCGATGAGAAGGCCCGCCAGGAAGTCTTCGCCCGTTGCGTCCAGGCGTGCGTCGAAATCGGCTACCGTGGCGCCGGTACCTTCGAGTTCCTCTACGAGAACGGTCGTTTCTACTTCATCGAGATGAACACTCGCGTGCAGGTAGAGCACCCGGTTTCGGAAATGGTCACCGGTATCGACATCGTCAAGGAGATGCTCAGCATCGCCGCTGGCAACAAGCTGTCGTTCACCCAGGACGACGTGGTGATCCGCGGTCACTCCCTGGAATGCCGGATCAACGCCGAGGATCCGAAGAAGTTCATTCCGAGCCCTGGCACGGTCAAGCACTTCCATGCTCCGGGCGGCAACGGCGTTCGCGTCGATTCGCACCTGTACAGCGGCTACGCGGTTCCACCGAACTACGACTCGCTGATCGGCAAGCTGATCACCTACGGCAAGGATCGCGACGAAGCCATGGCACGCATGCGCAATGCCCTGGATGAAATCGTCGTCGACGGGATCAAGACCAACATCCCGCTGCACCGCGAGCTGGTCCGTGACGAAGCCTTCTGCAAGGGCGGCGTCAACATTCACTACCTGGAGCACAAACTGGCCTCGGAGTAATCCGGACGGTTTTGCTTCACGGTGAATGCGAAAAGCCCCGAACCCAGGTTCGGGGCTTTTTATTTTCCGAAACGTGATGGCGCTCTTGCGAACCTCATCGCTGGCAACGCCAGCTCCCACAAGGACCGCATGCACCACCAATCCTGTGGGAGCCGGCGTTGCCGGCGATGAGGCCAGCAGGTTCACTGATGCTGTTAGGCCATGTTCTGGAGGGTGGTCAGTTGCAGAGCCTGCGCCTCGATCTGCTGCGCTGTCGCCGGCCGGCCACCCAGGGTGGTGACCTGCCCGTCACGCCGCTGCACCAGCACCTCCTGGCGGAACCGCTGCATGAAGCGCCGGGCACGCACGGCGATATCGCTGCTGCCGCCCAGCGAAGCCTCCAGCAGGATCGGATCGAGCACCTTCTGCACACTGGACCGGGTCGAGGTGAACACGCTGGTCGCGCCGTCCGCCAGGTCGAACCGCACGCCGTAGATATTGCCCAGGCACGACGAGTACGACCAATGATCCCACTGCACCTGGATCCCCCGGCGCGCCAGGGCCGAACGCAGCGGTCCGCCGATATCCGCCGCCGTGGACAACCAGTCACCGCCCACCAGCACCGCACTGATCCGCCCTTCTTCCCCGCCACGACGAATGCCGTGCAAGGCGGTCTCCAGTGCGTCCTCCACCAGCCGGCCGATATTGTGGTCGACATGGATGAGTGCCCCGCCTCGGGTCGCCGGGTTGTACAGGCAGACCGCGACGCAGGACTCGATATTCAGCGAGTACAGATAGTTGTCGCTGCCCGCCGGATTGAACCGCGCGATCAGCCCTTCGCCCTGCAGGACACCACGTTGCGGCAGTGGATTGGTCCGCGCGGCAAAGGCCTCCGCCACGTCCCAGACTCGCCCGAGATACTGGCTCGGCGCCCCGCCGAGCAGCCCGACCCGCTCGTTGAACTGCCAGCGGTTGCCCGGCCCGAGGCGGATCGGCACCCGGTACTGGGCCCGCGGGTAACGGGGATCGAGCAAACGCAAGGTGTCCAGGTCGGGGTCGTGGATCACCTGGAAGTAGCGTCCGCGATCATTGACGTAGAACGCTTCCCGTCCGTCTTCGCCGACCCGGCTGTAGACTCCTCGCCAGATGCCGCCCCGCTCCATGCTGCGCAGGTTGTCCGGGACCTTCCTCAAGGCTCGTTGCTCGTCCATGACACTCACCGCCGCCCGCTCGCCCTGGCGGATACCCGGCCGGGCCTGGTCGGTCAACTGGCTCCAGCGGCTAGCCTCGCTGGCCTTGCGCAGCCCCGCCCGCGAGGCATGGGTCAGCGCCCCCCAGGCTCCCGGCAAGGCAATGCCCCACAACGCGATCGCCACACCCAGCCAATGATTCAGCGCCGCGGAATCGTCATCGGCGACATGACTGGCGATCGCCTTGTAGCTGCCGATGGCGATGAATACGGCATCGAGGGCGAAGCCCAGCGGCGGAAAAGCCAGGCTCAGGGGAAAGGCCGCGTATAGCAGGCCCTTGGTCACCTGTTCGACGATCACCTCGTGGCGACTACGGGTCACCGCCTCGATATCGCTGGCATGACTCTCCAGGAACGCGTCGTACTCGGCCATGAAATCGACGATCCGGTTGCCCTCGCGCAGGGTGTCGCGGGGCCGCTCGCCCTTCGCCAACTGCATCAGCCATTCGGAAACCTTTGGCCGGTCGACGAAGCGCACATGCTGCAGGTACCAGTCGTGCAAAGCGCCGCGGCCGGCACCGACGAAGCCCTGGTACTTGCGCAAGGACAGGCCGTCGGGTGCCTGCGGCGTATACAGCCAGTCCTGGGCCACGCCACCGACGATACGCCGGAACACATACAGCCCGGTGCTATTGCGCCCGTTGAGCGTGAAGCGGAACAGCCCGCTGCCAGCGATATTGTCCGCCGACTCGCCCTGGGGCTCGCGCACCTCGCCCAGTTTATCGACGACCTCGAGCAACCAGTCACGCTCGCCGTCACTGATCATCCGCTTGCCGTGGGTGGCATGCACATCGCGCCGCAAGGTGGTCTGCGCCAGGGCGAAATGCAGGGCCCGCCTCTTGGCATATTCAGGATCGGCAGGGTCGAGGAACCGCGCGCGAATCGAGTCTGCATACGCCTGGCCGATGTAGGCGCTGCGCACATAGGTCACCAGCTCGGCGGCGCGCACCCTGCCCAGGTCCTGGCCGACGGACGAGCGCACCGGCATCCGCGGATTGTCCAGGCCCCAATTGTCGTCATAGCCATAAATGGCCAGGTCGAGCAGGGTGCGTGTGGTCTTTCCCGAAGAAATGAGCCCCGGGAAGAAATCGAAGAGGATGGTTTCCGGGTCGACCTCGTCGGTTACCCCGCATTCTCGAAGATAATCGGCGATCGCCGCCTTGACCGTGCGCCGGGAAAACGCCAACAGGCTTTCCTGCTCGGAAACATGGTGCTGCATCGCCAGGTCGAGCAGGCGCAGATTCTCGTTGAGCCCGGCGATTACCCTGCGCTCGTCCAGCGTCAGTTCGGCGAACCAGCGCGGCGCATCGTACCAGGCGACCTGCTCCAGATGGTTGTCCCGCCCCAGCTCGACCAGGTAGCGGCAGCATTGGGCATAGCCATGCTGCGGGCCACGATGGTCGCGCGACAGGTCCCAGGCATCCGGTCGTTCACGCACAGCGGCATAGAACTGCTCGGCCTTGTACTGCCCGCGCACGTTGATCCGGTCCAGCAGGTAGCGGGTTCCGGCCTCGCCTGCCAGCCATTGCCCCAACTCAACGGCCAGGGCACGCAGCGAGGCCAGTTCTATCCATTCCTGGCCATCGGGCTTGCCGGGCGCATACAACACCAGCCCGGACAACACGCCAGCGTCGTCCTGGTGATAGAACAGCATCAGTTGCGCCAGCGGCTCATCGGGAAACTGGGATACCCCGGTAACCTTGTCGCCGGGCTCGTCCCGCCCCACGCCGTTTCCGGCACGCACCCGCAGCACCCGCGCATAGCTTTCGGCCCCCAGATGGCCCTTGCACCGCGCGATGAAGGCGCTCTGCTGGAGGCGCATATCGTTCAGGTCGAGCAGGGCCGAGAACACGTCCGGATTGGCATAACGCTCGGCCAATGCCTGGTGATAACCGGCGCGCGGATCGACATTCAGCAGCAACTCGTCGAGGAAACCGGCTGGCAGTACCTGGTTGAGCGCGCCAGGATCGCGCAGCAGGGTGCGAACCTTGTCCGGGCTGGCGGCGAAGGGACCTTCCGCCACCAGTGCGGCGAGCCGCAGGGTGCGTGCCACCGGGTAACGGGGGTGCTCCACGCGGGTGCGGACCTGCATTTCGTCGGGGTCGATATCCAGGCCGAGGGCAAGCCGGCAGTAGTCGATGATCGCCAGGCGGGCATGGGCTTCCAGGGAGTCGACTCCGTACAGCAACAACCTGAGCTGCTCGCGCAGTAGCCCATGGCGGTGCTGGAAATGCCGCAGCACCTCCAGTTCTTCGCTGTCCAGGGCGCTGAACCAGTCGCCCAGCGCCCCGCGCACCAAGGCGTCGATCTGCTGCCGCTCGGCGTCGGGCAGGCTGCCGGTGCCGTCGAACAGCGAGCGCCAGCGGGCGTCCAGGTCCTGGGTGTACTGCAGCAGGCTGTCGCCATCGAAGCGCTTGAGGGTTTCGGCACAGAACAACGTCTTCAGCGCCGAGCAATGCGCTTCCAGTTGCTCCAGGAAACGCTCGCCCACCGCACTGGCGCCGTCCAGTCCGGCGGGGCGCTGCGTCCATTGCCGGCGCAATGCCTGGCAATAATCCTCCAGCACACCGGTCGCCGCACCTTCGATGATCTGCGCCACGGTCTGCTGGCGTTCGTTCCAGCCCTCCTGCGCGTCCTCAGGGTCCGCTTGCGCGAGCCAGCGCAAGGGACCGTGCAGGTCGGCGTCGAAATCCGGCAACTGCCCGTCGATCAGGCGCTGCAACAAGGCATGCAGCAGCGCCTGGGGGAAGCCGGGCGCGACGTCGCCTTCCGGGTAATAAGTGCGCAGGTGAACCATCAGCTGCTCAAGGGCGAAGTCTGCGAAATACGGCCGCCGCTCGAAAAAACCGTCGATCCATAGCTCCCAGCGTGTCAGTTGCAGCAGCGACAGGCGTGCCGCGCCATCCTCCAGCTTCATGCTCATCATCTGACTCCTTGTTGAATGAGGCAGCTCAGGTTGCGCGAGCCTTGGCACGACGGGGTGATAGATAGTTAGCGGGGTTGTTATCCACTTTGCCGTGCGCCTGGCGTAAACTGGCGGGCTTTCGCAGCACTGCGCTGAATCCCCTGGTGGAAGGTACCCCATGCCCTGGTTACAAGTTCGTCTGGCCATCACTCCGGAACAGGCCGAAACCTATGAAGACGCCCTGCTGGAAGTGGGCGCGGTTTCCGTGACCTTCATGGACGCCGAAGACCAGCCGATCTTCGAGCCGGACCTGAACACCACGCCGTTGTGGTCCAATACCCACCTGCTGGCCCTGTTCGAGGCCGATGCCGAGCCCGAGGCGGTGTTCGCCCACCTGCAACTGCTGACCGGCGCCGAGCTGCCCGAGCACCATGCAGAAGTGATCGCCGACCAGGACTGGGAGCGCAGCTGGATGGACAACTTCCAGCCCATGCGCTTCGGCCAGCGCCTGTGGATCGTGCCGAGCTGGCACGCGGCGCCGGAGCCGGACGCCGTCAACCTGCTGCTCGACCCGGGCCTGGCCTTCGGTACCGGCACCCACCCGACCACCGCCCTGTGCCTGGAGTGGCTGGACGGCCAGGACCTGAAGGGCGTCAACCTGCTGGACTTCGGCTGCGGCTCGGGCATCCTCGCCATCGCCGCGCTGCTGCTGGGCGCGCGCCGCGCCACCGGCACCGACATCGATGTCCAGGCCCTCGAAGCCTCACGCGACAACGCCGGACGCAATGGCATCGCCGAGGCTGACTTCGACCTGTACCTGCCGGAGCAGATGCCGGCGATGCAGGCCGACGTGCTGGTCGCCAATATCCTCGCCGGCCCGCTGGTCTCGCTGGCACCGCAACTCAGCGGCCTGGTCCGTCCGGGCGGCCTGCTGGCGCTCTCGGGCATCCTTGCCGAGCAAGGCGAGGAAGTGGCTGCGGCCTACGCGGCGGACTTCGACCTGGACCCGATCGTCGTGCGCGATGGCTGGGTTCGCATCAGTGGTCGCCGCCGTTAACAGCACCTAGACTTCACCTCAGCCCACCCCGGATCGCCGCATGACCGACAGTTTCGTCACCCAGTGCCCGCATTGCCAGACCAGCTTTCGCGTCAGCCACAACCAGTTGAGCGTGGCCCGCGGGGTCGTGCGCTGCGGCAATTGCCTGCAGGTCTTCAATGCCGCCAAGCAATTGCTGGAGCAGAACGCGTCGCTGCAATCGGTGCTGATGCCGCCTGCCGGGGCAGCACCGGCCGCGCCGCCCATCGAGACACCCGCGAGCGATCCCGTCCCCGCTGAAAAAGGCCCGGCCCTGCCGGCCTGGGGCGAGGTCGACCTGGACCAGCTTGACCTGGACAGCGAACTGGCCCGCCTGGAACAGCGCGAGATCCAGCCGAGCCTGTCGTTCAACGCCTCCCCGCGTCGTGACGACAGCCTCAGCGCCAAGCGCGACGAAGCCGACCCCGACGAGCGCCTGGAAGATGGCCTGTCCACCACCGAGGAACACGATCCGCTGGCGCCGACGCTCGACGAACCGCCGCTGGAAGCGGAGGGTGACGATGTCGAGGAGCGGCAGGCCCGCACCGAACCTTCGCTGTCCCTGGACCTGCCGGAGCCCGATGACACCCCGCCGGTGCGCTCGCTGGCGATCGAAGAAGAGCACGACGAGCCTCTCGACAGCGGCGTCGGCCTGTCGGCTCGCGACGACGAGCCGGAAGAGCCAGGCCAGGACAGCAGCGACCGTCGCGAGCCGGAACTGGGCGCCCTGCCCCCGGCTGGCAGTACGCCACGCAAGGAATCCCTGGTCGACCTGGTCGACGACCCGATCCAGCTCGACTGGCAGAAACCGCAGGGCACCCTGGGCCGCAAACTGCTGTGGAGCCTGTTGATCCTGCTGGCTGCCGCAGGCCTGGCAGGCCAGTACATCTGGTATCACTTCGACGAACTGGCCCGCCAGGACCAATACCGTCCGTGGTTCCAGCAGTTGTGCCCGAGCCTCGGATGCGAGGTGCCGTCCAAGGTGGATATCGCCCGGATCAAGAGCAGCAACCTGGTGGTACGCAGCCATCCAGACTTCAAGGGCGCGCTGGTAGTGGACGCGATCATCTACAATCGTGCGCCGTTCTCCCAGCCTTTCCCGCTGCTGGAACTGCGCTTCGCCGACCTCAACGGCCAGTTGATCGCCAGCCGGCGCTTCAAGCCCGCCGAGTATCTCGGCGGCGAACTGGCGGGCAAGGACGAAATGCCCAGCCAGACGCCGATCCACATCGCCCTGGACATCCTCGATCCGGGCCCGAAAGCGGTCAACTACAGCCTGAGCTTCCGCTCTCCCGAGTGATTCCCGGCCTTCGGCGCCAGTGTTCTGGCGTCGGCGGCGGGTTGCCCGCGTCCCGTCCTCGCGTCGTAACTGTTCAGATTTTATCCAGATTCATCTTTATCCGGTCATCGAGAGCGGGTATCATGCCCACCCTTTTTCGAACTCTAATGATCCGGCCCCACAACAGGGAACTCCTATGTCGGCGGTACGCATCGGCCCTTACGAACTGCAGAACAACCTGATCCTGGCCCCCATGGCCGGCGTCACGGACCAGCCTTTTCGCCAGCTTTGCCGACGAATGGGCGCTGGCCTGGTGGTGTCCGAGATGGTCAGCAGCGACATGAGCCTGTGGAACAGTCGCAAGTCGCGCCTGCGCATGATCCACGCAGGCGATCCCGAGCCACGCTCGGTACAGATCGCCGGCGGCGACGCGCAGATGCTCGCGGCGGCGGCACGTGCCAACGTCGAGCTGGGCGCCCAGATCATCGACATCAACATGGGCTGCCCGGCAAAAAAAGTCTGCAACAAGGCCGCAGGCTCTGCTTTATTGAAAGATGAAGCGCTGGTGAGTGAAATCCTCCACGCGGTGGTCGCCGCGGTGGAGGTGCCGGTGACCCTGAAGATCCGTACCGGCTGGGACCGGGACAACAAGAACGGCCTGACCGTGGCGAGGATCGCCGAGCAGGCCGGGATCCAGGCGCTGGCCGTGCATGGCCGGACCCGCGCTGACCTGTACACCGGCGAAGCCGAGTACGAAACCATCGCGATGATCAAGCAGGCGGTGTCGATCCCGGTGTTCGCCAACGGTGACATCACTTCGCCGCAGAAGGCCCGCCAGGTACTCGACGGCACCGGCGCCGACGGCCTGCTGATCGGTCGGGCCGCCCAGGGGCGACCCTGGATCTTTCGCGAGATCGAGCATTACCTGCGCACCGGCGAAACCTTGCCGGCGCCACAGCTGGGCGAAGTGGAAGGGATTCTGCTGCAACACCTGGCAGCGCTGCATGCCTTCTACGGCGATGTAATGGGCGTGCGAATCGCCCGCAAGCACGTTGGCTGGTACCTGGCAACGTTACCGGGAGCCCGTGAATTCCGTGCCCGGTTCAATCGTTTGGAAGACACGCACGCGCAATGCGCCGACGTTCGCCAGTTCTTCCGCGAACGCGAACAGAGCCTTGAGACAGAGGACGGACAAGGGGTGGCCGCATGACGATGATGACCGAGACTTTAGTGAGTGGAACAACGCCCGTGAGCGACAACGTCAACCTGAAACAGCACCTCAATACCCCGAGCGAAGAGGGCCAGACCCTTCGCGGAAGCGTGGAGAAGGCGCTGCACAACTACTTCGCCCACCTCGAGGGCGCGGCCGTCACGGACGTGTACAACCTGGTGCTCTCGGAAGTCGAGGCGCCCCTGCTCGAAAGCGTGATGAACTACGTCAAGGGCAACCAGACCAAGGCCAGCGAGCTGCTTGGACTGAACCGCGGCACCTTGCGCAAGAAACTCAAGCAGTACGACCTGTTGTAAGCATGAACCCCAACCAGAAAAGGCGACTCCTCGTGAGGTCGCCTTTTTTGCTGACTCCACCGCGTTATGGAATCTGAAATGACCGACCAGACTACCCGCCTGCCGATCCGCCGTGCCTTGATCAGCGTTTCCGACAAGACCGGGATCCTCGAATTCGCCCGTGAGCTGCAAGGCCTGGGCGTCGAGATCCTGTCTACCGGCGGCACCTTCAAGCTGCTCCAGGACAACGGCATCGCCGCGGTCGAAGTCGCCGACTACACCGGCTTCGCGGAAATGATGGACGGCCGGGTCAAGACCCTGCACCCGAAAATCCACGGTGGCATCCTCGGCCGTCGCGGCACCGACGACGCCATCATGCAGGAGCACGGGATCAAGCCGATCGACCTGGTCGCCGTCAACCTGTACCCGTTCGAAGCCACCATCTCCAAGCCGGGCTGCGACCTGCCGACCGCCATCGAGAACATCGACATCGGCGGCCCGACCATGGTCCGTTCCGCTGCGAAGAACCACAAGGACGTGGCCATCGTGGTCAACGCCAGCGACTACGCCAGCGTCCTGGAAAACCTCAAGGCCGGTGGCCTGACCTACGCCCAGCGCTTCGACCTGATGCTCAAGGCATTCGAGCACACCGCAGCCTACGACGGCATGATCGCCAACTACATGGGCACCGTGAACCAGGCCGCCGAAACCCTGAGTACCGAAGGCCGCAGCGAATTCCCGCGCACCTTCAACAGCCAGTTCATCAAGGCCCAGGAAATGCGCTACGGTGAAAACCCGCACCAGAGCGCGGCGTTCTATGTCGAGGCCAAGCCGTCGGAAGCCGGCATCGCCACCGCCGTGCAACTGCAAGGCAAGGAACTGTCGTATAACAACGTGGCCGACACCGACGCGGCGCTGGAATGCGTGAAGAGCTTCGTCAAGCCGGCCTGCGTCATCGTCAAGCATGCCAACCCGTGCGGCGTTGCGGTCAGCCCTGAAGGCGGCATCCGCCAGGCTTACGAACTGGCCTACGCCACCGACACCGAATCGGCCTTCGGCGGCATCATCGCCTTCAACCGCGAGCTGGACGGCGAAACCGCCCGCGCCATCGTCGAGCGCCAGTTCGTCGAGGTCATCATCGCTCCGAGCGTCAGCGAGGAAGCCCGTGCCGTGGTCGCGGCCAAGGCCAACGTGCGCCTGCTGGCCTGCGGCGAATGGTCGGCCGAACGTGCCGCTGCCTGGGACTACAAGCGCGTTACCGGCGGCCTGCTGGTACAGAGCCGCGATATCGGCATGATCACCGAGGGCGACCTCAAGGTCGTGACCCGCCGCGCCCCGAGCGAGCAGGAAATCAACGACCTGATCTTCGCCTGGAAAGTGGCCAAGTTCGTCAAGTCCAACGCCATCGTCTACGCCAAGAACCGCCAGACCATCGGCGTCGGCGCCGGCCAGATGAGCCGCGTCAACTCTGCCCGCATCGCCGCGATCAAGGCCGAGCACGCCGGCCTGCAGGTGCAGGGTGCGGTCATGGCCTCGGATGCGTTCTTCCCGTTCCGTGACGGCATCGACAATGCCGCAAAAGTGGGCATTACCGCCGTGATCCAGCCAGGCGGCTCGATGCGCGACGCCGAAGTGATCGCAGCAGCCGACGAAGCCGGCATCGCCATGGTCTTCACCGGTATGCGCCATTTCCGCCATTGATTTCAGCTTTCAAGCTTGACGCGGACCCTGTGGGAGCGGGTTCACCCGCGATTACGGTAGTGAATTCACCGACGTAATCGCGGGTAAACCCGCTCCCACACGGCCCCTGCAAAGCCCAAGAGTCATGTTTTGTTCTGTGGGAACGGGCTTGCCCTCCGGCCTTTCCCATGAAAGCCAACAGCATTAGCGTCATCGAGGTTTGCACATGAACGTTTTGATCATCGGCAGCGGCGGCCGTGAGCACGCCCTGGCCTGGAAAGTCGCCCAGGACCAACGGGTCGAGAAAGTCTTCGTCGCCCCCGGCAACGCCGGCACCGCCACCGAAGCCAAGTGCGAGAACGTCGCTATCGACGTGCTGGCCCTGGAGCAACTGGCCGACTTCGCCGAGAAGAACGTCGCGCTGACGATCGTCGGCCCCGAGGCACCGCTGGTTGCCGGTGTCGTCGACCTGTTCCGCAAGCGTGGCCTGGACTGCTTCGGCCCGACCGCCGGCGCCGCCCAGCTGGAAGGCTCGAAGGCCTTCACCAAGGACTTCCTGGCCCGCCACAGGATTCCGACCGCCGACTACCAGAACTTCACCGAGATCGAACCGGCCCTGGCCTACCTGCGCGAAAAAGGCGCACCGATCGTGATCAAGGCCGACGGCCTGGCCGCCGGCAAGGGCGTGATCGTCGCCATGACCCTGGCCGAAGCCGAAGACGCCGTGCGCGACATGCTCGCCGGCAATGCCTTCGGTGAAGCCGGCTCGCGCGTGGTCATCGAGGAATTCCTCGACGGCGAGGAAGCCAGCTTCATCGTCATGGTCGACGGCGCCAACGTGCTGCCGATGGCCACCAGCCAGGACCACAAGCGTGTCGGCGACGCCGATACCGGCCCGAACACCGGCGGCATGGGTGCCTACTCCCCTGCGCCAGTGGTCACCGCCGAGGTGCACCAGCGCGTCATGGACCAGGTGATCTACCCGACCGTGCGCGGCATGGCTGCCGAAGGCAACGTCTACACTGGCTTCCTTTATGCAGGCCTGATGATCGACAAGGCCGGCAACCCGAAGGTCATCGAGTTCAACTGCCGCTTCGGCGACCCGGAAACCCAACCGGTGATGCTGCGTCTGGAGTCGAGCCTGGTGCTGCTGGTCGAGGCCGCGCTGGCCAAGGCCCTGGACAAGGTCGAAGCGGTCTGGGATCCGCGTCCGAGCCTGGGCATCGTCCTGGCGGCCGGCGGCTATCCTGGCGATTACGCCAAGGGCGCGCCGATCAAGGGCCTGGGTGCCGCGGCCGCGCTGCAAGGCAAGGTGTTCCATGCCGGTACCGCCCTGAAGGACGGCCAGGTCGTCACCAGCGGCGGCCGCGTGCTCTGCGCTACCGCCCTGGGTGATACCGTCGAGGCCGCCCAGCAACAGGCTTATCGCCTGGCTGCGGAACTCGACTGGGAAGGCGCTTTCTACCGCAAGGACATTGGCTACCGTGCCATTGCCCGCGAGCGGGGCGAGCATCAGGAGTAATCCGTCGGCACGCAGGCGCAGCGCCTCTCTGGCGCGCCTTGCGGCCGGTCGGCAGGGCCCCGCCGGGGGCCTTGCCTTGGACTTGGCACGCCGCGCATAGTTGTGCACCGGCATCACGCTAGGAAGGGATATTTCGTGCGTTGGCTCAGGACTGCCATTGGAATCGTCGTCAGCTTGCTGACCCTGCTCTGCCTGCCACCGGCGTCCGCCGATTCCGGCAGCGGCTGGGCCGTTCTGCTCGATACCCAAGGCAACCTGCAACTTGGCGATATCCGCTCCGAGCGCTACCGCAACCAGTTCAGCCCCATCGAACCCGCCCAGCTCAACGCCGCCGCGCCCAACCAGGCCCTGTGGCTGCACCTGCGCCTGCCCCCCGGGCAGCAGGAACAGGTCATCCGTATCTTCGCCCCCGATCTTTCCCGTCTGGATCTCTATGTCCTGGACGGCAACAACCTGCTCCAGCAAAGCCATGACGGTCGGCGCAGCGACAGCGGCCTGCTGACCTTGGGCAGCAGCGACCACCTGCTGTCCCTGCCCGCCAGCCCGGTGGCCCTGGACGTCTACCTGCGGCTGGTTTCCGAACACCAGTTGCGCCCTGGCATCACCCTGCTGCCTGCCGTCGAAGCCGCCGCCGACCAGCGCCGGCCGCTACTGTTCGGCCTGCTGATCGGCTGCCTGGGCATGCTGGTCCTGCACAACCTGGCCCGCTTTGCCTATTCGCGCTCGGCCACCAGCCTGTGGCTGGCCGGCTACCATCTGCTGATGCTGCTCAGCGCCCTGATCCTGCTCAACCTGAGCGGCCCGTGGAGTCTCTGGCACAGCGCGCGGACCCCGGCGGCCTACCTTACGGTGATGCTCGCCACCCTCTGCGGCCTGGCCTTTACCCAGCGCTTCTTCGCCCCGCTGGGGCCATCACCGGTCAATCGCCTGCTGCACGGCCAGATGTTGCTGGTGGTGTTCTGCGGCCTGTTGCTGCTGTTCGTCGATACCCTGCCGCTGAACCTGATGACCTACGTCCTGGTCGCCCTTGGCTGCCTGAGCATGCTGGTCATCGCCGCGTGGCATTGGTACAAGGGCTTTGCCCCGGCACGGCTGTTCGCCCTGGCCATGCTGATCTTCAACCTTGGCTGCCTGGTGGTGCTGCCGGCCCTGCTCGGCCTGACCCGCACACCGACCCAATGGTTGATGTTCATCCTCCTGGGCCTGAACGTGGTCAGCGGCCTGCTGCTCAACCTGTCGGTCAGCGAGCGCCTGCGCAGCATCAACGAGCAACGGGTCAGCGCGAGCCGCGAACAGGCGGCGAGCAACGCCGAGATCAACGCCAAGGCCGAGTTCCTGGCCAAGATCAGCCATGAGATCCGTACCCCGATGAACGGCGTGCTGGGCATGACCGAACTGCTCCTGGGCACGCCGTTGTCGGTCAAGCAGCGCGACTACGTGCAAACCATCCACAGCGCCGGCAACGAGCTGCTGACCCTGATCAACGAGATCCTCGACATTTCCAAGCTGGAGTCCGGGCAGATCGAGCTGGACGACGTGCAGTTCGATCTCAATGCGCTGATCGAGGACTGCCTGGGCATCTTCCGGGCCAAGGCCGAGCAGCAGAACATCGAACTGATCAGCTTCACCCAGCCCCAGGTGCCGCGGGTCATCAGCGGCGACCCGACGCGCCTGCGCCAGGCCATGCTCAGCCTGCTGGACAACGCCCTGAAGAAGACCGACCACGGCGAGATCCTTCTGGTGGTGGCCCTCGACCAGCGCGGCGACAGCCCGCGCCTGCGCATTGCCGTACAGGATAACGGCGAAGCCATGCAGGCCGCCGAGCGCGATGCCCTGCTGCAGGCCGAGTTGCACAGCAAGCATTTCCTTTCCAGCAACAAGCTCGGCGGTCACCTCGGCCTGGTCATCGCCAAGCAACTGGTCAACCTGATGCACGGCGAATTCGGCATCAAGACCAGCCACAACCAGGGCAACACCCTGTGGCTGACCCTGCCCCTCGACGCCCAGCGCCTGGAACAGCCGGCCACCGACCTGGACGCCTCGCTGCGTGGCGCGCGGGTGCTGGTAGTGGACGACAACGACACCTGCCGCAAGGTCCTGGTCCAGCAATGCGGCGCCTGGGGCATGAACGTCAGCGCCGTGCCCTCGGGCAAGGAAGCCCTGGCCCTGCTGCGCACCAAGGCGCACCTGCGCGACTACTTCGACGCGGTCCTGCTCGACCAGAACATGCCGGGCATGACCGGCATGCAACTGGCGGCGAAGATCAAGGAAGACCCGAGCCTGAACCACGACATCCTGCTGGTGATGCTCACCGGCATCAGCAACGCGCCGAGCAAGATCATCGCGCGCAATGCCGGGGTCAAGCGGATCCTCGCCAAGCCGGTGGCCGGCTACACCCTCAAGACCACCCTGGCCGAAGAACTGGCCCAGCGCAGCCTGGCCCCGCCGCCAAGCCTGGCGCCGCCGCCCAAGCCAATGCCGATCGAATTGCCGGCGGATTTCCGCATCCTTGTCGCCGAGGACAACAGCATCTCCACCAAGGTCATCCGCGGCATGCTCGGCAAGCTCAGCATCGAACCGGACACCGCCAGCAACGGTGAGGAAGCGCTGAAAGCAATGAAGGCTCGCCAATACGACCTGGTGCTGATGGATTGCGAAATGCCGATACTCGACGGTTTCTCGGCGACCCAGCAACTGCGGGCCTGGGAAGCCGCGAGCGGCCGCCCGCACACGCCGGTGGTAGCCCTGACCGCCCACATCCTTGCCGAACACAAGGAGCGTGCACGCCAGGCGGGAATGGACGGGCACATGTCCAAGCCGGTGGAATTGTCGCAACTGCGCGAGCAGATCGAGTACTGGGTGGCCCGTCGCGAACAGACACACCCACCGGCGGATGCGCCGCTGTCACACTGATACACTTGCCCGCCTCTGCCCTTTCGCGAGCCCCGACCATGCTCCATGAGTTGTTCAGCGTTTATCTGAAGATGCTCGTGCTCTACAGCCCGTTCTTCGTGCTGTCCTGCTTCATCAGCCTGACCCGCGGCTACTCCAGCAAGGAGCGCAAGCACCTGGCCTGGAAAGTGGCGATGGGCGTGCTGATCGCCAGCGTGTTGCTGTACCTGTTCGGGCGGGTGATCTTCGGCGTGTTCGGCATCACCCCGGACGCCTTCCGCATCGGCGCCGGCAGCGTGCTGTTCATTTCGGCGCTGGGCATGGCCCAGGGCAAGTCGGCGGTGCAGACCGACAACGTGCAGCAGGATGTGACCATCGTGCCGCTGACCATTCCCCTCACCGTCGGCCCGGGCACCATCGGCGCCCTGTTGGTGATGGGGGTTAGCCAGCCGCACTGGGATGACAAGGCGCTGGCCATCGTCAGTATCGCCCTGGCCAGTGCCACCGTCGGCCTGGTGCTGTACCTCTCCAACCGCATCGAGAAGATCCTCGGCGACCAGGGCCTGCAGATCGTTAGCCGGCTGATGGGCCTGTTCGTCTGCGCCCTCGCGGCCCAGATCATCTTTACCGGGATCAAGGGTTACCTGTTGTCCTGATCACAACTCGTAGATGTCTTCCAGCAGGGCCTTGAGCAGGCGTTGCCGGACCTTGTCGCCGAACTGTTGCTCGAAGAGCCTGGCATTGAACCGTACCAGTTCGGCACGTACCCGGCGGCTGGTGCGCTCGCGATAGAGAAAGCCGTTGCCCAGTTCCTCGCGGTCGAGGTCCTCGTGATACAGGACCATGTCGACGTATCCCGGCCGGTTCACCCGGCACGGCAGCAACTGGAACGAGGTCGCCTCCAGTGAGCGTTGCTCGAAGCGAAACAGCGCCGGCTGGACCAGCCCCAGGGTATCGATGGACCAGCGGGTAATGTGCGAGTACTCGGGGCCAGCCGCCGCCCCGATGCGTTCGAGCATGGCCTCGCGTACCGAGCGCCGCTCCAGGTCGGGGTCGAACGGCTCGCGCGGCGAGGTCGCGTCCCAACCCAGGAATTTCAGTTGCTGGCGATAGTAGTCATAGCCATCGCTGACCTGCCCGCTGTCGACCACCTCCCGGGTTGCCCGCTGGGCGAACAGCATGGCGGTCTGCACACGTTCGCGCATGTCTTTGTCGATACCCGGGAAAAAGGACATCAGGGCATTGCCGACCACGGCCGCCCGAAGTTGCTCTGTCATGCTTGGTTTCCTCAATGAAGGGTAAGGCCGGCCGGCAATCGGGCGAAACCGTCGCGCTCGCTATCGCGCATCTCGGGTGCAGGCTCGGCCAGCAGGCTTTGGAAATACAGGTCGCCGCGCAGGGTCGCGCCGGCCAGCGGCGCCTTCAGCCACTGCTGGTCGAGGATGGCGCTGGTCTCCAGGGCGATGCTGCACAGGCTGAGCTGCGAGCCGGGACTCAGCACGCCCAGCTCCAGCACCAGCCGGGTGATGCCGCCACGGGCCTGCAAGGCGCTGCGAGAAAGCTGTGTCAGCCCCGGTGGGTTCAGCAGCAGCGAATCGATGCCCAGTTCCAGCAACTCGCCCAATTCGCTGTGCTGGCTGCCCAGCCACAGCAACAAGGGTTGGGTCGGCGACAGCAGGGTGCGGCCGCCGGCGGTTTCAACGCTCTGGCAACTGTGCGTAACCCGCCAGCCGCGTCGCCCGAAAGCATTGCGATAGGCGCGGTACCAGCGCCGGTACTGGTCGAAACGCGATGCCATGACTCCGTCGGCAAGGAGTTGCGCGTGATGCAATGAGCCAAGCGCATGATTGCGCTCCAGCTCACTGACCTGCGGGGCGACCAAAACCAGGCTGCCCCCGGTGATCCACATCGTATAGCCGTCGACATCCATGTCCGTTCACTCCATAAAATCGCCGGGGGCAAGCCGGCCAGGTCAGATGTCGTAGTCCATGATCCGCGACACCGCCCGCTCACCCAGGCGCTGCTCCACCAGGTCCCGTGCCTTGGCGTAGATCTGGGTGTTGAACGACAGGGCCGCCGTGCTGCGGTAGGTTGCCGAGGTGTTGCTGTCCCAGTCGAACAGCACGGTATCGAGGTCTTCCTTGCGCACGGTGCGCTGGATCGCACCCAGGGCCATGACTACCTCGCCATCCTTGGTCTCGATGCACGAGGCCACACCGACCATCACGTTGGATTGACGGTACAGGCTGCGCTTGAACAGGGTCAGCGCCTCTTCGTTCTTGTTCAGGCCGCCGATGGCCTTCTCCGCGAAGGCACCCAGCGCCTGGACCAGCGGACCGCCGCTCAGCAGGCTGGAAGCAGCCACCTGCACGGCCTGGACCGCCACGTTGGCGAGTTTCAAGGACTGGGCGGTATCGCTGGCCTTTTCATGGGTGCGCCGGGCTACGGCCCAGCCGCAGTCGGTCATGGCTTCGAGGAAATAATCGAACCAGGCTTCGCTCAGGGTGAGCTGGTTGTGTCGTTTATTGGCGACCAGGGAGGCGAACAGGTAACTGTTCTTCACGTCCTGGCGGTTCTGCGCAGTCATGCCGGCGCCGAAGGCCAGCAGCGAACTCTCCACCACGGCGGCGGAGCTGAGATCGAGGGGTTGGTTGGTGTCTTGGGTCATTGCAAAGTCCTTCTTGGCTGTGCCCTCCAGGTGGAGGGAAGGCCAAGGTACGTTGCAACGGGCGGGGGGTCAGGAACGAAGTTTTTCCCCTAAAGGCCTGGTCGCCGGGTCAATGAGCCAGTTCGTGCGACAGCTCGGGATGCCTGACGATAAGACGCATCAAGCAAAGCACTCCACCTGGCGGAACATGGCGCCCTTGCTCCCAGTCACGGAGTGTCGCTACCGGCGTGGCGATGCGCTTGGCGAACATAGCCTGCGTCAAGCCAGAACGCTCTCGCGCCTGACGCACCAGCATCTGTTCGGGAGTCGTGACTCGCCCTGCTCCGGCCTTGGCTTCCTGAAGGGCTTGGCGAAGGTCTGGAATGAGCTCGCCAGCATCGGCCTCGATGGCCTTGGCAACCGCCTCGATATCAATGTCACGCATATCACACCACCTTGCCGATTTCAGCGGGGATCTGCTCCGGGAACGACATCACCAGCTAATGGATTCAGTGCTATCCAGTCGATGAATGCCACCCGCTCATCGTCAGACCACAGCTTGGCGGCATTTTTCTGAAACGTGGGTGTTTCTATGACTGTTCGCATCGCTGGAGAGTACGGGAGTCCCGTACTTTGCGGGAGTATGGCTGGCCCGGTCGTTCGTTTCAAGATGCGTCTGACCGGCACTCTTAATTGTCCACCGTAAGCAGACAGTCATACCGTTTCCACGTGATTTATCCCTTTTCGAGAAACCCCTAATCTGGCCACACCTAGCGGCAACCACCCAAAACACACTTCTCGAACAAAAGGATTTCCACCATGACCAACGCCACCTACAACCGCCTGAACAAAGACGACGCCGTAGTCCTGCTGGTCGATCACCAGACCGGCCTGATTTCCCTGGTGCAGGACTTCTCGCCGAACGAGTTCAAGAACAACGTGCTGGCGCTGGCCGACCTGGCGAAATTCTTCGAGCTGCCGACCATCCTCACCACCAGTTTCGAGCAGGGCCCGAACGGTCCGCTAGTGCCAGAGCTGAAAGAAATGTTCCCGGACGCCCCGTACATCCCGCGCCCAGGCCAGATCAACGCCTGGGACAACGAAGACTTCGTCAAGGCGATCAAGGCCACCGGCCGCAAGCAGCTGATCATCGCCGGCGTGGTAACCGATGTGTGCGTGGCTTTCCCGACCCTGTCGGCGCTGGCCGAAGGCTTCGACGTGTTCGTGGTGACCGACGCTTCCGGCACCTTCAACACCACCGTGCAGCAGGCCGCGTGGAACCGCATGACCCAGGCCGGCGCGCAGATGATGAACTGGTTCTCGGTGGCCTGTGAGCTGCACCGCGACTGGCGCAACGATATCGAAGGGCTGGGCAACCTGCTGTCGCAGCGGATTCCCAACTATCGCAACCTGATGAACAGCTACGCGGCATTGACTGCCAAGTAATAGTTAAATGAAAGAAGCCCGCTCGGTAAGAGCGGGCTTCTTCGTTTTTAGAGCAATTACGGTCAAGGAGCTGTTCTCGATTCCAGATCCATATCGGCAGGCCACTCGACCTTCGGGGCCAGCCGCATGGCGATGTTGCACCACAGCACATCGTTGTGATCCCAAGGCGGGCCGGGGGGCGGCAGCGCCTCGGGACCTTGTTGCATGTAGGTGCAGACGTAGGCCCAGGCATGGGCGTCGGCGCCCATGGCGGTAAGGGGAAAACGGTCGATGACTTCGTTGGTGCCGGGCTTGACGATGGAAAGCTCGACGCCCCATTGGAAGATGATGCCGCCTTGGGCGGTGGCATGACGCCTGCTCCAGCGTTCGGCGCGGACTTGGGACCAGTCGTAGGCTACTGGGGTTACTTGCCAGCGTTCGAAGGGATTCCACCAGCGGTATTTGAAGTTGTAGGCGTAGAGGCGTTGGCGGGGGCGATTAAATCGGAGGGGTAAATCTCGGGGAGGCTCTACATCGAACTTCCAGAAAAACAATACACTCCAAGTTCCCAATGGCACTGAAAAAGCAAACATCATCCATTCTTCAGCGCTTAGCTCACGCCAATCTAATAGTAGAAACCACCAAAGCACTATTAGCTGAACACCAATAAATGGTGCGAACCAAATTACTACTCCCCTAACGAGAGCCGAAGCCCGACGTAGCTCTAGAAAGACCTCATCTTGATGGTTGGGAGTATCAAGACCAAGAGCCGGCGCTAATACAGGCATCTCGTAAGGGCCCGGTAGATCCTCCTGCCAGCCGGGACATGGGGGGGCGAGCTTGGGTCCTTTCATACTAGGCCCCATCCCCGCCAAGTACTGATCTTGTCTTCTTTTACAATCAGCCTAGCAACACCTGCTTCATCACTCTTGTCGGGCCAGTAAGACACTTCAAGTTCAAGAGCATAAACACCAGGAGATCCGAAGAAGCTTATGGAACCTTTGATTTCAAGGGTTTCCGCTTGCGCATCGTACCGAATGATCGGGGCCGACGTTTCCGGGTGGTAGTCCGGATTCTTCCACGAAGCCGGAGCCGGCAAGGGCTCATTCCCCCCTCCTTCTCTGCCGCGAGCGATGATCTCTCCCAAGGACGCCCCAATTCGAAAAACCTGTAATGCCCATTCGTAATTTGACGCGTCTGCTTTGTAGCCAGGCAGGACTATTTTGTAGTCCAGGAAAATTCCGGCAGGGACTGCATCTCCGACGGGAATTCCGCCGGTCTGCTGCGCATTGATGTTGATTGCGGCGTCTGCGGTCAATCCCAGTAGTGCCGCATTCAGTGCACCAGTCGCTGTGTCCATCTCCTCCGGCTTCGTCCAGCGGCGGTGTTCCTCTGGAAGCCCCCACAGGGAGTGTCGTGCCCAGAGCTCCATGGAGTCTGACTCTAGCTTTTTCGCCCACACCGCCAATCCATAAGCGGCAAGACCCAGTAATACCGCTACCGAGAGTGGGAGGAGTGCTATTGCTGCTGGAGCCAAGGAACCGACTCCACCTGCCGCTGCGGAAATTGCTGCTGTGACGGCGGCAAATCCATAAGCATTCCTCGCTTCCTTATCACCAGCTCCATGCGTACGCCCAGCCGCCAACGCATACTGCACCCCCTCCACCGCACTCGCCATCGCCACCAACGCCCCGCCGTACTGCACGATCCGCGCGCCCATCGCGAGCTGTTCCACAGCCCCTGTCACTCCAGTCACCCGGGTGGTCAGGTCAGGCCGCAGGATATGAACCGTTGCCCCGACAACCTCCACCCCGGCCCCCATCACTCCGACCGACGCCGACATCACCGCCGCCGCGGCCTCGGCATCCCCATCGCCCACCGACTTGAGCAGGCCTTCGTAACTTCTGAGCAGGGCATCCTGCTGGAACCACAGGCTGCCCAGGGCCAGGGCCAGATTCATCTTGCCGTTGCCGGTGGCTTTCGCAGCGTTGCGCAGGCTGAGCATCGAATCCCGCGCCAGCAGGCGGGCGACCTCGGCATTGACGGTCAGGTTGCGCGCCAGGTCATCCATCGTTCCCGTGAGCGCGGTGGTGCCAATGCTGACGTGGCGCAGGGCGTCGCCGATGCCATCACCCAGGCCGACCCGCAACGTATCCAGCCGCGATTGCAGCGACTCTGCGCTCTCCAGCGTCCAGACCTTGATATCGATCAGCCTGGAATGGCTGCTCGCCAGCGCTGGCGTGAACTGCCCTTTCAGCAGCATCGCCCGCACCTTGCGCTCGGCCGGCTTGCGGAATTGCCGGTCGAGCTGCGCGATGACACGCTCGGTCCCTTCGTACAACACCTCATTGAGCAAGGTGAGGTATTCGCCCACCTTGAGCGAAATGGTCAATTGCGTGACCTGCACACCGTTGAAACGCAGCAAGGCCTCCCGATGCAAGTGCCCCACCAGTGCCCTGGCCTCCTTCGACAGTTGCTTGCCGAGGGCATAGCTGGCCGTGGCACCGGCCGCGAGCAAGTCGCCGATGGCGTTCTGCACGGGCTCGACCATGAGCTGCCTGCCCTGCGGGGTGTCGATGTAGGTCTTGATGCTGTGGTAGATGCGGGTCCGCTCGTCCTTGAGCAAATCATCGGTCAGTTGCTCGAGCAGCACCGTGTCCTTGGCAAGCAGCGCCTGGTAGTAAAGGCTGTCGCGGTTCTCCAGCTGATTCTTCCACAGGCCCTGGGTGGGGCCGATCCTGCCATCTTCGACCAGATCGGTCGGGCCGCCGACCTGGCACGTGGCCAACATGCGGGTAAAGGCCTTGACCGATTCCTGGGTGGAAATGCTGTAGTCGTTGACCGCAGCCAGTTGGAAGGCGGCGCCATCGTGATGCTCGGCATAGGGCCGGCCGACGTCGTCGATGATTCGTTGCCAGTCCGCCAGGGTCTTCTGGTAGTGGTCCTGGAAAAGCTTGCGGGCCGGTTCGTCGTAGCGGTCTCCGAGCCGCTCGCCTGCATCGGTCTGCGCTTCGGCGATCCGGCGTTGCTTTTCCTGCTCGAGATCGAGGCTCGGCAAGGGTGACCTGTAGGACTGGGGCGAGGCGTTGTAGTGGTTACGTGCCTCGACGGCTGCTGTTGCCTCCTCGATGGCCCGCTCTTTAGCCCTTTCAAGCTGTACGTCACGGATCCCGAGCAACGCCTGGGAGGTGAAGAACTCCAGGTTGCGCTGCGGCTCGGCGCGCCACTCCTGCATGGCCTGGCAGCGGGCCAGGCGCTGGGCATTGAGCTCCTGCACCATGCCGACAGGATCGGGCAGGACCAGGGCCAGCACGCCGTTGGGCAGTTTCTCCCGCTGGATCAGCGTACGGATATAGCCCCTGAAGGCCCGCAGCCGTTGGTTGCGTCCGTAAAAGCCGTGCACGCTGCGAAAGTCCCCGGCTATCGACTGGGCGTATTCGAGGATCTTCTCGGTCTGCAGGTTGAGCTCGGTCATGGCGAAACCAACGCTGGCAGGGTCATCCCGTGCGGTCTTGAGGACGAGCTTGTAGAAGCGCTCGCCGAACTTCCTGCCGCCGGCCGCACCATCGCGCAAGTAGGCATCCAGCACCGTCTCGGGCCAGGGATCGTTGGCGATGGCGAGCCAGGCGGTGGAAAACTTGTCGGTGTCGATATTGATGAAGGCGGCGGGCATATCGTGGTCGGCCCGGATGCAGCGCAACGGAATCGGGGCTGGCTCCTCCCGGGGGATCTCGTACGGAGGGAATTGACGCAGCATGCCCTCCGGGGTGATCTGGTAGGCCTGCCACTCCCGTCGGTCGAGCAGCACATAGAGAAAACCGCGACGCAGGGTACGAGGCTGGCCGATATGCATGCGTACGGCCTTGACCTCGGAACCGCGGGTCAGCGGCAGTGCCTGGGTATGCCAAGGTTCCGGAGCATAGGCCGCACGCAGGGGCAGGATTGGCAGGCCCTGCCGCTCGCAGAGGCGGCAGCCCCCGCTGGACAAGGGATCGGCTTCCCGGGTCGATGCATCGAGATCGAGGCCGAAATTGAATTGAAGATCGAAACTCATGTGTAGTCCTCCGCACGGGGCAGGTCGTAGACGATGCGCCGCCAGGTGGCCTCGCTGTAGCTTGCAAAATGACTTTGCAGGCCCAGGGTCCCGGCTCGCGCCTGGGCGATGTCGCGCTGGATGTCCGGGTGCCCGGGCAGATTCGGGTGGAAGAACACCCGGTGCAGGCTGAGGGAGATGAGATCGCTGCTGGCTTCAAGGCCAAGCCGGCGGGCGTCGCGGATCAGGCGAAAGCCATGAATGGCAGCCTGGGGTGGCAGAAGGGTGGGGCCTTTCCAGAGCCAGGGGGCAAAGCGTGGAGGCTTGCGCAGGGCATGACGCCAGACGGCGAGGAACCTGTTGACCACCGGAGCCAGTTGCTGGCTTTGCCTGGCCGTTGGCGAGAGCTCCGGTTCGCCGTAACAGGCTCTCCCGGCGAGTGGGGTAAAACCACCCCAACTGAGCGGGAGCAGCCAGAATCCCACCGGGCTCAGCAGCTCACCGGCCCGGGTGTTCATGGCCGCAAACAGCAGTTCCAGTCTCAGCGGTTCGAACCAGGATGAGGGGTCTTGATCGTCGCCAGCGGTAGTGTCGCAGCGGGTCGCGATATGGTTCGCGATGACGTCAAGAGGCCGGGGGCTGAGCAGCCAGCCACAGATATAACGCTTGCGGTAAACGAGATCCCACTCGGCATAGTCGGCACTGAGTTCGAGATAGCGTCGTGCCGCCGCCTCACCGGGTTTCGCCAGTTGGACAAGCGCGGGACAGTACTCCGGGCTATGGGCCAGGTCGGGACGCAGGACCCGCGTGACAGCGTCGGCACCCAGCGACTCGATCAGGGACGGGACGCTGAGCGGATGATCCAGTGCGCATTCAGCCTGTCCGTCCACCAGCAGGTAAAGGTAGTCGTCCTGGGTACGGTACTGCTCGGCAAAATTGGCGACGAGTTCGATGCCGCTGGCCATGCGGACCTCCTGAGGAAGAAATTCCGTTGGGATCCTGAATGCTGGTCAGCAGTGACGGATATAGGAAAAGTCCCAGGGCAAGGTGTGAAACTGCTGAGCATTTGCTGGTGGGCTTTCCCGCAGAAGCTACGCCTCGAATTGTCTACCTGAGCGAGACAGTCATACCGTTTTCAACTGATTTATCCCTTTTCGAGAAACCCCTAATCTGGCCACACCTAGCGGCAACAACCCAAACCAAACTTCTCGAACAAAAGGATTTCCACCATGACCAACGCCACCTACAACCGCCTGAACAAAGACGACGCCGTAGTCCTGCTGGTTGACCACCAGACCGGCCTGATTTCCCTGGTGCAGGACTTCTCGCCGAACGAGTTCAAGAACAACGTGCTGGCGCTGGCCGACCTGGCGAAATTCTTCGACCTGCCGACCATCCTCACCACCAGCTTCGAACAAGGCCCGAACGGCCCGCTGGTGCCGGAGCTGAAAGAGATGTTCCCGGACGCCCCGTACATCCCGCGCCCAGGCCAGATCAACGCCTGGGACAACGAAGACTTCGTCAAGGCGATCAAGGCCACCGGCCGCAAGCAGCTGATCATCGCCGGCGTGGTAACCGATGTGTGCGTGGCTTTCCCGACCCTGTCGGCGCTGGCCGAAGGCTTCGACGTGTTCGTGGTGACCGACGCTTCCGGCACCTTCAACACCACCGTGCAGCAGGCCGCGTGGAACCGCATGACCCAGGCCGGCGCACAGATGATGAACTGGTTCTCGGTGGCCTGTGAGCTGCACCGCGACTGGCGCAACGACATCGAAGGGCTGGGCAACCTGCTGTCGCAGCGGATTCCCAACTATCGCAACCTGATGAACAGCTACGCGGCGTTTACTGCCAAGTAACCAGCAAAACAGATCCACTCGGATCTTGTGGGAGCGGGTTCACCCGCGATTGCAGTAGTGAATCCACCATCGCAATCGCGGGTAAACCCGCTCCCACAGGGTCCGTGTGATGCTATCGGTACCACCGCGGCGTATACACCCACTCGCCACCGTCAGCCCGGGCAAAAGTCCGGGTCGTCGAAGACCCCACCAGCACCATCGTGCGCATGTCCACCATCTCCGGCTCCAGCTCGCCCAGGGTCAGCACCTTCAGCGACTGCCCCGGCCGGGCGATATCGCGGCCGAGCACCACCGGCGTGGCGGGGTCGCGATGACGACGGACGATATCCAGCGCCTGCCCCAACTGCCACGGACGGGAACGGGAGATAGGGTTGTAGAAGGCCATCGCGAGGTCGGCCTGGGCGGCAAGGTCGAGGCGTTTCTCGATGATCGACCACGGCTTGAGGTTGTCCGACAGCGAGATCACGCAGAAGTCATGCCCCAGCGGCGCTCCGGCCTGGGCTGCGGTCGCCAGCGATGCCGAGATCCCCGGCAGCATTTCCAGCTCAACCCGGTGCCAGGCCGGATCGTCCGACGCTTCCAGCGCTTCCAGCACCGCCGCGGCCATGGCGAACACGCCCGGGTCGCCGGACGACACCACGATCACCGACCGCCCTTGCGCCGCCAGTTCGAAGGCGTGGCGGGCACGCAGCAGTTCTTCGCGGTTGTCGGTGCAGTGCAGCACCTGGTCCTCACGAAACGGCCCGGCCATGCGCACGTAGGTTTCATAGCCCAGCACATCGTTGGCCCGGGCCAGTTCGGCCTTGACCGCCGGCGCCATCAGTTCGGCAGCGCCAGGGCCGAGGCCGATCACCGCCACCCGGCCACGGGCGCGGCCGATATTTGCCGGGTCGATGGGCTCGGCCGCCACGGCAAGCGCCAGGCCGTCACCGATCACCTGCGGCGCGAGCAATTGCGGCAGGGCCCGGGCGGCCAGGTCGCTGGCCGACGCCCCGGCAGCGAAACGCAACGGCACGCCCAGTTCGGCAGCCGCAGCGTGCAACGCCGCGTCGGCCATCTCCTCCTCGTTGGCCAGCAGGCAAGCCAACGACGCTTCGGCGATCTTCGCCTGGTGCAAGGCAGCCCGCACCGCGGCCGCCAGTTCCGGCACCGCCGCCGACACCGCCACCAGCACGCAGCGCGGATGGATCAGCAGTTCATTGGCCGCTGCCTCACGCTCGCCACACCCCACATGGATGGTCAACTGCGCCGCGTCGCTCTGCGGCAGACGGGCCTCGTCCAGCCAAGGTGCGGCGCCTTCGATACGCACGCTTTCCCCGGCCAGCAGGTCGGAGACAAAGCGCTTGCCCAGCTCCAGGTCCGCCAGCGCATAACCGCTCGGTGGATTGAGCAGGCAAGTGCCGAAACGCAGCTCGCCGCTGGTGGTGATCGCCGCGGCGACGCCCAGCCCGGCCGCGATCTCCCGCGCCATCACGTTCACTCCGCCCAGCCCGCCGAGCAGCGGCACCACCGCGCTGCCATCCTCGGCCACGGCCAGCACCGGCGGCTCGGCGCCCTTCTCCAGCAATACGCTGGCGAGGCTGCGGATGACGATGCCAGCAGCGCACAAGGCAATGATCGGCGTGTCCTGTTGGTAGAGCTGGCGCAGGGTCGTGCCGAACTCCTGGTAGCTACGGTCGACTTCCTCGACCCGGCCGGCCAGGCCATGGATCAGGGCGTCGGGATAGAAGCGCTGGATCTTCCGGGCGGTGTCCAGGCTGCCCTTGCCGAGCACGACAATGGCGGGTGCGCGTCGGGTCATCAGCCTTGCCACCTTTCGCCGGGAACGATGATCAGCGAGAAGTAGGGCGAAGACTGCGGATCGACTTCATCCAGCGCGACGATCTTCTGGTTGGCCATGGTCGCCCGCTCGACGTACAGCGCGCGCCGGTCCAGCCCCAGCTCGGCAAGCACCGCACGGACCTTGGGGAAATTGCGTCCCAGCTTCATGATCACCGCCGCATCGGCATCGGCCAGGCGCCGCTTGAGTTCGTCGTGCGGCAGCACGCCGGAAAGCACCGACAGGCTCTGGTTGCGATACACCAGCGGCGCGCCGAGCACCGAGGCGCCACCGAGCATTGAGCACACGCCCGGGATCACCTCGGCCTGGTAGCGCTCGGCGAGCCGGTCGTGCAGGTACATGTAGGAGCCGTAGAAGAACGGATCGCCCTCGCAGATCACTGCCACATCGCGCCCGGCATCCAGGTGCGCGGCCACGGTCACGCTGGCTTCGTCGTAGAAATCGCTGATCACCTGCTCGTAGGACAGCGGCGCCGGCAGGGCTTCGGTCGTCACCGGGTAGACCAGCGGCAGCAGGGTCTGCTGGCTTTGCAGGTGCTGCTCGATGATGCCGAAGGCATTGCCGCGCTTGCCCTTGGCGACGAAGTACGCCACCACCGGCGACTCGCGCAGCAAGCGCAAGGCCTTGAGGGTGATGAGTTCGGGATCGCCGGGGCCGACGCCCAGGCCGAGCAAACGTCCGCGGGCCTGCATCATTCAACCTCCGTGGCGAGGGCGTTGACTGCGGCGGCGGCCATGGCGCTGCCCCCCAGGCGACCGTCGACGATCACGAACGGCACGCCACGGCTGTCCGCCGCAAGCATCGCCTTGGACTCGGCGGCGCCGACGAAGCCCACCGGGAAGCCAAGGATGAGCGCTGGTTTCGGCGCGCCGGCATCGATCATTTCCAGCAGGTAGAACAATGCTGTCGGGGCGTTGCCGATCACCACCACGCTGCCTTCCAGGTGTGGCCGCCACAGTTCGAGGGCCACGGCGGAACGGGTGTTGCCCAGCTCCCGGGCGAGGTCCGGCACGCTTTCGTCGCGCAGGGTGCAGATCACTTCGTTGTTGGCCGGCAGGCGCGCGCGGGTAATGCCTTCGGCGACCATCCGCGCGTCGCAAAGAATCGGTGCGCCCTTGGCCAGGGCTTCGCGTCCGGCCTTGCCGGCGCCTTCGGAGAAACGCAGCGCGTCCACCACCTCGACCATGCCGCAGGCATGGATCACCCGCACCGCGAGCTTTTCCAGGTCGGCCGGAATCCGCTCCAGGCGGGCCTCCTGGCGAATGATGGCGAAGGAGTTGCGATAGATCTCCTGGCCGTCGCGGATGTAATCAATCATCGAGGGTTGCTCCGTGGCGGGCGTCCAGGGTGGCGCCCGCTTCTTCCAATGTCAGGTTGCGCCCGGCAAGGGTGCCGGGGCCCGGCTGGGCCGGGTCGTGAAAATACAGGTCGTAGCGCCCGGGACCGACCGCCAGCAAGGTGCTCGGCGCAGTGTGGGCCATGGCGCAGGAACGTTTGCAGCCGCTCAGGTGGACGCCACCCACCGGGCCGAGCCGATGCAGCGCCAGGGCAAGCTGCACGGCATCCGCCTTGGTATCGGCCAGGCCCTTGGCGCAGCCGGCCGAGCCGGTGCAGGCGACCACCCCGGCCATCGGCGCGGCGGGATCGATGATCAGCCCGAGGCAAGCCAGGCCTGCCAGCACCCGCTCGGCCTGCGCCGCTGCCACATTGGGCAGCAGCACGCTTTGCCAGGGGGTCATGCGCAGGCTGCCGTCGCCCAGCTCGCGGGCCAGTGCGGCGATCCCACGCAGTTGTACGGCGTCCAGGCGTCCGAGTGGCGCCAGGGCACCGACGGCAACACGCCCGGGCTGTCGCTGCGGATAAATTCCCAGGTGCAGGGCACGGTCAAGCCCTTGGCGGCGCCAGCTGGTCACGGCGCTATCGCGGCGCAGGTCCAGCGCCAGGCCATCGAGGAATGGCTCCACGCCCAGGCTCGAAAGCAGCTGGCGCATTCGCGACTGCCCGGCGTCGGCCAGGTCGAGAAAACGCTCCAGCACCGCTCGCACCAGCGCAAGGCCAGCGTCCGGGGGCACCGCCGCCAGCGGTGCGTCATGCCCGGGACAGCCAGCGAGGCCGAAGGCCAGCCACAGCTGGTCGTCCAGGAGCAGCGGCGATAGCCAGAGGTCGTGGGGATGCCAGAGCATCGCCAGGTTCTCGCCGCCGTCGAGCTGCACGGCGAACTTGGCCGACAGCTCATGGAAACGCGGCGTGGTCTGCAGCAGATCGAGGATCCGCGCCCCCAGCGGCCGGGTGTCCAGCAGCATCGCCGGGTCCAGGCCGGCGGCGGGGCTGAGCATCAGGTTGCGCACATCGTCGCCGGCCGCGTCCCGCGGGCCGAGGCCGGCGTCCAGCAAGCGGGCGACCAGGCCCTGATGATCATCACCTACGCCGCGAATCTGCAGGTTGCTGCGGTTGGTCACCTCGATCACCCCACCAGCGAAGCGCTCGGCAGCCGCAGCGACGGCCTCGGCCTGGTCGGCCTCGAGGTGCCCGGCATCGAGCTTGATCCGCGAGATGCCGCCATCGAGCGCCTGGACGATGCGCCACAACCCCGGACAGGCCGAGGGGCGAAGGGCTGGGGTTGGGCTGGATGGGTTCAAGGGGTGGTCCGTCAATCGTGGAAAAGGCGCCGGGTGCCGGAAGGCGCGGTATTATGCCTGCTTTGCCCGGCGGCGGGCCAAGCCTGCCGGTCGGATTGCCCCGCAAACGAGGATCGGCATGGCGCCCTGGTTAACCGTAGTAGGAATTGGCGAAGACGGCTTCGGCGGCCTCGGCAAGCAGGCCCGGCGGGCGCTGCTGGGCGCTGCGAAGGTGTTCGGCAGTGCGCGCCAGCTGGAATTGCTGCCGCACTGCCTGAAAGCCGAGCGCCTGCCGTGGCCCAGTCCGTTTTCCCTGGCGCCGGTCCTGGCCCTGCGCGGCGAGCCGGTGTGCGTACTGGCCAGTGGCGACCCGATGTTCTACGGTGTCGGCGCCAGCCTGGCGCGGCAGGTGCCGGCCGAAGAGCTGGACGTGATCAGCGCGCCCTCCTCCTGTTCCATCGCCGCCGCCCGGCTTGGCTGGCCGTTGCAGGAGGTGGTGATCGTCTCGGTGGTGGCCCGTCCTCTCGCCCGGCTCGCCGCCCATCTCTACAGCGGCCAGCGCCTGCTGGTGCTGTGCAACGATGGCAGCAGCCCCGCCGCCATTGCCGCCTTGCTGCGCGAACGGGGTTTCGGCCCGAGCCGCCTGACGGTGCTGGAACACCTGGGCGGCCCCGCCGAACGCCAGTTGCATGGCAGTGCCAACGACTGGAACCACGGGCCGGCCGCCGACCTCAACCTCCTTGCCATCGAATGCCTGGCCGATGCCAACGCGCCTCGCCTGTCGCCACTGGCCGGGCTGCCCGACAGCGCCTTCCGCCATGATGGCCAGATTACCAAGCGCGATGTCCGTGCCATCACCCTGGCCCGCCTCGCCCCGCGTCCGGGCGAACTGCTCTGGGATGTCGGTGCCGGCAGCGGCTCCATCGGCATCGAGTGGATGCGCGCCCATCCAGCGTGCCGGGCATTGGCCGTCGAAGCCGACGAGGGCCGCCAGCAACTGATCGAACTCAACCGCGACGCCCTCGGCGTTCCTGGCCTGCAACTGGTCCGCGGCCGCGCGCCGCAGGCGCTGCAGGGGCTGGAACAGCCGGACGCGATCTTCATCGGCGGCGGCGTCACCCTTCCCGGCGTGCTGGAACATTGCTGGGAGCAACTGCGCCCGGGCGGTCGCCTGGTGGCCAACGCCGTGACCCTGCAAAGCGAGGTACGCCTGATGGACTGGCGCGAGCGCCACGGCGGCGAGCTGACCCGCATCCACGTAGCCCAGGCCCAGCCCCTCGGCGCCTTCGATACCTGGCGCCAGGCCCTGCCGATCACCCTGCTCGAAGCCATCAAGGATGCGTGAAGAAAGCGCCGAACAACCGGCACCGCTGCGCAGCGGCCTGACCACCGGCAGCTGCGCAACCGCCACCAGCCTTGCCGCCGCGCGCCTGCTGCTGACCGGACAGGCCCACGATGCCGTGCAGATCACCTTGCCCAAGGGCAAGCAGGTGCAGATGCGCCTGGAGTTCTGCCGCCTGCATGAAGATGGCGCCGAAGCGGGAACCTTGAAGGATGCCGGCGACGACCCGGACGTTACCCACGGCGCCCTGCTCTACAGCCGCGTGCGCCTGCTCGACCAGCCTGGCGTGCGCTTCGTCGCCGGCAAGGGCGTCGGCACCGTGACCCGCCCCGGCCTGGTGCTGGCGGTGGGTGAGCCGGCGATCAATCCGGTGCCGCGCAGCATGATGAGCGGGCACCTGCAGCAGCTTGCCGATGAATGTGGCTACGCCGGTGGATTCGAGGTGACGGTGAACGTGCAGGACGGCGAAAGCCTGGCCCTGAAGACCATGAACCCGCGCCTGGGCATTCTCGGCGGGCTATCGATCCTCGGCACCAGCGGCATCGTCCGGCCCTTCTCCTGCTCGGCCTATATCGCCTCGATCCACCAGGGCATCGATGTGGCCAAGACCAACGGCTACGAACACATCGCCGCCTGCACCGGCAACGCCAGCGAAGACACCATGCGCCGGGTCTACAACCTGCCGGAAATCGCCCTGATCGAGATGGGCGACTTCGTCGGTGCGGTGCTCAAGCACCTGCGCAAGGTACCGGTGGCGCGACTCAGCCTGTGCGGCGGCTTCGGCAAGATCAGCAAGCTGGCCGCCGGGCACATGGACCTGCACAGCCGGCATTCCAGCATCGACCTGCCGCAACTGGCCGGATGGGCCGCTGCGGTGGGCGCCGATGACCACCTGCAGGCTGCCATCATCCAGGCCAACACCAGCCAGCAGGCCCTGGCCCTGGCCCATGCCGCCGGAATAGCACTGGGCGATGCGGTCTGCGCCCATGCCCTGGCCTTCGCCCGCAGCGTGGTGCCGGCGCAGGTGCAGGTGGAAGTCTTCGCCATCGACCGCCAGGGCGGCATCGTCGGCAAGGCGGGCGTTCAATGAGCCGGCGCTTGCTGTTGCTTGGCGGCGTGGCCGAGGCGCTGCAGATCGCTCGTCGCCTGGGGCCACGGCATGTCTACAGCCTCGCCGGGGTCGGCCGGGTGCCGGACGATCTGGCCTGCCAGGTACGGGTGGGTGGTTTTGGTGGAGCCGAGGGGCTGGCGGATTACCTGCGCAACGAGGGCATCGATCTGCTGGTCGACGCAACCCATCCCTACGCCGCGCAGATCAGCACCAATGCCGCGCGGGCGGCAACCCTCGCCGGGATTCCCTGCTGGGCCCTGCGCCGCCCGGCCTGGGAGGCGCAGCCGGGCGACGACTGGCGCGAAGTGCATGATTGGGCCGGACTGATCGACGCCCTGCGCCCGTTCCAACGGCCGCTGTTCACCCTCGGTCGCGAGCCACTGCAACACCTGGACGAAATCCCGCCGGAGCAGTTCTGGACCCTGCGTGCCCTCGACGCCTGCCCTGGCAACGAACGCTGCGAGGTGATCGGCGCCCGCGGGCCGTTCCACCTGGAGGACGAGCGGGCGCTTTTCGAGCGCCGTCGGATCGACGTGCTGATCAGCAAGAACAGCGGCAGCGGCGCTACCGAACCGAAGTTGCAGGTAGCCCGGGAACGCGGGGTCCCGGTGCTGATCCTGGCCCGCCCGGCACTGCCCGTGGTCGACCGGCACTTTTCCGATCCCGCCAGCCTGCTGGCGGCGCTCGGCACAGAACACTTGCTGTAATCGCCCGGCTATTGCCAATACCCGGGCAAGCGTTTCCAATGCGGCATCCCCTCACAACGCAAGGCTGCGGACTATGGAACTGCAATGGTGGATCTGGCTGGTACTGGGCTTCGGCCTGATCCTGCTGGAACTGGTGCTGCCTACCTTCTTCATCATCTGGTTCGGCATCGGCGCGGTGGCCGTCGGGGTGATCGCCGGCCTGGTGCCGGGGCTGTCGCTGGCCAGCGAACTGGTGATCTGGGTGGTGCTCTCGTCGCTGACCGTGGCCCTCTGGTTCAAGGTGTTCAAGCCGCGCCGGGCCGACAGGCGCTGGACCGCCGACGAAGTGCTCGGCGAAGTCGGCCTGCTGACCACAGCGGTATCCGAGTTCCACAAGGGCCGCGTGCGCTTCCAGAAACCGATCCTGGGCAACGAGGAGTGGACATGCGTCGCCAGCAGCGACATCGCTGCCGGCGAGCGGGTGCGCATCGTCGCCATCGAGGGCAATACCGTGCGGGTCGCCAGGGCCTGACAGGGTTCAAGGACATCATCAAGGAGCAAGAATCGACATGACCAGCCTGATCATCACCGCAACCATCGCCCTGTTCGTGCTCGTCACGGTGTTCAAGGGCGTGCGCATCGTGCCACAGGGCGAGGAATGGATCGTGGAGCGCCTGGGGCGCTACCACACCACCCTCAAGCCCGGCCTGAACATCCTCGTTCCGTACATGGACGTGGTCGCCTACCGCCTGCCGACCAAGGACATCATCCTCGACGTGCAGCAGCAGGAAATCATCACCCGCGACAACGCGGTGATCGTCGCCAACGCCCTGTGCTTCGCCAAGGTGGTCGATCCCCAGAAAGCCTCCTACGGCGTGGTGAACTACGCCTATGCCGTCACCAGCCTGACCATGACCTCGCTGCGGGCCATCGTCGGGGCCATGGACCTGGACGAAGCGCTGTCCAGCCGCGAGCAGATCAAGGCGCGGCTGCGCGAAGCGATGTCGGAGCAGACAGAAGACTGGGGCATCACCGTGCGCTCGGTGGAAATCCAGGACATCAAGCCGTCGCCAAGCATGCAGGCAGCGATGGAACGCCAGGCGGCCGCCGAACGTGAACGAAAGGCCGACGTGACCCGTGCCGAAGGTGCCAAGCAGGCGGCGATCCTCGAAGCCCAGGCCCGCCAGGAGTCGGCCAAGCTCGATGCCGCGGCCCAGGTCAACCTGGCGGAGGCTTCGGCCCAGGCCATCACCCTGGTGAAGAATGCCGTCGGCTCGGATGTGACCCCGGCCATGTACCTGCTGGGCGAGCGCTACATCAATGCCATGGAGAACCTGGCGGCAAGCGACAACGCCAAGATGGTGGTGCTGCCGGCGGATCTGCAGGAGGCTGTGCGAGGGATGCTCGGCCGGACCAAATCCTAAGACCGATTGCGGACCCTGTGGGAGCGGGTTCACCCGCGATTGCGTCGGTGACTCCACTACCGCAATCGCGGGTGAACCCGCTCCCACAGGGTTATGTGTCAGCCATGCTTTTTGCACAAGACTGCGGCACTTCATCGCACCCTCGTTTTTTACTTCCCCCGGATCTTCTGGCTAAATAGCCATCATCCAAATCCAACCGGATCAACCCATGCCCGCACACCGGCTTGCCCATGCCTGGATCGCCTGCTTCGCAGTGCTGTTCAATCTGCTGGCCATGCCGCTGTCCGCCTCCGCCGCCAAGGCACCCGCCGAGCAATTGTTGTGGGGCGCCTTCTGTTCCACCGGTGGCACCAAGCTGGTCGCTGTGTCCATCGGCCAGCTCGACCCCAGCCAGAGCAACGATGACCACGCCGCCATGCAGCATTGCTGGTGCTGCTCCGGCGCCGCCCCAGCCCTGGCCCTGCCCGGTACCCCCGCCCAGCTGACGCTACCCGAACATGCCGTGGCCAGCGCCCTCGATTCACACCCTCCGGCCCAGCCAACGCCCCGCGAACGCTGGCCGTCGCTCAATCCCCGCGCCTCTCCTTCGGTCTGATTCACCTACGCTCTTTACGCGCACAATCTGAATCGACCGGAGATGTCCCATGTTCAAGAACGCCCTGCTGCTGGCCGCCCTGTTGCTGCCCGCAGGTTTTGCCAGCGCCCACGAATACAACGTCGGCAACCTGCATATCGCCCATCCGTGGTCCCTGGCGCTGCCGCCGAACGCGCCCAATGTCGCGGCCTATTTCGTCATCGACAACAAGGGTGCCGAGGCCGACCGCCTGCTCAGCGTCGATACTCCGGTGAGCGACCGTTCCGAACTGCATGAGCACGTGATGAACGGCGATGTGATGCGCATGCAGCAGGTACCGAACGTCGCCGTGCCGGCCCACGGCCAGGTGACCTTCAGCCCCAGCGCCTATCACGTCATGATCATGCAGCCCAAGGACCGCAGCCTGCTGACCGACGGCAAGCGCTTCCCGCTGACCCTGCACTTCGAGAAGGCCGGCGACATCACCGTGGAAGTCGCGGTGCAGAAACAGCCACCGGAAGGGACCTCCGCGCACCAGCACTGATCGCTGATTACCGCTCGCCATGAGCCTCGCCCGTAGCGAACAGCACCGGCCACTGCGCCCTGGAAACAGGCGCGCGGGCTGGCTGAGCCTGTTCGCCATGCTGATGATCTTCGTCGGTCCGCTGGTTTCCCAGTCGATGCCGATGCAGCACGGCACGTCCATGCCCATGGAAATGGATATGGGCACGGGCATGCACATGGATGGCGGGCACCACGGCGACAACCACCACGGCGGCGATGCCTCGTTGCACGTGATGTGGGAGAAATGCGGCTATTGCAGCCTGTTCTTCCACTGCCCGGCCCTGCCGCAACAGCTCAGCCTGCTCAACAGCGAACCCCTCGCGACCGGCAATCGCCTGGTCGTCCAGCCGCGCCAGGGCCACCCGCGCCCGGCTTTCTTCCCCGGCGCCCGCAGCCGCGCGCCACCCGCCACATCGATCGCCTGACCACCGACAACAACGTGCTTCGCGGACGGCAGCCTGCCGTGCCCGTGTGCACCTTCATGACCGATCGATGTTGGAAAACCTATGTCCAGCTCCACCCCTGTCTATCGTTTGTCCCTGCGCGGGACCATCGCGCTGCTCTGCGGCAGCCTGCTCGCCCCGGTCGTCCTGGCTGCGGAAACCGGCCATGAGGGCCATGACCACGAGCCGGCCGAACTCGGCCCCACCGTCATCACCGCCGTGGCGCCCAGCTCGCCGCTGACCATCGTCACCAACCCAAAGGACCCGCGCCAGCCGGTACCGGCCAGCGATGGCGCCGATTACCTCAAGACCATCCCCGGCTTCTCGGCGATCCGATCCGGCGGCACCAACGGCGACCCGGTGCTGCGCGGCATGTTCGGCTCGCGCCTGAACATCCTCACCAACGGCGGCGTGATGCTCGGTGCCTGCCCGAATCGCATGGACGCGCCGACCTCCTATATCTCCCCGGAAACCTACGACCGCCTGACCGTGATCAAGGGGCCGCAAACGGTGCAGTGGGGCCCGGGCGCATCGGCCGGGACCATCCTCTTCGAGCGTGAGCCGGAAAAGTTCGGCGAACTCGGCACCCGGGTCAACGCCAGCCTGCTGGCCGGCTCCAACGGGCGCTTCGACAAGGTGCTGGATGCCGCTGCAGGCGGCCAGCAAGGCTATGTACGCTTCGTTGGCAATCAGTCGCGCTCCGACGACTACGAGGACGGTCACGGCGACACCGTGCCGTCGAAGTGGGACAAGTGGAACGGCGATGTCGCCATCGGCTGGACTCCGGACAGCGACACCCTGCTCGAACTCACCGCTGGGCGCGGCGATGGTGAGGCCCGCTACGCCGGACGCGGCATGGATGGCTCGCAGTTCAAACGGGAGAGCCTCGGCCTGCGCTTCGAGAAGTCGAACATCGGCGAGGTCTTCGACAAGATCGAAGCCCAGGTCTACTACAACTACGCCGACCATGTGATGGACAACTACAGCCTGCGCACGCCGTCCGGCACCGGGATGATGGCCGGCCCGATGGCGGCCAACGTCGACCGCCGCACCCTGGGCGCACGGATCAAAGGCACCTGGCGCTGGGAGGACGTGACCCTGGTCAGCGGCATCGACGCGCAGACCAACGAGCACCGCCAGCGCAGCAGCATGGGGGTCAACACCTACGGCAACCTGCCCTGGACCAAGGACGCCGATTTCCACAACTACGGCGTGTTCGGCGAGCTGACCTGGGAGCTGGACAGCCAGGATCGCCTGGTCAGCGGTGCCCGCCTGGACCGCGCCTCGGCGAAGGACTTCCGCCAGCGCACCGGCTCGGGAATGATGAGCATGCCCAACCCGACCGCCGGCGATACCCGCGCCGATACCCTGCCCAGCGGATTCCTGCGCTACGAACATGACCTGGTCGATATTCCCGCCACCACCTATGTCGGCCTGGGGCATGCCCAGCGCTTCCCGGACTACTGGGAGCTGTTCTCGCCGACCTACGGCCCGACGGGTTCGGTCAATGCCTTCGATGCGATCAAGCCGGAGAAAACCACCCAGCTCGACTTCGGCATCCAGTACAAGACCGAGGTCCTCGAAGCCTGGGCCTCAGGCTACATCGGCCAGATTCGCGACTACATCCTCTACGACTACAGCGGCGGCGCCAATGTCTCGCGTGCCGACAATATCGACGCGCGGATCATGGGCGGCGAGATGGGCGTGGCTTACCAACTGACCTCCAACTGGAAGGCCGACGCCACCCTCGCCTACGCCTGGGGCAAGAACAGCAGCGACGGCTCGGCCCTGCCGCAGATGCCGCCCCTGGAAAGCCGCCTCGGCCTGACCTACAGCGAAAGCGCCTGGAGCGCCGGAGCCCTGTGGCGCCTGATGTCGGCGCAGAACCGGGTGTCGGAGAACCAGGGCAACATCGTCGGCAAGGACTTCGACAAGTCCGGCGGATTCGGCGTGTTCTCGCTCAACGGTGCCTACCGCGTGAGCAAGAACCTCAAGCTCAGTGCCGGTGTCGACAACCTGTTCGACAAGGCCTATGCCGAGCACCTGAACCTGGCGGGCAACGCCGGCTTCGGCTACTCCGGCACGGAAACGGTGAACGAGCCGGGACGCACCTTCTGGACCAAGGTCGACCTGAGTTTCTGATCCAGCCCGGGCGCGGCCGCGTGCCGCGCCCCTCATTCGGGAGCGTTCCATGAGCAAGCCATCGTTTTCCTTCTACAACCTGGCGTGGCGCTGGCACTTCTATGCCGGCCTGTTCGTTGCGCCGGTGATGATCCTGCTGGCGGTCACCGGGATCATCTACCTGTTCAAGCCACAACTTGATCCGCTGATGTACCGCTCGCTGATGGTGGTCGAGGCCGGCCATCACCGGCATCCGGCCGATCACCTGCTGCAGCAGGTGCAGGCGGCCTACCCGGGCGGCCAGGTCAGCCAGTACCTGCCGGCACCCGCGGCCGACCGCAGCGCGCAGTTCGTGGTCAAGCGCGAAGGGCAGGAACTCAACGTGTTCGTCGATCCGTACAACGGCCGGGTACTTGGCGAGCAGGACGCCAAAAGCAACCTGCAGGCCGTGGCCCGGGCCCTGCACGGCGAACTGATGGTCGGCACCGTCGGCGACCGGGTAGTGGAACTGGCGGCCGGCTGGGGCATCGTCCTGGTGGTGTCCGGCCTTTATCTATGGTGGCCACGCGGCGGACGCTTCGCCGGAGTCTTCTGGCCGCGGATGAATGCCCGCGGGCGGCTGCTGTGGCGCGACCTGCATGCGGTCAGCGGCTTCTGGGGTTCGCTGGTCCTGTTGCTGATGCTGCTCAGCGGCATGACCTGGACCGGGTTCTGGGGCAAGCAGTACGCCGACTTGTGGAACCGCTTTCCGGCAGCGATGTGGAATGACGTGCCGAAGTCCGACCAGGAAGCCCGCACGCTCAATACCGCTGCGCGGCAGACCGTGCCCTGGGCGGTGGAAAACACGCCGATGCCGCAGTCTGGCGGCGCCCATGCCGAACACCAGGGTCATATGCACCTGGACAGCGGGCCGGCGGCGCCCGAGGTCAGCCTGCAGAAGGTCGAGGACATCGCCACTGAACGCGGCGTCGAGCCGGGCTACAGCATCACCCTGCCGACCAGCGCCAGCGGCGTGTTCACCATCGCCGTGTTCGCCGACGACCCACGCAACGATGCCACCCTGCATATCGACCAGTACACCGGCAAGGTCCTGGTGGATGTACGCTGGCAGGACTACAGCACCGTCGCCCGGGCCACGGAGCTGGGGGTGATGCTGCATGAAGGGAAGATGTTCGGTTGGCTCAACCAGATGCTGATCCTGCTGATCTGCCTGATGGTCCTGCTCGGCTCGGTGAGCGGGCTGGTCATGTGGTGGAAGCGTCGGCCCGAAGGTGGCCTCGGTGTTCCGCCGCTGCGTCATGACCTGCCGCGCTGGAAGGTGGCGACGGTGGTGATGATCGTGCTGGGCGTAGCGTTCCCGCTGGTGGGGCTGTCGATGCTGGTGGTGTGGGCGCTGGACCGGGTGTTCGGCAAGCGCCTGCTGGTGGCCAGGGCCTGACTCTCAAGAGCGACGCGGAAACTTGTGGGAGCGGGTTCACCCGCGATTGCGGTAGTGCAGCCACTAACGTAATCGCGGGTGAACCCGCTCCCACAAGGTGCGCGGCGCTTTTCAGAGGATCGCCCTGTCCAGACCTATCCGAGCGAAAACTGAAGCCTCACATGTAGTCCCTTTCGCCTTTCCTTGCAGGCGTCCGCCTAAAGTCGAGTCATCTTGTCGCGGCTGCCCCGCAGGCTAGCGTGTTAGCCTAGCCGCCGCTTCACATACAAGAAGACTGCGATTTATGGAATGCACGCAATGAATCAAGACATTACAAAGGACGCGCAGGAACATCACCTGCAACGCAACCTGACCAATCGACACATCCAGTTGATTGCCATCGGCGGTGCCATCGGGACCGGTCTGTTCATGGGCTCGGGCAAGACCATCAGTCTGGCCGGACCTTCGATCATCTTCGTCTACATGATCATCGGCTTCATGCTGTTCTTCGTCATGCGGGCAATGGGCGAGCTGCTGCTGTCAAACCTCAGCTACAAGTCCTTCATCGACTTCTCCGCTGACCTGCTGGGCCCCTGGGCCGGGTATTTCACCGGCTGGACCTACTGGTTCTGCTGGGTCATCACCGGCATCGCCGATGTGATCGCCATCGCCTCCTACTCGCAGTTCTGGTTTCCCGACCTGCCGCAGTGGATACCGGCGATCCTGTGCGTCGGCGTGCTGCTGTCGCTGAACCTGATCACCGTGAAGCTGTTCGGCGAGATCGAGTTCTGGTTCGCGATGATCAAGATCATTGCCATTCTCGGCCTGATCGGCACCGGCCTGTACATGGTGGTCAGCGGCTTCCAGTCGCCCAATGGCGATACCGCCAGCCTGGGCAACCTGTGGAACGACCAGGGCATGTTCCCCCACGGCCTGATGGGCTTCTTCGCCGGCTTCCAGATCGCCGTGTTCGCCTTCGTCGGCATCGAGCTGGTCGGCACCACCGCCGCCGAAGCCAAGGACCCGGAGCGCACCCTGCCCCGGGCGATCAACTCGATCCCGCTGCGCATCATCATGTTCTACGTGTTCGCCCTGATCGCCATCATGGCCGTCACCCCGTGGCGCGACGTGGTGCCGAACAAGAGCCCGTTCGTCGAGCTGTTCGTCCTGGCCGGGCTTCCGGCCGCGGCGGCGGTGATCAACTTCGTGGTGCTGACCTCGGCCGCATCGTCGGCCAACAGCGGCGTGTTCTCCACCAGCCGCATGCTCTTCGGCCTGGCCCAGGAAGGCGATGCGCCGAAGGCCTTCGAGAAGCTGTCGAACCGTGACGTGCCGGCCAACGGCCTGTACTTCTCCTGCACCTGCCTGCTGCTGGGCGCGGCGTTGATGTACCTGATCCCCGACCTGGTCGAAGCCTTTACCCTGGTCACGACCGTGTCGGCGGTGCTGTTCATGTTCGTCTGGTCGCTGATCCTGCTGTCCTGGCTGACCTACCGCAAACAGCGCGCAGCACTGCACGCGGCGTCGAAGTACAAGATGCCCGGCGGCCGCTTCATGTGCTGGGCATGCCTGGTGTTCTTCGCCTTCATCCTGGTGCTGCTGAGCTTCGAGACCGACACCCGCCAGGCGCTGATGGTCACCCCGATCTGGTTCCTGATCCTCACCGTGACCTACCAGTTCGTCCGCAGCCGCCGCCACCCGCGCGGCCAGATCGACGCTCCCCGGGGTTGATCCTTCCCTTGCTAGCTATTGCGCACCATCTGGGCGCAAGAGCCTGCACCGTGCCACCGCCTTGGGCTCCAGGGCGGTGCACCGCCAGCGCACAATCCGCCGAAACCCTTGTTCCAGAGCCTGTACACAATCCGGCATAGCCTTTGCTATCGCTCTATCCGCGCAGTCGCCATTTGCCTTACCGCCAATACGAACTCAACGGAGAGAGCACCCATGAAGCGTCGCAGTCTGATCAAGGCCTTTACCCTCAGCGCATCCATCGCCGCGATGGGCCTGAGCTGGAGCATCCAGGCCGCCGAGACCATCAAGGTCGGCATCCTGCATTCCCTGTCCGGGACCATGGCGATTTCCGAGACCTCGCTCAAGGACATGGCGCTGATGACCATCGAGCAGATCAACGCCAAGGGCGGGGTCAACGGCAAGCTGCTGGAACCGGTGGTGGTGGACCCGGCGTCGAACTGGCCGCTGTTCGCCGAGAAAAGCCGCCAGTTGCTGACCCAGGACAAGGTCGCGGTGGTGTTCGGCTGCTGGACCTCGGTGTCGCGCAAGTCGGTGCTGCCGGTGTTCGAGGAGCTCAACGGCCTGCTGTTCTATCCGGTGCAGTATGAAGGCGAGGAAATGTCGCCGAACGTGTTCTACACCGGTGCGGCGCCGAACCAGCAGGCGATCCCGGCCGTTGAATACCTGATGAGCGAGGAAGGCGGCGCGGCCAAGCGCTACTTCCTGCTCGGTACCGACTACGTCTATCCGCGCACCACCAACAAGATCCTGCGCGCCTTCCTGCATTCCAAGGGCGTGGCCGACAAGGACATCGAAGAGGTCTACACCCCGTTCGGCCACAGCGACTACCAGACCATCGTCGCCAACATCAAGAAATTCTCCGCCGGCGGCAAGACTGCGGTCATCTCCACGGTCAACGGCGACTCCAACGTGCCGTTCTACAAGGAACTGGCCAACCAGGGCCTGAAGGCCACCGACGTACCGGTCGTGGCCTTCTCGGTGGGTGAAGAGGAGCTGCGCGGCATCGATACCAAGCCGCTGGTGGGTCACCTTGCCGCCTGGAACTACTTCGAGTCGGTGGACAACCCGGTCAACACCCAATTCGTTTCCGACTGGAAGGCCTACGCCAAGGCGAAGAACCTGCCGGGCGCCGACAAGGCGGTGACCAACGACCCGATGGAAGCTACCTACGTCGGCATTCACATGTGGGCGCAGGCCGTCGAGAAGGCTGGCAGTACCGATGTCGACAAGGTCCGCGAAGCCCTCGCCGGGCAGACCTTCAAGGCGCCGTCCGGCTTCACCCTGACCATGGACAAGACCAACCACCACCTGCACAAGCCGGTGATGATCGGCGAAATCCAGGATGACGGGCAGTTCAACGTGGTCTGGGAGACCGAGCAGCCACTGCGGGCGCAGCCGTGGAGTCCGTTCATCCAGGGCAATGACAAGCGGCCGGATTATGCCGTGAAGGGCAACTGATCCCCTGAGGTCCAATCGCTGGCAAGCCAGTTCCCACAGGGTCCTGCATGCACCGGACCTGTGGGAGCTGGCTTGCCAGCGATGAGGCCCGGAAGAACACCGCACCTCCCCCTACCAGAAAAGGGACCCCGCTCCATGCCCAAGGCCCTCTACCGACTCCTGCTTTCCCTGTGCCTGCTGCTGCCCTTGGCCGCGCACGCCAGCGAAGCCGAATACTTCGCCGCCGCCAAGCCCAACGACCAGGCCCGCCTGCTCCAGGACTGGGCGGCGCAACCCGATCCTGCCCGGCTGACCCTGCTTACCTCCCTGCAGCAAGGCCGCATCAGCCCCGACGACAACCGCAAGCTGCGCCTGAACAATCGCCTGCGCGGCCTGGTGGACAACGCCCTGGCCAGCCATCAGTTGCTCAGCGGCGACCCGGCTACCCGCCTGCAAGCCGCGCAGCAGCTGCAAAAAACCGCGCAACCGGCCCAGGTCGCCTTCCTCGACCGCCAGTACGCCACGGAAAAGGACGACAGCGTCCACGCCGCCCTCGGCCTGGCCCTGGCCAACCTGCAACTGGCCGCCGCCGAGCCTTCGGTGCGCCTCGCCGCCGTGCGCCTGCTCGGCGAGACCGGCGACCCCATGGCCCGCACCCGCCTCGAAGCCCTGCTCGACCCGGCCGTGGAAAGTGACGCCGGAGTGCGCACCGCCGCGGAAACCAGCCTGGCCCAGGTCAAGCGCAAGCTGCTGGTCGGCGAGATCCTCGGCCAGGCCTTCAGCGGCCTGTCCCTTGGTTCGATCCTGCTCCTCGCGGCCCTTGGCCTGGCGATCACCTTCGGCCTGCTCGGCGTGATCAACATGGCCCACGGCGAGATGCTGATGCTCGGTGCCTACACCACCTATGTGGTGCAGATCATGGTCCAGCGCTATGCCCCCGGCGCGCTGGAGTTCTATCCGCTGCTGGCGCTGCCGGTGGCCTTCGCCGTCAGCGCCGGGGTCGGCATGGCCCTGGAACGCACGGTAATCCGCCATCTGTATGGCCGACCGCTGGAAACCCTGCTCGCTACCTGGGGCATCAGCCTGATCCTGATCCAGGCCATCCGCCTGGTCTTCGGCGCGCAGAACGTGGAAGTCGCCAACCCGGCCTGGCTGTCCGGCGGCATCCAGGTGCTGCCGAACCTGGTCCTGCCGTGGAGCCGCATCGTCATCATCGGCTTCGCCCTGTTCGTGGTGCTGCTGACCTGGCTGCTGCTCAACCGCACGCGCCTGGGCCTCAACGTGCGTGCCGTGACCCAGAACCGCAACATGGCCGCCTGCTGCGGCGTACCGACCGGGCGCGTCGATATGCTCGCCTTCGGCCTCGGCTCGGGCATCGCCGGCCTGGGTGGCGTGGCCCTGAGCCAGATCGGCAACGTCGGCCCTGACCTGGGCCAGAGCTACATCATCGACTCCTTCCTGGTGGTGGTGCTCGGCGGCGTCGGGCAACTGGCCGGCAGCCTTTGGGCCGCGTTCGGCCTGGGCATCGCCAACAAGCTGCTGGAACCGCAGATCGGTGCGGTGCTCGGCAAGATCCTCATCCTTGCGCTGATCATTCTGTTCATCCAGAAGCGTCCGCAAGGCCTGTTCGCCCTCAAGGGACGGGTAATCGACTGATGAACCAGCCTCTGCTTGTCACCGCCACGCAAAAAGCCGGACCGAAGCTGTCCCTGGCCATCGGCGCCGTCGTCCTGCTGGTACTGGTCGCGTTGCCGCTGCTTTCGCTGCTGCCGGACGGCCACACCCTGCAGGTCTCGGCCTACACCTTGACCCTGGTAGGCAAGATCCTCTGCTACGCCATCGTCGCCCTGGCCCTCGACCTGGTCTGGGGCTACGCCGGCCTGCTGTCCCTCGGCCACGGCCTGTTCTTCGCCCTCGGCGGCTACGCCATGGGCATGTACCTGATGCGCGAAGCCGCCGGCGACGGGCTGCCGGCGTTCATGAGTTTCCTGTCGTGGAGCGAGCTGCCCTGGTACTGGGCCGGTACCCAGCACTTCGCCTGGGCCATGTGCCTGGTAGTGCTGGCACCCGGGCTGCTGGCCCTGGTGTTCGGCTATTTCGCCTTCCGCTCGCGGATCAAGGGCGTGTACTTCTCGATCATGACCCAGGCCCTGACCTTCGCCGGGATGCTCCTGTTCTTCCGCAACGAGACCGGCTTCGGCGGCAACAACGGTTTCACCAACTTCCGTACCCTGCTCGGCTTCGATATCACCGCGCAGGGCACCCGGGCGGTGCTGTTCCTGCTTACCGTGGCGCTGCTGGTCGCCAGCCTCTACCTGGGCTGGCGCCTGGCCCGGAGCAAGTTCGGCCGGGTGCTGACCGCCCTGCGCGACGCCGAGAACCGCCTGATGTTCTGCGGCTACGATCCGCGCGGCTTCAAGCTGTTCATCTGGGTGCTGAGCGCCGTGCTTTGCGGCCTGGCCGGTGCGTTGTACGTGCCGCAGGTGGGCATCATCAACCCGAGCGAGATGTCGCCGACCAACTCCATCGAAGCGGCCGTGTGGGTCGCACTCGGTGGACGCGGCACCCTGATCGGCCCGCTGCTCGGCGCCGGCCTGGTCAATGGCATGAAGAGCTGGTTCACCGTGGCGTTTCCGGAATTCTGGCTGTTCTTCCTGGGTGCGCTGTTCATCCTGGTCACCCTGTACCTGCCCAAGGGCGTGGTCGGCCTGCTGAAGAAAAGGGGCGAACAATGAGATTCCCGTCGATCCATCCCGAATTCATGCTGGAGCCGATCATCGACGAGGGCAGCGGCCGCGACGCCATCGGCCTTGGCCAGGTGGTTTCGCCGGGCCTCGATGCCCGCCATGGCACGGTACTGACCCTGGAAGATATCAACGTCAGCTTCGACGGTTTCAAGGCCATCAACGGCCTCAACCTGTACATCGGCGTCGGCGAGCTGCGCTGCATCATCGGCCCCAATGGCGCCGGCAAGACCACCATGATGGACGTGATCACCGGCAAGACCCGCCCTACCAGCGGCAAGGCCTGGTTCGGCGACACCCTCGACCTGACCCGCATGAGCGAAGTGCAGATCGCCCAGGCCGGGATCGGCCGCAAATTCCAGAAGCCCACGGTATTCGAGGCGCTGACGGTGTTCGAGAACCTGGAGCTGGCGCAGAAGACCGACAAGTCGGTATGGGCCTGCCTCGGCGCGCGGCTCAGCGGCGAGCAGCGCACGCGGATCGACGAGGTGCTGGCCACCATTCGCCTGGAGCCTTCGCGCAATCGCCCGGCGGGGCTGCTGTCCCACGGGCAGAAGCAGTTCCTCGAGATCGGCATGCTGCTGATGCAGGACCCGCAGTTGCTGCTGCTCGATGAGCCGGTGGCCGGCATGACCGACGCCGAGACCGAGTTCACCGCCGAACTGTTCAAGAGCCTCGCCGGCAAGCACTCGCTGATGGTGGTGGAGCACGACATGGGCTTCGTCGGCAGCATCGCCGACCACGTCACCGTGCTGCACCAGGGCAGTGTGCTGGCGGAAGGGTCGCTGGCACAGGTGCAGGCGGATGATCGGGTGATCGAGGTTTATCTAGGGCGGTGACCCCATCGCTGGCAACGCCAGCTCCCACAAGGTCCGCAGCGACGCCGAACCCTGTGGGAGCTGGCGTTGCCAGCGATTGGGGACAACACGGACTCACAGGACAACACACATGCTGAAAATCGATTCCCTGCACCAGTACTACGGCGGCAGCCATATCCTGCGCGGCCTGTCGTTCGAGGCCAAGGTCGGCGAAGTCACCTGCCTGCTCGGGCGCAACGGCGTGGGCAAGACCACCCTGCTGCGCTGCCTGATGGGCCTGGTGCCGGCGCGCGACGGCAGCGTCAGCTGGGAAGGCCAGGCCATCACCCAGCTCAAGCCGCACCAGCGGGTCCAGGCCGGGATCGCCTACGTGCCCCAGGGCCGCGAGATCTTCCCGCGCCTCACCGTCGAGGAAAACCTGCTGATGGGCCTGTCGCGCTTCGGCGCCAGCGAGGCGAAGAAAGTGCCCGAGTTCATCTACGAGCTGTTCCCGGTGCTGCTGCAAATGAAACACCGGCGCGGCGGCGACCTCTCCGGCGGCCAGCAGCAACAGTTGGCCATCGGCCGGGCGCTGGCCAGTCGTCCGCGGCTGTTGATCCTCGACGAACCCACCGAAGGCATCCAGCCTTCGGTGATCAAGGAAATCGGCGCAGTGATCAGCAAACTGGCGGCCCGCGGCGACATGGCGATCCTGCTGGTGGAGCAGTTCTACGACTTCGCCGCCGAGCTGGCCGACCAGTACCTGGTGATGTCGCGGGGCGAGATCGTCCAGCAGGGCCGTGGCGAAAACATGGAAGCCGAAGGTGTGCGCGGGCTGGTAACCATTTAATCTGGCGCCCTGCCCTACCCTGTGGACAACTGCCATGCCTCACACCTTCCGCGACGCCAGCCCCGCCGATTTGCCGGGTATCCGCGCCATCTACAACGACGCCGTGCTCAACACCACGGCGATCTGGAACGAACAGCCGGTGGACCTGGCGAACCGGCAGGCCTGGTTCGACGGGCGACAGGCGCAGGGATACCCGGTCATCGTCGCCGTGGACGACGCGGGGGACGTCGCTGGCTACGCCTCGTTCGGTGATTGGCGGCCTTTCGAAGGGTTCCGGCATACCGTGGAACATTCGGTGTATATCCGCGCCGACCAGCGTGGGCACGGATTGGGGCCGACGTTGATGGAAGCCCTGATCGAGCGGGCGCGCCAGTGTGGCAAGCATGTGATGGTGGCAGCGATCGAGAGCGGCAATGCCGCATCGATCCGGCTGCATGAGCGGTTGGGATTCCGGGTGACCGGCGAGATGCCGCAGGTGGGGGTGAAGTTCGGGCGGTGGCTGGATTTGACCTTTATGCAACTGGTGTTGAATCCGGGGGCTCAACCGTCCGACTGATCCTACGGCTTGCGCGAACCCTGTGGGAGCGGGTTCACCCGCGATTACGTCAGTGGATTCACCATGGCAATCGCGGGTAAACCCGCTCCCACAGGGTTCGCGGCGTTCTCAAGTTATTGCACGAACCGCCCCAGACGCTGGCGCAACATGACGTTCTCGCTACGCAGTTGCTGCACTTCCTCCAGCAGCTCCAGCGCCAGCGCAACGCCTTCCCATTCCAGTTCCAGCTCCGCGTGCAACCGCGCGGCGCGCTTGGCCAGAACCGGCGAGCGGTCGTCGAACAGCCATTCCTCAGGCGTTCGCCCCGATGGTTCAACGATGCCGTGTTCGACGATTTGCATCACGCAATCGGCCGTAAGGTCGGCCTCCTGGCAAAAGGTACGCATGTCCAGCTGAACGATCAGGGTGCTACTCATGGTCACTTACTCCATTGAGTTCGCGGGTTGAACCCGGCCTTCTCCGACAGTTTGCTCCACAGTTCACGGGTGGCGGCATCCGATTGCGCCGGCATCACCACCTTGAGTTGCGCGTAAAGGTCGCCGCGCTGGCCCTGCTTGTTGGCCAGGCCCATGCCTTTGATCCGCAGGCGCTGGCCGCTTTGGCTGTCCGGGCGGATGGTGAGGTTGACCTTACCGGTGAGGGTCGGCATTTCCACCTTGGTGCCCAGCGCCGCTTCCCACGGCGCCAGGGGCACGGTGATGATCAGGTCATGACCTTCGACATCGAACAGCGGGTGAGGTGCGAAGCGGATGACCAGGTACAGGTCGCCATTCGCCCCGCCTCCCACACCTGGCGCGCCCTGGCCCTTGAGGCGGATGCGCTCGCCGTCGGTCACCCCGGCGGGGATCTTGACGTTGAGGGTCTTGGTGGTGTCGCCGGTGCGCTGGCCCATGGCGTTGTACTGGGGCACCTGGAAGCTGATCTTCTTCGATTCGTTGGCCAGGGTTTCCTCAAGGAACACTGCAAGTTCCATTTCCACGTCCTGACCTCGCCGACCGCTGCTGCGCTGCTGTTGACCACGGCCGAACGGATTGCCGTTGCCACGACCGGCCGATCCGAAGATCGAGCTGAAGAAATCCGAGAAATCGCCACCACCGAAGCCACCGCCACCGGCGCCGCCACGGCTTTCCCAGCCGGGCGGGGCCTGGAACGGCCGGCCGTGCTGGCCGCCGTACTTGCGGATCTCGTCGTATTCGGCGCGCTTTTCCGGGCTGCCGAGCACTTCGTAGGCCTCGTTGGCCTCCTTGAACTTCTCTTCGGCGTCACGCTCTTTGCTGACGTCCGGGTGATACTTGCGGGCCAGCTTGCGGTAGGCGGTCTTGATCGCCTTGTCGTCCGCCGTCGGCTCGACGCCCAGTATCTTGTAATAGTCTTTGAAATCCATCGAAGGAATCACCGTCGGTTAAATGCACTGCCTCTGAAGATTGGGGTCAAGCATAGCCTTTCAAGGTGCCCGGGGTGTTGTCGTGCGGCAGATAATCGGTCTTGATTCTGTGCGCAACTGGCATACACTGCGCGGCCGTTTTTCCCCCGGAACCGTTTCCATGAATCACGCATCCCCGGCCCGTGCCTGTGGTATCGACTTCGGCACGTCAAACTCCACCGTCGGCTGGCATCGTCCCGGCGAAGAGACGCTGATCGTTCTCGAGGACGGCAAGATCACCCTGCCTTCGGTGGTGTTCTTCAATATCGAGGAACGCCGCCCGGTCTATGGTCGCCTGGCCCTGCACGAATACCTGGAAGGCTACGAGGGTCGTCTTATGCGATCGCTGAAGAGCCTGCTCGGTTCAAAGCTGATCAAGCATGACACCAGCGTGCTGGGCACCGCCCTGCCGTTCAAGGACCTGCTGGGGATGTTCATCGGCGAGCTGAAAAAGCGCGCCGAAGCCAATGCCGGCCGCGCGTTCGAGCAGGTGGTGCTGGGCCGTCCGGTGCATTTCGTCGACGACGACCAGGCCGCCGACCAGGAGGCCGAGGACACCCTGGCCGAAGTGGCACGCAAGATCGGCTTCAAGGACGTGTCCTTCCAGTACGAGCCCATCGCCGCGGCCTACGACTACGAGTCGGGGATCGAGCGCGAGGAACTGGTGCTGATCGTCGACATCGGCGGTGGTACCTCGGACTTTTCCTTGATTCGCCTGGCCCCTGAGCGTCACATGCTCGACGATCGCCACGACGACATCCTCGCCACCGGCGGCGTGCACATCGGCGGTACCGACTTCGACAAGCAGCTCAGCCTGCAGGGCGTGATGCCGCTGTTCGGCTATGGCAGCCGGATGAAAAGCCAGGCGCTGATGCCCACCAGCTACCACCTCAACCTGGCCACCTGGCACACCATCAACTCGGTGTACTCGCAGAAATCGCAACTGGCCCTGGGCAGCATGCGCTATGACATCGAGGACACCCTGGGCATCGATCGCCTGTTCAAGCTGATCGACCAGCGCGCCGGGCACTGGCTGGCGATGGAAGTGGAAGCGACCAAGATCGAACTGACCCATGCCGACAATCGCCTGGTGGACCTGGGCCGGATCGAGCAGGGCCTGCACGTGGACCTGACCCGGGCACTGTTCGAAGCATCGATCGACAACCTGCTGGAGCGCGTACGCGGCAGCGTCGACGAGCTGCTGCTCAAGGCCGGCGTGAGCGTGGGCCAGGTGGACACGGTGTTCTTCACCGGCGGTTCCAGCGGCATCCCGGCACTGCGCCAGAGCGTGGCGGCGATGCTGCCGAACGCACGGCATGTGGAAGGCAACATCTTCGGCAGCATCGGCAGCGGGCTGGCGATCGAGGCGCGCAAGCGCTACGGCTGACCAACATTGATCACGACCCGCTCCCACAGGGGCCGCGTTACGCCCTCATTCTCAGACCAGCTCCACCCGCTTCAACTCACTCTTCAGGTAGGCATAGTAGATCGGCCCCGCCACCACCCCGGGCAGCCCGAACGCCGCCTCGAACACCAGCATCGCCAGCAGCAGCTCCCACGACTTGGCACTGATCTGCCCGCCGACGATCCGCGCGTTGAGGAAGTACTCGACCTTGTGGATGACGATCAGGTAGCCCAGCGCCGCCACCGCCACCCAGACCGACAGCGACAGGCCGACGATGGTGATCAGGGTGTTGGACATCAGGTTGCCGATCACCGGCAGCAGGCCAAGCAGGAAGGTCAGCACGATCAGGGTCTTGGTCAGCGGCAGATGCACGCCGAACAGCGGTAGCACCACGGCAAGGAACACCCCGGTGAATGCCGTGTTGAGCAGGGAAATCTTGATCTGCGCGAAGACGATGTTGCGAAACGCCTGCACCAGCAGCGCCAGGCGCTCGAACAGCGCCGCCGCCAGCGGTTTGCGCCGGGAGATATCGGGAATCCGCTGCAAGGCGACGATGGCGCCGAGGATCATGCCGATCAGCAGGGTGACGAACATATGCGCCGCCCCCTTGCCCACCAGTTGCAGTTCGCCCAGGTGAGTCTTGAGCCAGTCGCCGATGGCGACCTTGAACTCCGCGGCGCTCGCCGGCAGGTAGGCGTCGATGAACGGCGGCAACTGGCCGCGAGCCTGGTCTACCAGGAGCATGAAGCGGTCCAGGGAGGCCCCGGGGTTTTCCGCCTCGTGCAGAAGGAAGCTGATGGCCCCGGCGAAGATCAGCGTGAGGGTGCTGACTACCAAGGTGCCAAGCAGGGCCACCGCCAGCCAGCGCGCACGCGGCCCGGCGATCACGTGCTGGAGCTTGGGCGTGAGCATGTTGACCAGCTCGAACACCAGCAATCCGGCCAGCAGGCTCGGCAATAACTTGAGTGGCAATACCAGCAGCAAGCCGGTGAATATGATGATCCAACTGGCCAGCACGACCTGACGCTGGGTAAAAGTCATACAACCTCAGACAGCCGAAGACGACAAAGGCGGCAGTCTGCCAGCCTTCTGTGGACAGGCATAGGGGGTGGGCGACGGCGAGCAGCGCGCCATTGCTCCAGAGCAATGGCGCGCGGGCGGGTCAGGTCATTTCTTTTTCAGGCAGTCGCTCATGTAGGTCTTGCGCTCATCGCCCTTGAGTGACTTGGCGGTGGCGTCAGCGTTGCAGGTCTTCATCTTTTCCTGCTGGGTCGCAGGAGCCTTGGCCTTGAGGCAGTCGCTCATGAACGCCTTGCGTTCATCGCCCTTGAGCGCCTTGGCGGTCGCGTCGGCGTTGCAGGTCTTCATCTTTTCCTGCTGGGCGGTAGCGGCGAAACCCTGCGACGCCATGAGCAGGCCCAGCAACAGCAACGGCACACGCAACATCTTCATGGTGACTCTCCTGATCGCCGCGATGGAGGCGCGGCCGTCAGTGGAGTTTAGACAAGATTTTTTACATCTCTCGCCAGGCCTAGCAGCCCGCCGCCTTGAGCCGTGCGGCGTGCTCAAGGAACAGCTTCACCGGCTGTGCGCCCTTGCCCACCGCACCGAGGGACTGGTTGACGATGTCCAGGTGGTCGAGGGGATAGTCGTCGCCGATCACCTGCCCCAGATGTGAACTGAAGCGCCCCACCATGCCGTCGCACTGCCCTCGCTCACGTACGAACGTGCGCGAGAACAGGCGGCAGAAACGGTTGCTGCCATCCAGGCGGTTCAGCCCGCGATCGGTGATGCCTGGCTTGAGTACCCCGGACCAGGAGTAATAACGCACGCCATTGACCTCGGCCGCGCCTTCGCCGCCCCAGGTCTGCGGCAAGCCCTGTGGATAAAGCTGGTTGAAACGGGCCACGCCGCTGGTCGTCAGGGACAGGTGCGAGGCATGCACGTCGATGGGCAACCTGGGGCCCTTCCAGCCGGTTTCCAATACGCCCATCAAGCAGGCCAGGCCATGCAGCACGGCCTTGAGTATGCGTCCTCGCGGCGAATCGCCCGGGTACTCGCGCTCGATATGGTCGGCCAGTTCCGAGCCATGGTTGGGCCCGGCGATGGAGGTCACCGAGGCCACCCACTCCGGGCGTTTCGCCGCGACATAGCGAGCAGTCAGGGCGCCCTGGCTGTGGCCGAGCAGATTGACCTTGTCGACCCCGGTACGCTGGCGCAGGTCCTCGATGATCCGCAGCAACTGCTCGCCGCGCACCTCGGTGCTGTGCAGCGGCGACACCTGGACCGGGTAAACCTGCGCCCCGCCGCGGCGCAAGGCCCTGACGATGCCGAACCAGTACGGATACAGCAGCAGGCGAACGAAGCCGAGCATGCCCGGCACCAGCACCAGGGGATAACGCGTGGCGAGCGCTTGCGACATGACGGCTCCCGGTTCGTGAAGTGATCGGCCAACCCTACAGGCGAAACGATGGCAATCGCAATCGAACTCCCGTCGCCGCTTGCGGTTCCAAACCGATATCGGCCCACGACGGCCCACCAAGAGGATGCACGACCATGTACAAACACGCCCTGGCAGCACTTCTGGCAAGCGCCACCCTGATCGGTTGCAGCAGCAATCCGGAAAATCCGGTGGATCACGTCACCTACCGTGACCAGCCGCTGGTCAAGCAAGTGGAAAACGGCATGACCATGCAGAAGGTCATCGCTATCGGCGGCAGCCCGTCCACGGTCATCGACCTGCCCAACGGCGGTACCTGCAATAACTACATCCTCAACAAGGAAGGTCATCAGCAGCCCTACTACGTGCGCTTCGACGCCACCGGGCATGTCGACGACAAGGGTTTCAAAACCTGCGAACAACGCGAACAAGACCGACGCGAAGGCCGCGGCTGATAAAACTTTTGCCGCTTCGCCGTACTCGTACCTGATGTAGCGACCGCGCCCCCAGAGCGCGGCGCGCCCGTTTTCCAGCCTGGAGAAAATCATGAGCACCGTAGAACTGACCGATGTCCAAACCCTTCGCGAACGCGCCCGCCAGCATGTGGAACAAGGCGCCGTGACCGAGGGCTACACCGCCGACCGCCAGACCATCCTGCGCCTGCTGAACGAAGCGCTGGCCACCGAGTGGGTTTGCACCTTGCGCTACAAGCGCCACTACTACATGGCCAGCGGGATCAAGGCGAGCGTCGCGGCGGCGGAGTTCCTGGAGCATGCCAACCAAGAGCAGGAGCACGCCGACAAGCTGGCCGAGCGCATCGTGCAACTGGGCGGCGAGCCGGACCTGAACCCGGACAACCTGAGCAAGAATTCCCATGCCCAGTACGTGGCGGGAACCACCCTGAAGGAAATGGTGCTGGAGGACCTGGTGGCCGAGCGGATCGCCATCGACAGCTACCGCGAGATCGTGCGCTTCATTGGCGACAGCGATCCGACTACCCGGCGCATCTTCGAGGACATCCTGGCTCAGGAAGAAGAGCATGCGGATGACATGGCGGACCTGCTGCAAGGCCTCTGATTTTTCGTTGTTCTTGAGGGCCCTATCGCGGGTAAACCCGCTCCCACAGGATCGCACCAGCCTCAGGCCTGATGCGATCCCTGTGGGAGCGGGTTTACCCGCGATGAGGCCCTACTATTTCACCGTCTTGGGCGCTTTCCCGGCCCGCATCTGCTCCAGCAACGGCGTGCAACGGTTCGGCTCATCGCCACTGCTCGGGGCGATCAGCGCCAGCAACCCGGCCGCCGGCCCCGCCGCCACGCCCAGCGCCACCATTCCTGCCCCGCGCAAGGCCAGCGGCACGGCCTGCACGCCGGCCGACGGATTGGCGAACGAACCGCGTACGTATAGCGGCGAACGCAGCGAAAACAGGCGCAGGCCCTTGGATTCCGGATTGATCTTCAGGTCCAGTTGCTCGGTGGCGAAGTTGGCCGTGCCGGTGACGTAGATCACCGCGTTCTCGGTGTCGAATACGAACAGCCGGGTAGTCGCCAGGCCGTTCTTGATCCCTACATCGGTCGCGGCGCAGTTGATCTTGACTTCGTTATCACCGAACAGCTTGCCAACCACGTAGTTGCCGACGTTAAGCCCGGCAATCTCCATCAGGCTGCGGCTCACCGCACCGTCGTTGATCAGCAGTTTCAGATCGCCGTTTGCGGTACCCAGCAGGGCCGCCACCGAATTGCCGCGACCACTGATATCGGCATCGCCATTCAGTGCACCGAAGCTGGTCTTCATGGGTTCGAAGGTCGGGAACAGTTGCTTGAGCTTGAGATCCCGCGCGGTCAATTTCGCCCGGCCCTGCATGGGCGTCGTGCGTCCGTCGAGGCGCACCTGCATCGCCAGCTTGCCACCGGCAACACCGAACGACAGCGGTTCCAGGCGCAACAGGCCGTCGTCGAGGATTACATGGGTGTCGAGGTCGGTGAACGGCAGTTCCTCGGTCTGCACGATGCGCTTGCCGGTGAAGGCCACGTCGGCATCCATCGTCCGCCAGCGCTCGGTGCGGAATTCCTCGACCGGCAGCACCTTGTCACCCGGCTGCTTCGCCGCGCCGCCGCGGGCTTTCTGCTGGGCGTTGGAATCGGCACCGATCAACGGCGCGAGATCCTTGAACAGCAGTTGATTCGACACCAGCTTGCCACTGAGCTTGGGCCGCGGCTGGCTGGAAACGAAGGCCAGATCACCATGGATGTCGCTGTCGCCGATCTTGCCGTTGAAGCCTTCATAGCGGAACAGCGCCCCGCCCGGCTCGTGCAGCTTGGCGATCAGGTGCCCGTCGGTCTGGTACGGCGGTGTGTCCGGCAGGGTCACGCCGGTCAGCGGATAGAGATTGGCGAGGCTGGCGCCGGAGAGCTTCAGGCGCAGGTCGAGCGCCCCGAGATTGCGCGGATCGGTAAGGGTACCGGCAACGATGGCGCGGGTTTTGGCGATGCTGACGTCCACCTGCACCGGAAACGGCTGGGTCGCATCCTGCAGGGCCAGCAGGCCGCCGATCTTGCCTTCGCCGGTCAGCGCCTCGCCCTTGTAGGTGCCCTTGGCCTTGAAACCGAAGGCGTAGTCCTGGGTATTGCCGTGCTCCTTGGCAGTCTTCTCGGCGGCACTTTTGCCGACGATGTCGCCGAACGGGATCGGCTTGCCCAAGGGATCGACCTGCACCTGGACATTGGTCTTCAAGGTGGCGTCATCGAAGGCCACCTGGCCCTTGTCGAAACCGATGGCGCCGATATCCAGCACCCAACTGGATGGCTCGGCGTTTTCATCCTTGGGCCCGAAATCGAAGGTCCAGTTGGCCCGGCCATCGGCCAGGCGCTTGAGGCTGGCGGTGGGCAGCTTGAGGTCGATGCGCGGAATGACGATGCGCTGCGCCAGCAGCGGCAGCGGCGAGAGACGGAAATCCACCTGCTGCAGGCCGACCATCTGCGGCTCCTTGAGCCACTCCGGGTTACCCAGGGTCAGGTCCTGGGCAGTGAATTGCGGCCACGGTACCCAGGCCCGCCAGCCGCCCTCCTCGGGCTGGCGGCGCCAGTGCACGGAGAGATCGCCATTGATAGCGAAGGGCCTGTGCAAGGCCTCCGAGACCTTTTCGTTGAGAAACGGCTTGACCCGGTTCCAGTCGAAAGTGGCGATGAAGATCACCAACAGCACCAGGATCAGCGCAAGGCTGGCCAGGGTCCAGGTGGCGATTTTGGCGGGGCGCGTCATTGCACGGTTCTCCTGTGACTGCAAGGCAGGGTGCGTGAACCACGCACTTGTACTTGGGACTGACGAAACGGCGAGGGGTTTCGCCTGAATGGCTTGGTCAATTCCTACTAACACACTCGGGAAAGGCGCGAGCTAGAGCGGCCGGGGGAATATATCAATGCCGTTGATTGTTACCATTATCTTTATGAACTTTTCTATCCAATTTCCAAGAGTAGCATTGGCCCCGTACCCACTTAGTTGCCCTCCCCAAGGAGATCCGAACCATGAAACGCCAATTGCTGCTCAGCCTTGCTCTCTCTGTCCTGGCCACCAGTGCCTTCGCCGTACCGGCCGCCGATCAACACCTGTCCGCCGAAGCCCGTTCCAGTTCGGCCACTGTTTCCCAGCCGTTGAACACCTTGGCTGAAGGCGGTTCGGACCGTGTGATCGAACGTGCCAACCGGGTTGCCGAAGGCGGGTCCGACCGTGCCATCGAACGTGCCAACCGTGTTGCCGAAGGTGGTGGTGACCGTGTGATCGACCGCGCCAACCGTGTTGCCGAAGGTGGCTCCGACCGTGCCATCGAACGTGCCAACCGCGTTGCCGAAGGCGGTTCCGACCGAGTGATCGAACGCAACAACCGGGTGAGCTGATGCCTATGCGCGAAAACAACAGCTACCCGCGCGCAGTCCTCTCCCCTCCGAGGCCCGGTCAACTGACCGGGCTTTGTTTTTCTGGCCCCGGCCTTTAGAGTGCAGGGCCCGTTTCACACAAACGAACCCGCCATGCTGCCGCGCGCCGAACAGAAGCAACAGACCCGCCATGCACTGCTGGACGCAGCCCGCCAGTTGATGGAGAGCGGCCGTGGTTTCGGCAGCCTCAGCCTGCGCGAAGTGGCCCGCACCGCCGGCATCGTGCCCACCGGCTTCTACCGGCACTTCGAGGATATGGACCAACTGGGCCTGGCACTGGTCCGCGAGGTCAACGAAACCTTCCGCCAGACCATCCGCCGGGTTCGCTACAACGAAATCGAACTGGGCGGCATCACCGATGCCTCGGTGCGCATCTTTCTCGACGTGGTCGCGGCCAACCGGGCGCAATTCCTGTTTCTCGCCCGTGAGCAGTACGGCGGTTCGCAGCCCGTACGCCAGGCCATTGCCCGCCTGCGCGAAGGCATCGCCTCCGACCTCGCCGCCGACCTCGGCAGCATGCAGCGCTGGCAGCACCTGGATGCACCGGCCCTGGCCGTCATGGCTGACCTGGTGGTGAAAACCGTGTTCGCCACCCTGCCGGAGCTGATCGATCCACCTGCGGTCCTGGATGAGGGCCAGCTCAGCGCCGAGGCCAAGATCGTCCAGCAATTGCGCTTCATCTTCGTTGGCGCACGGCACTGGCAAGGCCTGGGCAACCCGGCCTGACCCCGGCGCCACGGGGAAATTTCCTGCTACCATGCGCGCCAACGCAATGACGGCGACGAGCCTTTTCCATGTCCGAACTTTCCCCCGCCCTGTCTTCCCTGCTCGCTGAAGCCCAGCAACACTTCGACCGGCACATCGTGCCGCTTTGGGAAGGCCCGGGCTGGAACCCGGACATGGCCCTGCCCTTCGAGGCGCTCGACCCCGCACACCGGCCGATGCCGGTGCAGCGCTATCGGGCCATGGCCTGCGCCCGCCAGCTGTACCTGTTCAGCAGCCGTATCGACCAGCCCGGCGCCAGTGAACGCGCTGCGGCGCTGTTCCGTTCGCTGAACCGGCATTTCCACGACGCCGAGCATGGCGGCTGGTTCTATAGCGTCGATGCCCAGGGCAAGCCGCTGGACCGGCGCAAGGACCTGTACACCCACGCGTTCATCGTCTTCGCCTGTGCCCACTACTGGGACAAAAGCCGTGACAGCCTGGCGGAATCGACCCTGAACGCCGCCCTCAGTGTCGTGACCGAGCGCTTCGCCAATAACGACGGGTTGTATGAGGCAAGCCTCGGCGAAGACTGGTCTGGCCTGGGCAGCGGCCCGTTGCAGAACCCGTTGATGCATCTGGCCGAGGCGTTCCTTGCCACCCTGGCCGTGCGTGAGGATGCGCAAGTGCAGGCCGCGCTGCTGGCCCTGGCCGATGGCATGCAGGCGCAGTTCATCGACCCGTCGCACGGGGTGATGCTGGAAAAGCCGCGCGGGGCTGTGGATAACTGGTTCGAACCGGGGCATCAGTTCGAGTGGTACTGGTTGCTGGAAACTTCACCTTTGCTCAAGGGCACGGCGCTGCATGCTTCGCTGGAGCGGGCGTTTGCCTTTGCCGAGGAGCGTGGGGTGAAGGACGATGCGGTGCTGGCGATGCTCGATGCGCAGGGCGAGGTGCGCGATGCCACCCAGCGCATCTGGGCCCAGGCTGAATATCTGCGGGCGCTGACCCTACGGGGCGACGCAGAGAAGCTGGTGGCCCAACTGGAGGTACTGCGCCAGCGGTTCCTGCATGAGGGGGGGTGGTATGAGTGTCGGGATGCTCAGGGCGTAGTGAGTAGAAGCGATATGCCTTCGACTACGCCCTATCACCTGGTGACCTGTCTGCAAGGCTTGCAGCGCCTGACTTGAAGCTGACGCGGCCCCCTGTAGGAGCGGGTTCACCCGCGATTGCGGCAGTGAACCCACCACCGCAATCGCGGGTGAACCCGCTCCCACAGGGTCCGTGTCGTGCTGTTTACTCCGAACGGGTAATCGAGAACCCGGCCCAGTCCTGGCTCACTGGCATCAGCTCGAGGTTGTTGATGTTGATATGCGCCGGCTGGTTGAGAATCCAGAAGATGGTTTCGGCAATGTCCTGCGGCTGGATCGCTTCGGCACCGGCGTAGGTGGCGTCGTAACGGCTCTGGTCGCCACCGAAGCGCACCAGCGAGAATTCGCTCTCGCACAGTCCCGGCTCGATATTGGTCACTCGCACCCCGGTGCCGCGCAGGTCGCAGCGCAGGCTCAACGAGAACTGCCCGACGAAGGCCTTGGTCCCGCCATACACATGGCTGCCCGGATACGGGTAATTGCCCGCCACCGAACCGACGTTGAGGATGGTCGCGCCACGGCCATGGGCGATCAGCCGCGGCAGCAGCAGGCGGGTGCTGTACATCAGGCCCTTGATGTTGGTGTCGACCATGGTCTCCCAGTCGTCCAGGTTGCACTGCGGCGCAGGGTCGGCGCCGAGGGCCAGGCCGGCGTTGTTGATAAGTCCGCGCAGCTTGGCGAAGGCCGGAGGCAGGCCGGCAATCGCCTCTTCCATGGCCTTGCGGTCACGCACATCCACGACCAGGCCATGCACCTGGGTCTTTTTCGAGAGCTCTGCGCACAGCGCGTCGAGACGCTCCTGGCGGCGACCGGTCAGCACCAGCGACCAGCCGGCCTCGGCAAAACGGCGGGCGCAGGCTTCGCCGAAGCCGGAAGTGGCACCGGTGATGAATACGGTGGAAGTCATGGGTATCTCCTTGGATCACGGCAAGAGGACGGCAGGCCATGCAGCATGCCCGGCCAATGGCCATGGAGCAAGTGATCCTGCCACTGCTCAAAAACTGAACAACGCCCGCAAAACCTTATGCCAGAAGGGTCCGGCGCGGCTATGCGCACCTTATCCACAGGGCCTTCCACACAGATTGGGGGCAACTGTGCAGCACTGCATCATCAGCGCGCATGGGAAACGCTGCTGCTGTGGGCAAAACCCTTCAGCGCTGGGACCCGGATGGGTCTTTCCAAGGCTTGTTCACAGAGTTATCCACAGGCTTTGGATAATAGCGAAATGCTCCTTCAATCTTCTGAAAACGCCTTGACAAAAGCCTGTTCAAGGTCTTGTCGCGCAACTGTACAAAAAACGAGCAATGCCGCACAGGCCTCGTTTTACAAGGCCTCCAGCCGATCATCACCAAGTTACCCACAAGCACTTCCACACGAATCGTGGACAACTTCAATTGCAGTGAAAACAAGGGTTTGCCGCGCAGTTATGGCGTATCGCCACCCTCTGTCAGAGGGACTTTTCCACATTCCGTGGAAACCCTATTGCACCTTGCGGTTGGTGTCTTCCAGGCGCCGTTGCAGCTCGCCGATCTGCCGGGTCTGCTCGTCCACGGTGCGGCGCAGGTCCTGCAGGTCACTGGCGTTCTGGTTGAGGGTGTCGCGCATCTTCTTCAGGTCGGCCACGCTGACCCCGGAGTCGTGCAGTGAATGGGTCATGCCGGATTCGCGGTGGATCGCGGCGAGGTTGTCGGAAGACGAAGCGGAAGAATCGATCTGGACCTTGGCCGCTTCCTCGGCCTGCGCCGCCAGGCTGCCGAACAGCAGGCCGCAGGCGAGGATCGCGGGGAAAATCGGGGAACGGTGGGACATCGCATGGGTTCCTTGTGCAGCGTCGAAACGGTACACGGGGTACGACTGTCCGGGTTTGCCTTGAGTTCCTTGCATAACCTGAAGGCCTCATCGCCGGCAACGCCGGCTCCCACGAGGTTTGCGGAGCAATCCAACCTGAGGGAGCCGGCGTTGCCGGCGATGAGGCCATCAAGAACGACACAGCACTATCAGTGCCCGCCGAGATAAGCGTTCCTCACCTCCTCGTTGACCAGCAATTCCTGCCCCGTACCACTCAGGCGAATCTGCCCGTTGACCATTACATAGGCCCGGTCCGACAGCTTCAGCGCATGGTTGGCGTTCTGCTCGACGAGGAAGATGGTCATGCCGCTCTTCGCCAGCTCGCGAAGGGTCGAGAAGATCTGCTTGACCACGATCGGCGCCAGCCCCAGCGACGGTTCGTCCAGCAACAAGAGCTTCGGCCGGCTCATCAGCGCCCGGGCGATGGCGAGCATTTGCTGCTCGCCGCCGGACATGGTCATGGCCCTCTGGTTGCGCCGCTCCTTGAGCCGCGGGAACAGTTCGTACATGCGCTGCATGTCTTCATCGGCATGCTTGTCGCCGATGGGGATGGTGCCCATCATCAGGTTTTCCTCGACGGTCATGTCGGGGAACACCCGCCGTCCTTCCGGCGACTGGGCGATGCCATTGGACGCGATGTAGTGCGAAGACTTGTGGGTGATGTCGGTACCGCGATAGAGGATCTTGCCGGCCGCCGCCCGCGGCTGGCCGAAGATCGACATCAGCAGGGTCGATTTGCCGGCGCCGTTGGAACCGATCAGGCTGACCGTCTCGCCTTCGTCGATGTGCAGCGAGACCTTTTTCAGCGCCTGGATCGGCCCGTAGAACACGTCCAGGTCCTGCAGTTCGAGAATGGGTGCACTCATACCAGCTCCTCTTCGTCAGCACCCAGGTAGGCGGCGATCACGGTCGGGTTGTTGCGGATGTCCTGCGGCTTGCCTTCGGCGATGACGTTGCCGTGGTCGAGCACGACGATATGGTCGGAAATGCTCATGACCATGCCCATGTCGTGTTCGATCAGCACCACGGTGATGTCATGTTCGTCGCGCAACACCCGGATCATCCGGCTCAGGGCCTCGGTTTCCTGCGGGTTGAGGCCGGCAGCCGGTTCGTCCAGGCAGATGATCTTCGGCCGCGTGCACATGGCCCGGGCGATTTCCAGGCGGCGCTGCTGGCCGTAGGACAGTTCGCCGGCGAGCCGGTTGGCGCAATCCACCAGGTCCACCACTTCCAGCCAGTAGAAGGCATGGTCGAGGGCGTCGCTTTCCGCCTTGCGATAGGCCTTGGTGTTGAGCACGCCGGCCAGCAGGTTGCGGTTGACCCACATGTGCTGCGCCACCAGCAGGTTTTCCACCACCGACATTTCCCGGAACAGGCGAATGTTCTGGAAGGTCCGTGCCAGACCGGCCCGGTTGACCAAATGGGTGCCGCCGAACATCTTGTAGCGCAGCCGGGTGAGGAAGCGGCTCGGCGAGACGAAGTCGCCCAGCTGGAAACGCTCGCCAAGCAGCTGGATCACATTGGTGTGCGAGCCACGCACGTTCAGTTCGATCCTGCCGCCACTGGCCTTGTAGAACCCGGTCAGGCAGTTGAACACGGTGGTCTTGCCCGCGCCGTTGGGGCCGATCAGGGCGAAGATGTCGTTGCGCTTGACCTTCAGGCTGACATCGCTCAGCGCCTTGATCCCGCCAAACTGCATCATCAGGTTATCGACCGAAAGAATCACGTCGTCGCTCATGGCGCCACTCCTTTACGCGGGACCACACCGGTGCGGCTGATGCGGATCAGTCCGCGCGGTCGCCAGATCATCATCAGCACCATCAGTACGCCGAACAGCAGCACCCGGTACTCAGAGAAACTGCGCAGCAGTTCCGGGGCCACGGTCAGGACGAAGGCGGCGATCACCACGCCGACCGTCGAACCCATGCCGCCGAGCACCACGATCGCGAGGATCAGCGCCGACTCGAAGAAGGTGAACGAGGACGGGTTGACGAAGCCCTGGTAACTGGCGAAGAACACCCCGGCCAGCCCGGCGGTGGAGGCGCCGAGGGTGAAGGCCGAGAGCTTGACCAGCACATGGTTCAGGCCCATGGAACGGCAGGCGATTTCGTCTTCGCGCAGGGCTTCCCAGGCGCGGCCGACCGGCATGCGGGTCAGGCGGTGCTTGATGTACAGGACCGCCAGCACGACCATGAACAGCACGGCGTAGATGAAGATGAACTTGAGGTTGGCGTTGTATTCGATACCGAGGAACTCGTGGATCGGTACTCCGCCATCCTTGGCCCGGCGCCCGAACTCCAGGCCGAGGAAGGTCGGCGAAGGCACCGGCATGCCGTTCGGGCCGCCGGTGAACGACAGCCAGTTGTTCAGTACCAGCCGGATGATCTCGCCGAAGCCCAGGGTCACGATCGCCAGGTAGTCACCGTGCATCCGTAGCACCGGGAAGCCCAATATGCAGCCCGCCAGCGCCGCGGCAATGGCCGCCAGCGGCAGCACGCTCCAGAAGCCCAGGCCGAGGTATTGATAGCCGAGGGCCAGGCCGTAGGCGCCGATGGCATAGAACGCCACGTAACCCAGGTCGAGCAGGCCGGCGAGGCCTACCACGATGTTCAACCCGAGCCCCAGCAGCACGTAGATCAGGCCGAGGATGACCACGGTCAGCAGGTACTTGTTGGCGAAGATCGGGAAGACAATGGCGATGACGATCAGCGCCGGGATGATGTAGCGCAGGCGCGACTTGTAGTCCGGCGCCAGCACATGCACCCCCGAGCCACCGCTTTCGAAGCCATGGGCCATGCGCTTGCCGGCGTCGGTCTGGAGGAACAGGCTGATCAGCAGGCGACCAGCCATCACTCCACCTACCAGCCAGGCCACGCGGCTCGGCTCGGCGTTGAAGCTGTAGCCATCGAGGACCACGCCCACCACCGGACCGAAGACGATCAGGGCAAGCAGGCCGGCAACGATGGTGTCGATCAAGGTGCGTTTGATATCGAAACCGGAAGAAGCAGTCTTGGCAGTGGACATGTTCACACCTTAGCCACGAGCGGGCGACCCAGCAGGCCCTGGGGACGGAAGATCAGGATCAGCACCAGCAGGGAGAAGCTGAACACGTCCTTGTAGTCGGAGTTGACCAGGCCGGCGAACAGCGATTCCGAGATGCCCAGCACGATGCCGCCGAGCATGGCGCCTGGCAGTGAGCCGATACCGCCGAGTACCGCGGCGGTGAACGCCTTGATGCCGATGATGAAGCCGGCATAGAAGTCGAAGGTGCCGTAGTTCATGGTGATCAGCACCCCGGCCAGGGCAGCCATCACCGCACCGATGACAAATACGTAGGAAATCACCCGGTCGGTGTTGATCCCCAGGATCGAGGCCATCTTGCGATCCTGCTGGGTGGCACGGCACATGCGGCCGAGCTTGGTGTACTTGATCACATAGGTGAGCAGGGCCATGCCGGCGAACGCGGCGATGAGAATGAAGATCTTGGTGTAGGTCAGTTGCACGAAGCCGGTACCGACCTCGAAACGCCAGGCACCTTCGAGCAGGGTCGGCACGCCTTGCTGGCGGGCGCCCTGGCTGATCTGCGCGTAGTTCTGCAGGATCAGCGAGATACCGATGGCGCTGATCAGCGGCGCCAGCCGGGTGGAGTTGCGCAGGGGTTTGTAGGCGATGCGTTCGATGGTGAAGCCGTAGACCCCGGTGACGACGATGGTGAACAACAGCGTTCCCAGCATCAGCAGCGGGAAGGACTCGATACCGAAATAGGCCAGCAATGCCAGGCTGATCGCCGCCAGGTAGGCGGAAATCATATACACCTCGCCGTGCGCGAAGTTGATCATGCCGATGATGCCATAGACCATTGTGTAGCCGATGGCGATCAGACCATAGACGGACCCGAGGGTCAGTCCATTGATCAGTTGCTGCAGGAAAATTCCATCCATAACGCAATCTCACGTATTTGAGATTGCACAAGCGCCGACTACGGCGGGCCCCGGGCGAAGCGGCCCTCGCAGCGCAGGTTTGTGCAGATCTACGAGAAAAGACAGGTACGGCGCTGAACCGGGCAGCGGCCCGGGCAGGAGGCGCCCGGGCCGGTTGCCATTGTTATTTTTGTTTTTCCAGCTGGTGGTATTTGCCGTTGGCGTCCCACTGGTAGACCACGTAGTCGGAGACGGTCAGGTCGCCCTTGCTGTCCCACTTCTTCTCGCCCATCACGGTTTTCACCGGGTTGGCCTTGAGCCATTTGGCGGCGTCTTCGCCCTTGTTCGACTTGGCGCCCTCGAAGCCGGCGGCCAGGGCCTGGATCGAGGCATAGGCGTACAGCGTGTAGCCTTCCGGCTCGGTGCCACCCTTGCGGAACTGCTCCACCACTTCCTTGCTGTCGGGCAGCAGGCGCGGGTCGGCGCCGAAGGTCATGTACACGCCGTTGGTGTATTGCGCGCCGCCGGCGGTGGCGACCAGTTCGTCGGTGACGATGCCGTCGTCGGACATGAACGCCACGTCTTTCAGACCCTGCTCACGCAGTTGGCGGACCAGCGGACCGGCTTCAGGGTGCAGGCCGCCGAAGTAGACGACATCGGCACCGGCGGCGCGGATCTTGGTGACCACGGCGCTGAAGTCTTTCTCGCCACGGGTCAGGCCTTCGTACAGCACGGGCTTGACGCCGCGTTTCTCCAGCTGTGCCTTGGTGGCATCGGCGAGGCCCTGGCCGTAGGTGTCCTTGTCGTGCAGGACCACGACTTTCTTACCCTTGAGCACATCGATGATGTAGTCGCCGGCAACGATACCCTGCTGGTCGTCACGGCCGCACATGCGGAACATGGCGCCCAGGCCGCGCTCGGTGACCTGCGGGTTGGTGGAGCCCGGGGTGATGGCGATCACGCCCGCTTCGTCGTAGACCTCCGAGGCCGGGATGGTCGAGGACGAGCAGAAGTGACCCACTACGCCGGCTACCTTGTCCTGGTCTACCAGACGGTTGGCCACGGCCACGGCCTGCTTGGGTTCGCAAGCATCATCGCCCTTGACCAGGACGATCTTCTCGCCGTTGACGCCGCCCTTGGCATTGATTGCATCGGCCGCAGCCTGGGCACCTTTCATGTACTGCTCGCCGAAGGCTGCGTTGGCACCGGTCATGGGACCTGCGACACCAATCTTCAGATCGGCCTGGACATACGAAGAAACGCCCAGCGCCGCGGCCACGGCGAGGGCAAGAAAGCCTTTCTTGTAAAACGTCTGCGACATGTGGTGGTGCTCCTGATGTTTTTTGGATTGGCACTACTACTTCAGCAACTAGTTTCAGCAATTTGCGTAGAGCAAGGGCCGTGCCATCGGTTTTTTATTCGAATAAAACGCGCAGTGCGGTTTTCCGGCTCGCGATCGCGTGCCTTCTTTCCGGGTCGTGCAACCGCTTGCCAGACACAAAGAGCTACCTTCCGGACAGGTAAGGCGCAACCACCTGATGCCATCATTGCAACCCCTGTGCGTGTTTACGTGCAACCGCCCTGTAACAGCCTGCGTAACGGAACTGCACATTCGTGGTGCGCAACTGCTACAGCAAGCACCATAAGAGGCTAGACCGCCCCGGGAAAAACGCTGCTATAGGTAGTGTGCTACCGAACGACCCGCGAATCCGCAGCCACGCCCGACGCGATTCACTGGCACAATGGACAGCCTTGATGGCACCTGCCGGAACTGGAGCAAACCATGAGCGATAGCGCTTTCGCCGACCGTATCGTGCAAAGCCTGCTGGACACCGACTTCTACAAGCTGACCATGATGCAGGCAGTGCTGCACAACTACCCCAACGTCGACGTGGAATGGGAGTTCCGCTGCCGCAACGGCGAGGACCTGCGCCCTTATCTGGGGCAGATACGCGAACAGGTCGAGCGCCTCAGCGACCTGAGCATCAGCGACGCGCAGCTCGGCTTTCTCGAACAGATCAGCTTCATGAAGCCGGATTTCCTGCGTTTCCTCGGGCTGTTCCGCTTCAACCTGCGCTACCTGAAGATGGGCGTCGAAAACGACCAGTTCTTCCTGCGCCTCAAGGGCCCATGGCTGCATGTGATCCTCTTCGAGGTGCCGCTGCTGGCGATTATCAGCGAGGTGCGCAACCGCAACCGTTATCCACAGGTCCGGCTGGGCGAGGCCCGCGAGCAGTTGCTGCGCAAGTTCGACTGGCTGCGGGCCAATGCCGACGAGGACGAACTGGCCGAACTGCAGGTCGCCGACTTCGGCACCCGGCGGCGCTTCTCCTTCGGCGTGCAGGAGGAAGTGGTCAAGGTGCTCAAGGAAGCGTTTCCGGCACGCTTCGTCGGTACCAGCAACGTTCACCTGGCATGGAAACTGGATATCAAGCCGCTGGGCACCATGGCCCATGAATGGATCATGGCCCACCAGCAACTCGGCCCGCGCCTGATCGACAGCCAGATCGCCGCCCTCGACTGCTGGGTCCGCGAGTACCGTGGCCTGCTCGGCATCGCGCTGACCGACTGCATCACCATGGATGCCTTCCTGCGCGATTTCGACCTGTACTTCGCCAAGCTGTTCGACGGCCTGCGCCACGACTCCGGCGACCCGGTGCTCTGGGCGGAAAAGGCCATCGCCCACTATCGCAAGCTCGGGATCGATCCGATGACCAAGACCCTGGTGTTTTCCGATGGTCTGAACCTGCCGCGCTCCCTGGAAATCTTCCGGGCGTTGCGTGGACGAATAAATGTCAGCTTCGGCATCGGCACCAACCTGACCTGCGATATCCCCGGCGTCGCACCGATGAGCATCGTGCTGAAGATGACCGACTGCAACGGCCAGCCCGTCGCGAAGATTTCCGACGAAGCCGCCAAGACCCAGTGCCGCGACGCCAATTTCGTTTCCTACCTGCGTCACGTTTTCCAAGTTCCCAGCGAGGAGTAACCCATGCAAGCCGTCCAGCGAGAGATCGCGCAGCAGCTCAAGGTCCAGCCACCATTCGCCGACCGCGCCGCACTCGACGCCGAAGTCGCCCGGCGCGTCGCCTTCATCCAGCAATGCCTGAAGAACGCCGGGCTGAAAGTCCTGGTGCTGGGCATCAGCGGTGGCGTCGATTCGCTCACTGCCGCCCTGCTCGCCCAGCGTGCGGTCAATGAACTGCGCGAACAGACCGGCGACACGGCCTACCGCTTCATCGCCGTGCGCCTGCCATACCATGTGCAGCACGACGAGCACGACGCCCAGGCCTGCCTCGACTTCATCAAGCCCGACGAACTGCACACGGTGGATATCGCCCCGGCGGTGCGTGCCCTGGCGGCGGAGGTGAAGGCGCTGGAAGGTGGCAAGCCGGCCATGGTGGACTTCGTGGTGGGCAATACCAAGGCGCGGATGCGCATGGTCGCCCAGTACACCATCGCCGGTGCCCGTGGCGGCCTGGTGATCGGTACCGACCATGCCGCCGAGGCGGTGATGGGCTTCTTTACCAAGTTCGGCGATGGCTCCTGCGACCTGGCGCCACTCAGCGGCCTGGTGAAGAACCAGGTGCGCTCGATCGCGCGCAGCTTTGGCGCGCCGGAGTCACTGGTGGAGAAGGTCCCGACCGCGGACCTGGAAGACCTCGAGCCGGGCAAGCCGGACGAGGCTGCACACGGCGTCACCTATGCGCAGATCGACGCCTTCCTGCACGGCGAGCCGGTAAGCGAGGAAGCGTTCGAAATCATCAAGCGGACGTACGAGAAGACGCAGCACAAGCGGGAAATGCCGTTCGCCCCCTGAGGAGCGACGCGGTCAATGTGGGAGCGGGTTCACCCGCGATTACGTCAGTGAATTCACCGACCTCATCGCGGGTGAACCCGCTCCCACAGGGTTCAGCGGTGTCTGTTGTTACTTCAGTACAACAGCGCCTTTCATCATGCTGATATGGCCTGGGAAGGTGCAGAAGAACTGATAGTCCTGGCCCGCTTCCAGCTTGGACACATCGAAGGTCACGGAGCTGGTTTCACCGGCGCCGATCAGCTTGGTGTGGGCAACGATGCGCGCATCGCTTTCATCCAGGTAACCGCCGTCCAGGCCCTTGCCCATGCTGGCAGTGGCGATGGCCTGGGCATCGGCAGTCTTGCTGATTACCAGGTTGTGGCCCATGACGTTCTTCGGCAGGTTGCCGGAGTGGGTCAGCTCGACGGTGAACTGCTTGCAGCTCTTGTCGATGGTGATTTCCTTGGTGTTGTAGGACATCTGGTCGGTGGAATCGACGGTGACCTTGCAATCAGCGGCCATTACCTGGGCACTGGCGAGGGTCAGCAGGGATACCGCAACGAACTTGGCAAACATCGTGAATCTCCATGGCAGGTTTTTTATTGAAATCAGACTGCCCCATCCAGCGCAACGGACCGGTGACATGGGTCAAGGGTTAAGACCCTGAATCGGCAGTGAAATTCTCTATGGTGTCCATCAAGACAATCAACGTGCGCCATCATGCCCCTATGACCGAGGATGGGACAACCTCTCATTTAGGAGTAGTCCGCCATGTCCCTCGGCAATTTCATGCAAAGTCTTCTGGCCGCCTATGCCTGCGGCGCTGCCGGCACCGCCTGCGAATTCTCCCGTCCGGAGTAGCTGCAAGGCTTGGAACCGCCGCTGCATGACCGTACCCTGTGGCCGTTTTCGACCCGGAGAAAGTCATGTCCCTGCGTTCCGTTTGTGTTTTCTGTGGCGCCAGCACCGGGGCCAGCCCGGTCTATCGTGAAGCCGCCATCGCCCTCGGCCAGGCGATCGCCGGGCGCGGCCTGACGCTGGTCTACGGTGGTGGTGCGGTGGGCCTGATGGGGATCGTTGCCGATGCCGCCATGGCCGCCGGAGGCGAGGTGATCGGGATCATCCCGGTGAGCCTGCAACGCGCCGAAATCGCCCACCCTGGCCTCACGCGCCTGGAGGTGGTCGACGGCATGCACGCGCGCAAGGCGCGCATGGCCGAGCTGAGCGACGCCTTCATCGCCCTACCTGGCGGGCTCGGCACCTTCGAGGAGCTGTTCGAAGTCTGGACCTGGGGCCAGCTCGGCTACCACGGCAAACCGTTGGGCCTGCTCGAAGTCAACGGGTTCTACGAGAAGCTCAGCGGCTTCCTCGATCATGTCGTCGAACAGGGCTTCGTGCGCCCGCAGCACCGCTCGATGCTGCAGATGAACGAGGCACCGGACGCCCTGCTCGATGCGTTGGACGCCTGGGAGCCGGTGGTGCAGCCGAAGTGGGTCGATCAGCCGCCGAGCTGATCCTCCACGGGCAGCACCGTTACCCGGACCTCGGGATCATGGCTGCCGCCGCCGAGAATCACCCCGCGCAGCGGCGAGACATCGGCGAAGTCCCGACCCCAGCCGAGAGTGATGTGCTCCAGCGCCGGCAGCAGGTTGTTGGTGGGATCGAAATCCACCCAGCCATGGGTCGGGCAGTACACCGAGACCCAGGCATGGGAAGCGTCGGCACCGATCAGCCGGGCCTGCCCGGGCGGTGGCCGGGTCAGCAGGTAACCACTGACGTAGCGCGCCGCCAGCCCCCGCGAGCGCAGGCAGGCAAGCATCAGGTGGGCGAAGTCCTGGCAGACCCCACGACGCCGCGCCAGCACCTCCACCAACGGCGTGGCGACCTGGGTTGCGCCGGCATCGAAGGTGAACTCCCGGTGGATCTTTTCCATCAGCGCCCGTACCGCTTCCAGCAGCGGTACGCCGGCGCCGAAGCAGGGTTCGGAGAATTCCACGAAGCGCCTTTTCAGGCGCACGAACGGTGACTCGAAGCGATAGCGGCTGGCCTCGAGAAACGCCGGCGACAGCGCCCTGCGCGAATAGGCCAGGGCATCCCGGGCCTGCTCCCAGGCGGGTGAAGCGCACAGCGATGGCAGCTTGCGCGGTAGCACTTCGATGCGCACGCGCGTACTGACCTGCAACTCGTCATGCTGGTACTCCAGGCCGAGTCGGGTCAGGGGATTGCCGAACACATCCAGCTCGTCGCGGCGCCGTGTCGGCACCGGGGTCACCTCCAGAACACGCTCCTGGCAACGTTGCCAGGCACAGTCCCTCGGCCAGAGGTGCACCAATTGCTGAGCCAGGGAGACCGGGCTGGCATAGCGGTAATGGGTATCGTGAAGAATCTGGTAATGCGCACTCATCAGGCGGACACCGTCTGCTGGCTGACATCGACATGGGCGAAATGGCGCAGGGCCAGGCGCTCGGCAGCCGCTTCGGCGCCTGCCGCGATCCGTTCGAGCATTGCCGCCAGCCCTTCCAGCACTGCGGTCAGGCTGGCTTCTCCGAACAACGACGCCTCCAGGCTGCGCAGGTCGAAACGCTTCAGGCGCTCGGCCAGCTCGCCCAATTCGGCCTCTGCCGGGCTGCGCAGGCGTTCCAGCGACCGCAGCAGCGAACGCAACTGGAACAGCACGCCATGGGGGTTCTGCTCGTCCAGCAGAAGCAGGTCCAGCGCCGGAACCAGCTGCGCCACCGCCAGATAGCGCGAACGGTAAGTGATGCTGCTGTTGGCCAGTTCAAGCAACCACTCCAGACCAGCCTGGTCGCTGGGCGCCGGTCCGCGCAGGTAGCCTGCAAGGCTGCTGCTCAACGCGTGCAGGCGCTCGATGCGGCGCCCGGTAAGCAGGAAGCGCCAGCCTTCGTCGCGGGTCATGTCGTCCATGGCGAAGCCGGACAGGGCCGCCATCGACAGGATCAGGCGGTTGAGAAAGTCCAGCAGTTCGGTGAAATCGGCCGAGAGATCGTCAAGGCGCTGCGCCTCTCGTTGCAGTTCGCTCAGCGCCTGCCAGTTTTCCCGCGACAGCGTGCCGCGCACCTGCCCGGCCGCCCATTGCAGGCGCTGCAGATTGGCCCGCAGGCTGAAGCCCCAGTTCGGGTCCAGCAGTGCAGTGCGCAGACGGGTGTCGAGAGTGCCCTGTCTCGGCAGCAGCTCCAGCTCTTCGGCCAGTTGCACCGCCGCTTCCAGCGCTTGCGGCGAGTCGCCATCCAGGTAACGCCCCAGCAGGATCCGCAGCAGGCGCGCGCTGGTATCGCAACGCTCGCAATAACGGCCGAACCAGAACAGGTTTTCCACCACCCGCGATGGCAGATAGGGGTCGGCGCGGACCAGGTCGGCGACGCCCAGGCTGCGGCTGACCTGCCATTGTTCACCTCGGGCCGGGCGCTCGCCCAGGACCCAGGTGTCCTTGCTGGCACCGCCGCGCTGCATCGACACCACCTCGGCATCGGCCTGCGCTGCCACCCGTGTCAGCCCGCCCGGCAGGACCCGCCAGCCGTCGGCGTCGGCCACGGCGTAGACGCGCATGCCCACGGGCCGGTCTTCCAGCCTCGCACCCTGCCAGACCGGAGCCTGGGACAGCTGCGCCAGTTCCTGGGCGACATAGGCATAGGGCCGCGCGCGCAGGCGCTTGGCCACCGCCTGGCGCTGGGCATCGTCGAGGTCGCGCCCCAGCAAGGGCTGGAAGCTTTGCGAGGGAAAGGCGGGCTTGAACAGCAGGTCGGGCATCTTTTCCAGCGCCTGCTCCAGGGCGGCTGGCTCGCCGCACCACCAGCTGGCGATGGACGGCAGGATCAATGGCTCACCCAGCAGCCGCTCACTGATCGCCGGCAGGAAGCCCGGCAGACCGGGAGATTCCAGCACGCCGCTGCCCAGGGCGTTGGCTACCAGGACCCGTCCCTGGCGCACGGCGTCCAGCAGGCCGGGGACGCCCAGCGCCGAGTCGGTGCGCAATTCCAGGGGGTCGCAGAAATCGTCGTCGAGCCGACGCAGGATCGCGTGGACCCGGCGCAGGCCGCTCAAGGTCTTCAGGTAGACCGTGCCGTCGCGCACGGTCAGGTCGCTGCCCTCCACCAGCGGGTAGTCCAGCTGGCGGGCAAGGAACAGGTGTTCGAACCAGCTTTCGTTGAAGCGCCCGGGGGTCAGCAGCACCACCAGTGGCGTTTCCCGACCGCTGGGCGCCAGGCGTGCCAGGCTCTGCTGGAGGGTACGGAAGAAGCCGGCCAGGTGTTGCACGTGGAGATCGCGATACAGCTCGGGGAAGGCGCGGGAGACCACGGTGCGGTTCTCCAGGGCGTATCCCGCGCCGGAGGGAGCCTGGGTGCGGTCGGCAGTCACCCACCAGCGGCCGTCCGGGCCGCGTGCCAGATCGGCGGCGTAGACATGCAGCCAGGTCTGCTGCGGCACTTCGATGCCTTGGCAAGGCCACAGGAAATTGTTGTGGCCGAAGACCAGCTCGGCCGGCAGCAGCCCCTCGGCGATCAGTTGCTGCGGCCCGTAGATATCCGCCAGCACGCCATTGAGCACCTGCGCCCGCTGGGCAATGCCGCGGGCCAGCACGTCCCATTCGGCGGCGGGGATGACCTGGGGCAGCAGGTCCAGTTCCCAGGGGCGATCGGCACCGTCGGGATCGGCGTAGATGTTGTAGGTGACGCCGTTTTCCCGCAATTGTCGGTTAAGCAGGGCCTGGCGCTGGGTCAGTTGCTGCGGACCACTGCGTTGCAGGTGGGCCAGCAGTTCCTGCCAGTGCGGACGCACGCTGCCGTCGACGGCGAGCATTTCATGCCAGGTCGCGGGGCTTGGGGTCAGGGCATCCAGCAGGTCGGGCATCGGGGCGCTCACAGGGGAGTGGTGGGCGGGATGCGGCAAGAGTTATGCCAGTGGCTTCAGCGCGGAATTGACAACATCCGAAAGCAAGACTCCCACAGGGTACGCGCATGAGTGCACCCATGTGGTGCCTGGATGGGCTTCATGACGGGGCGCAAGCCCCGTCATGGGGCTTAGCGCGGCAGGACCGGCTGGCGCTTGGTCTTGCCCTTGCCCTTGCCGCCCTTGGCTGCGTCCTTGCGCGCCTTGGCCGCCTCCTGGTTGCGGGCGAACGCGGCGGCCTTGGCCTCTTCGCGCTTGTCCCAGGGCTTGGCACCATTGCTGGCGCGCGGCGGCAGGCCGGTGTGCTGGGTGAGGAGCTTCTGTTCCTTGGCCACCTTGTGGCTGCCCGCAGGGGTGGAGTTCTTGCGCCGGGCGCTCTGGTAGCTGTCGGTCGCCGGCTGGTGCGCCGGAATCAGCTGATGCTTGCCCGGGCCGATCAGGTCGGCACGGCCCATGCGCTCAAGGGCCTCGCGCAGCATCGGCCAGCCCTTCGGATCGTGGTAGCGCAGGAAAGCCTTGTGCAGGCGGCGCTGCTCCTCGCTCTTGACGATGGTCACCCCTTCGCTCTTGTAGGTGACCTTGCGCAGCGGGTTCTTGCCCGAGTGGTACATGGCAGTGGCCGAGGCCATCGGCGACGGATAGAACGCCTGCACCTGGTCGGCGCGGAAGCCGTTGCCCTTGAGCCACAGGGCCAGGTTCATCATGTCTTCGTCGGTGGTGCCCGGGTGCGCGGCGATGAAGTACGGAATCAGGTACTGCTCCTTGCCCGCTTCCTTCGAATACTTCTCGAACATGCGCTTGAAGCGGTCGTAGGTGCCGATACCAGGCTTCATCATCTGGTTCAGCGGGCCTTCCTCGGTGTGCTCAGGGGCGATCTTCAGGTAGCCACCAACGTGGTGGGTCACCAGTTCGCGCACGTACTCGGGCGACTCCACGGCAAGGTCGTAGCGCAGGCCGGAAGCGATCAGGATCTTCTTCACCCCCGGCAGGGCCCGGGCGCTGCGGTACAGCTTGATCAGCGACGAGTGGTCGGTGTTCAGGTTCGGGCAGATCCCCGGGAACACGCAGGACGGCTTGCGGCAGTGGGTCTCGATCTCGGTGCTCTTGCAGGCGATCCGGTACATGTTCGCGGTCGGGCCGCCGAGGTCGGAAATAACGCCGGTGAAGCCGGGGACCTTGTCACGGATCTCCTCGATCTCGCGAATGATCGACTCGTGGGAACGGTTCTGGATGATCCGCCCTTCATGCTCGGTGATGGAGCAGAACGTGCAGCCACCAAAGCAGCCGCGCATGATGTTCACCGAGAAACGGATCATTTCGTACGCAGGGATGCGCTCCTTGCCGTAGGCCGGATGCGGTATCCGCGCGTAGGGCATGCCGAATACGTAGTCCATTTCCTCGGTGGTCATCGGAATGGGCGGCGGGTTGAACCAGACATCGACTTCACCGTGCTTCTGCACCATGGCCCGGGCGTTACCCGGGTTGGTTTCCAGGTGCAGCACGCGGTTGGCGTGGGCGTAGAGCACCGCGTCATTGCGCACCTTCTCGAACGACGGCAGGCGGATCACGGTCTTTTCCCGGGTCATCCGCGGGCTGTCGAGCAGTTGCACCACCTTCGGCTCGTTCGGATCCTCCACCTCGCCCTTCTGCTGCTCGATGGCGCAGGCCTGGGTGTCCTGGGTGTTGACGTAGGGGTTGATGATCTTGTCGACCTTGCCCGGACGGTCGATGCGGGTCGAGTCGATCTCGTACCAGCCCTGCGGGGTATCGCGACGGACGAAGGCGGTACCGCGGATATCGGTGATGTCCTCGATGCGTTCGCCCGCGGCAAGACGCTGGGCGATGTCGACCACGGCACGTTCGGCGTTGCCGTACAGGAGGATGTCGGCGCAGGCGTCGATCAGGATCGAGTGGCGGACCTTGTCCTGCCAGTAGTCGTAGTGCGCGATGCGGCGCAGCGACGCCTCGATGCCGCCGAGAACGATCGGCACGTGCTTGTAGGCTTCCTTGCAGCGCTGGCTGTAGACCAGGCTCGCACGGTCCGGGCGCTTGCCGGCCAGGCCACCCGGGGTATAGGCGTCATCGGAGCGGATCTTCTTGTCGGCGGTGTAGCGGTTGATCATCGAGTCCATGTTGCCGGCGGCGACGCCGAAGAACAGGTTGGGCTCGCCGAGCTTCATGAAGTCGTCCTTCGACTGCCAGTTCGGCTGGGCGATGATCCCGACGCGGAAGCCCTGGGCCTCCAGCAGGCGGCCGATGATGGCCATGCCGAACGACGGATGGTCGACGTAGGCGTCGCCGGTCACGATGATGATGTCGCAGGAATCCCAGCCGAGCTGATCCATCTCCTCCCTGCTCATCGGCAGGAACGGCGCTGGTCCGAAGCATTCGGCCCAGTACTTGGGATAGTCGAAGAGTGGTTTGGCTGCTTGCATGTCAGTGACCGGTTTTTTTGAGTGCAGGAAAATCGCGGGCGCGGAATATAGCACAAAATTTAACCAATTCCGACGGCGAAGGTCGGAATTGGTCGGGCGCGGGCATTACTCGTCGTCGTCGAAGTTGTAGCTGCCCGGGGCAAGGTTCTCGAAGCGCGTGTACTTGCCGATGAAGGCCAGGCGGATAAAGCCGATCGGGCCGTTCCGCTGCTTGCCGATGATGATCTCGGCAATGCCCTTGTGCTCGGTCTCGGGGTGATACACCTCGTCGCGGTAGACGAACATGATCACGTCGGCGTCCTGCTCGATCGCTCCCGATTCCCGTAAGTCGGAGTTCACCGGACGCTTGTTCGGACGCTGCTCCAGGGAGCGGTTGAGCTGCGACAGGGCGATGACCGGGCAGTTGAATTCCTTGGCCAGGGCCTTGAGGGACCGGGAGATCTCGGAGATCTCGTTGGTCCGGTTGTCGCCGCTGGAACCGGGGATCTGCATCAGCTGGAGGTAGTCGATCATGATCATGGCGATATCGCCATGCTCGCGGACCAGGCGACGGGTCCGTGCACGCATTTCCGACGGGCTGATGCCGGCGGTATCGTCGATGAACAGCTTGCGGTCGTTGAGCAGGTTGACCGCCGAGGTCAGGCGCGGCCAGTCATCGTCGTCCAGCTGGCCGGAGCGCACCTTGGTCTGGTCGATGCGGCCGAGGGACGAAAGCATACGCATGATCAGCGATTCGCCTGGCATCTCGAGGGAGTACACCAGCACCGCCTTGTCGCTGCGCAACACGGCGTTTTCCACCAGGTTCATGGCGAAGGTGGTCTTGCCCATGGATGGACGGCCGGCGACGATGATCAGGTCGGCCGGCTGCAGGCCGCTGGTCTTCTCGTCGAGGTCGGTATAGCCGGTGGACAGGCCGGTGATCTCGCTGTCGGAGTTGAACAGCGTGTCGATGCGGTCGATGGCCTTGGTCAGCAGTTCATTGACGCCTACCGGGCCGCCGGTCTTCGGGCGAGCCTCGGCGATCTGGAAGATCTGCCGCTCGGCTTCGTCGAGAATCTCCTCGGCATTGCGGCCCTGCGGGTTGAAGGCGCTGTCGGCGATGTCGTTGCTGATGCTGATCAGCTGGCGCAAGGTCGCGCGCTCGCGAATGATCTGCGCATAGGCCTTGATGTTGGCCACCGACGGGGTGTTCTTCGCCAGCTCGCCGAGGTAGCCGAGGCCGCCGATCTGCGAGCTCAGGCCTTCCTTGTCCAGCTGTTCGTGCAGGGTAACCACGTCGAACGGGATGTTCAGGTCAACCAGCTTGTGGATGGCGCGGAAGATCAGGCGGTGGTCATGCCGGTAGAAGTCGCCATCGGAGACTTGATCGAGCACGCGCTCCCAGGCGTTGTTGTCCAGCATCAGGCCACCGAGCACGGCCTGTTCGGCCTCGATGGAATGTGGCGGCACCTTCAGCGCGGCAGTTTGCAGATCATATTGCTCGGGGGCGGTTATCTCGTTCATGGCCACCTGGGAAATCTGGAGGGTGAAAAAGACAAAGGGCACGACCTGCGATGCAGGATCGTGCCCGATGTTAACCGGCTGTTTCCAAAGGAACCAGCCGATCGATACAGCTTAGGCTGCTACGACGACCACGCGTACGGTGGCTTCGACGTCGCTGTGCAGGTGCACGGCTACGTCGTATTCGCCAACCTGACGGATGGTGCCGTTCGGCAGGCGAACTTCAGCCTTGGCAACTTCAACGCCGGAGGCGGTCAGTGCGTCAGCGATGTCGTGGGTGCCGATCGAACCGAACAGTTTGCCTTCATCACCAGCGGTAGCGGTGATGGTGACTTCCAGTTCAGCCAGTTGGGCAGCGCGGCTTTCAGCCGAAGCTTTCTTGTCGGCAGCAGCTTTTTCCAGCTCGGCACGACGCTCTTCGAACGCAGCCAGGTTGGCGGCGTTGGCAACGGTGGCCTTGCCGAATGGCAGCAGGAAGTTACGACCGTAACCAGCCTTGACTTTAACTTTGTCGCCCAGGTTGCCCAGGTTGGCGACTTTTTCCAGCAGGATCAGTTCCATTTGGTATAAACCTCTTAACTTTTAACCTTCACCGTTCGCAGAGCCGTTACCGGCGTCCTTGGACGCCCCGCGTCCGCGAAAATCAATCAGGCTGTCGACAATGGCCAGGACCACGAGCAACGGATAAATCAGCTGCATGAACAGCAGCAGCGTTACGTACAACCCGACCAGCCAGAACTTCGCCAGTCGCTTCTGCGCCACCAGGCCATGGATCACGGCCAGTCCGGCGAAGACCAGCGGCACGGTGCACAGCGGTGTCAGCATGCCCAGCTCGGTACCGAAATTCGGACCCACCAGCATCAACACCAGCAGCACCAGCGCCGCCGCCAACGGCAGTCTTACGGCACGAAACTCGTTGCCGAAGCCTCCCGGGTTATACAAGGCTGCCTGCCAGTAGCGCCCCAACATCAGGGACAACACACTGACCGCCTGCAGCAAGGCCGCAATCAGGCCGGTAAGCACCGGTGAGATCAGCCCTTCCAGCCGGCCCCGCTCTTCTACCGACAATTGTTGGTAGATCCCGTCGAGCATCTGCGGAAGGATCTTGGCGATCTCTTGCGCGAGGGTGTCGATCGGTTCGCGGAACACCGAACCCAGAACGGCGCCATACACCAGGCCCAGGGCGATGCTGGACAACAGCACCCGGTTCCAGGACTGCCCGGCGCGCAACAGCGCTGCCAGACCCAGCGTCCCCAGCAACACCATCAAGGTGCGCGGCTCGCCGAAGTACCACCAGGCCAATGCCGGCAGTACAGCCCAGGCAAGAACGCCGGAGGCGTCCTTGAAACCGCGCCGCAGGAACACCAGGCTCCCGGCGGCGGCACTCAACCAGAACAGCAGCGGCAATGCCGCACAACCCACCACTACCAGAGTGGCCTGCACGCGACCGCGCATGATGAAATCAGCCAGGGCCCGCATGCATTTTATCCTTTGCTACTTGTCGACGACCCGGTCTCAGCGGCCGTGGCTGTCGGTGTAGGGCAGCAGGGCCAGGAAGCGGGCGCGCTTGATAGCGGTAGCCAGCTGACGCTGATAACGAGCTTTGGTACCAGTGATACGGCTTGGAACGATCTTGCCGGTTTCGGATACGTAAGCTTTCAGGGTGTTGAGATCTTTGTAATCGATCTCTTTCACGTCTTCAGCAGTGAAGCGGCAGAATTTACGACGACGGAAGAAACGTGCCATGTAATAGGCTCCTCAAAAGATCCGTGGATTACTCGTCAGCGTTATCGCTGTTGTCGCTGTCATTGCTGTCGTCGCCTTCGGCGCTGTCAGCATGCTCAGGACGGTCACGACGCTCACGGCGCTCGCTGCGGTTTTCTTCAGCCTTGAGCATCTCGGACTGGCCGGTGACGGCTTCGTCGCGACGGATGACCAGGTTACGGATCACGGCATCGTTGTAACGGAAGTTGTCTTCCAGCTCGGCCAGGGCCTTGCCGGTGCACTCAACGTTCAGCATCACGTAGTGAGCCTTGTGAACATTGTTGATTGCGTAGGCCAGTTGACGACGGCCCCAGTCTTCCAGACGGTGGATCTTGCCGCCGTCTTCTTCGATCAGCTTGGTGTAACGCTCAACCATGCCGCCGACTTGCTCGCTCTGGTCCGGGTGAACCAGGAAGATGATTTCGTAATGACGCATGAATGCTCCTTACGGGTTGTAGTCTGCCGACAATGCGGTCAGACAAGGAGTGAATGACTCTTGTATGTCTTGTCCTGGATCGGGCACGCATGCCCGGGACAAGGCGCGCAATTGTAGAGAAGCGCGGTGGGACAAGCAAGGTAATTGGTGAAATATTGAGCAGTGCCCCTAAAAGCATCGCTGGCAAGCCAGCCCCCACAGGGTCAGCGGTGTGGGAGCTGGCTTGCCAGCGATTGGGTCCACCATTTACTTGCTGACGGAACGCTGCCGCACCACCTCGAACAGGCAAACGCCGGTTGCCACCGAGACGTTCAGGCTGCTGACGCTCCCCGCCATCGGCAATTTCACCAGGAAATCGCAGTGTTCGCGGGTCAGGCGGCGCATGCCCTTGCCTTCGGCGCCCATCACCAGCACTGTCGGCCCGGTCATGTCCTGCTGGTACAGATCCTGCTCGGCTTCGCCGGCCGTGCCGACCACCCACAGGCCACGCTGCTGCAGCTTTTCCAGGGTCCGCGCCAGGTTGGTCACGGCCACCAGCGGAATCACCTCGGCAGCACCGCAGGCCACCTTGCGCACCGCAGCAGTGAGGGTCGCCGACTTGTCCTTGGGCACGATCACCGCCAGCGCACCGGCAGCATCGGCAGTACGCAGGCAGGCCCCGAGGTTGTGCGGGTCGGTGACGCCATCGAGAACCAGCAGCAGCGGAACCTTCTCGGTCCGCTCCAGCAGTTCCTCGAGCATTGCCTCGCCCCAGACCTGGCTCGGGCTGACCTCGGCGACCACGCCCTGGTGCACGCCTTCGACCCAGGCGTCCATTTCGCGGCGCTCGGCCTGGCCGACGCTGACCCGGTATTCCGCGGCCAGCGCCAACAGCGCCTGGACCCGCGGCTCGCTACGACCTTCCGACAGCCAGATCTGCTTCACCCGCTTGGGGTGAAAGCGCAACAGGGCTTCCACAGCATGCACGCCGTAGATCTTTTCCAACTGACTCATGACTTGCCTTTCGGTTTACGCGAAGTGGAACCGGACTTTGGCGGCCCCTTGCGGTGTTTGCTCGGTTTCTCCGATTTGCCCGCGGACTTGCCCGCCGGCTTGCCACTGGCATGGGCGTGCCGCGCCTCGGAAAGCAGGGCCTTCTTCATTTCCCGGCTCTTGCGCACTTCGGCGTTGTTCGTCGCGGCATGGGAAGAGAAATAGGCTTCGGAGGTTTCGTCCTTCTTGCTGCGACGAGCAGGACGCTCTGCCTTGGCCGGAGCAGGTGCAGGATCTGCCGCCTTGCCCTTGGCATTCGGGCCTACGCCGATCTTCGCGCCGGTCGCCGCTGCCGGCTCGGCCGAACGCTGTTTGCGCCCGATCGGCGCCTTCAGGGCGTTCTCCGACATTTCGAAGTCGATCTTGCGCTGCTCCAGGTCGACGCGCATCACCCGCACTTCGACGGTGTCGCCGAGACGGAAGCTACGGCCGGTGCGCTCGCCGGTCAGGCGGTGGTGCACCGGGTCGAAGTGGTAATAGTCGCCCGGCAGCGCACTGACGTGGACCATGCCCTCGACATAGATGTCGGTCAGCTCGACGAACAGGCCGAAGCCGGTCACCGCGGTGATCACACCCGGGAAGGATTCGCCGACGCGGTCCTTCATGTATTCGCACTTGAGCCAGTTGACCACGTCGCGGGTCGCCTCGTCGGCGCGCCGTTCGCTCATCGAGCACTGTTCGCCCAGCTGCTCCAGGGTGTTCTCATCGTACGGGTAGATCCGTGCCTTGGGAATGCTCATCGCCCCGGCGCGCTTGACGTGCGGGGTTTCCACGCGGGAACGGATCACGCTACGGATGGCGCGGTGTACCAGCAGGTCCGGATAACGACGGATCGGCGAAGTGAAGTGGGTGTAGGCCTCGTAGTTCAGGCCGAAGTGGCCGTTGTTCTCGGCGCTGTACACCGCCTGGCTCAGGGAGCGCAGCATCACGGTCTGGATCAGGTGGAAGTCCGGGCGCCCGGCGATGCTCGCCAGCAGGGCCTGGTAGTCCTTCGGCGACGGGTCCTTGCCTTTATGCAGCGACAGGCCCAGCTCGCCGAGGAAGGCGCGCAGCTTTTCCAGGCGCTCCGGCGGCGGACCGTCGTGAACCCGGTACAGGGCCGGAACCTCATGCTTCTTGAGAAATTCGGCGGTGGCCACGTTGGCCGCCAGCATGCATTCCTCGATCAGCTTGTGCGCGTCGTTGCGCACGGTCGGACGGATCTCCGCGATCTTGCGCTCGGCGCCGAAGATGATGCGGGTTTCCTGGGTCTCGAAGTCGATCGCGCCGCGGGTGTGGCGGGCATCGAGCAGCACCTTGTACAGCGCATAGAGCTGCTTGAGGTGCGGCAGCACTTCGCTGTATTCCTCGCGCAGGGCACGGCCTTCGCGGGTGCGGGCATGCTCCAGCATGCTGCTGACCTTGTTGTAGGTCAGGCGCGCGTGGGAGTGGATCACCGCTTCATAGAACTGATAATCGACCATCTGCCCGGACTTGTTGATGGTCATTTCGCAGACCATGGCCAGGCGATCGACGTGCGGGTTCAGCGAGCACAGGCCGTTGGACAGTTCCTCCGGCAGCATCGGGATCACCCGCTCGGGGAAGTACACCGAGTTGCCGCGGACCTGGGCTTCGGCGTCGAGCGCCGAACCAAGACGGACGTAGCTGGATACGTCGGCGATCGCCACGTACAGGCGCCAGCCACCGGAGAACAGGCGCAGCTTGCCAAGGCTCTCGCAATACACGGCATCGTCGAAGTCGCGGGCGTCTTCGCCGTCGATGGTGACGAACGGCAGGTGGCGCAGGTCGATGCGCTTTTCCTTGTCCTTCTCTTCCACGTCCGGCTTGAGCTTGCGGGCTTCCTTGATGACAGCTTCGGGCCATACATGCGGAATGTCGTAGCTGCGCAGGGCCACGTCGATTTCCATGCCCGGCGCCATGTAGTTGCCGATCACTTCGATTACATCGCCCTGCGGCTGGAAGCGCGGGGTTGGCCAGTGGGTGATCTTCACCTCGACGAACTGGCCGATCTTGGCCCCTGCGTTGCGGCCAGGCGTGACCAGCACTTCCTGCTGGATCTTCGGGTTGTCGGCGGTGACGAAGCCGATGCCGCCTTCCTCGAAGTAGCGGCCGACGATGCTCTCGTGGGCGCGGGAAATGATCTCTACCAGCACGCCTTCCCGGCGGCCACGGCGGTCGACGCCGGAAACCCGGGCCAGGGCGCGGTCGCCGTCGAACACCAGGCGCATCTGCGACGGGCTGAGGAACAGGTCTTCCGTGCCATCGTCGGGGATCAGGAAGCCGAAACCGTCGCGGTGGCCCGAGACACGGCCGAGGATGAGGTCCAGCTTGTCTACCGGGGCATAGGTGCCGCGCCGGGTGTAGATCAGCTGACCATCGCGCTCCATTGCCCGCAGGCGACGGCGCAGGGCCTCGATCTGATCCTCGGTGTGCAAACCGAACTCCTCAACCAGTTGCTCGCGCGCAGCCGGCGAGCCTCGTTCGGCGAGGTGCTGGAGGATCAGCTCACGGCTAGGGATGGGGTTTTCGTATTTTTCCGCTTCACGAGCGGCCTCGGGATCGAGGGACTGCCAATCGGCCATTAGGAGGGGTTCACCTTGTCTATATAAGGGTTAGTTTGGCATAGCCGTATTGAAACCGGAAATTTCAACCTTGGACAGCCCCACCCGGGACGGCCTGTAAACGGGTTCTGGGCTTCGGTCGATCAACGGCTTGAATTTTTTAAGATTTTTTTCGAACGGGGGTTTACAGCCCCGGGGGCCATCCGTATAGTGCGCACCACAGCGACGGACACCGTCGTTATAGTTGAGAAGCCGCACGATGTAAAACACTACGTCGAAGCGCAATCAGCGAAATGCCCAGATGGTGAAATTGGTAGACACGCCAGCTTCAGGTGCTGGTGACCTTACGGTCGTGGAAGTTCGAGTCTTCTTCTGGGCACCAATTTCAAATTTCAGCCAACGAGTGACAAGGCTGGAATTTACGCGACACGCTACACCGAATTTGTTACAAATGCTTCAACCTTTGCCCAGATGGTGAAATTGGTAGACACGCCAGCTTCAGGTGCTGGTGACCTTACGGTCGTGGAAGTTCGAGTCTTCTTCTGGGCACCATATTTCTAAAGAAACCCGCGAAAGCGGGTTTTTTTATGCCTGGGATTCGCCAAATCCCGCCAATTGGGGCCGCTTCGCGACCCTGCCCCACTCTAGAAAGTCTTTTCGAACTTCAACGCCACCTCGGTCTGCCGGTACGAATAAGCCCAGTCGATGCTGCTGTCGGTCACCGTGCGCTTGGCATACAGGCTCGGCACGATGCCGGCGAAGGCCAGGCGCGGCACGCTCAGGTTGGCGATGTAGATCTGCTGGCGATCCTTGCGCAGGCCACCGAGAAAAACGTCCGGCGCGTCATAACGGGTGGTGCGATACAGACCGATCAGGCTCAGGTTCACCCCCGCATTGAAACCGTGATACGCCCCGAGGCTGCCCATGTACTCGCGATTGCTCGCGGTATCGGCTTCCTGGCTGCGCCGGGTGTAGGTCACGCCGCCAAATATCAGGGTCTGTGGATCAAGCAGATACGACAGCGACGTACCCACCTGACGCTCGTCGTAATCATCGAAATAGTCACGCTGATCGCCCTGGAAACGGAAATGCTTGTGCTGCGCCTGCAAGCCGACCTGCAAGCGATTGCTCAGGTTGTGCTTCCATTCCCCGCGCACGCCGCTGGCCTGGTACTTGGTGTGGTGGTCGCTGTAGTAGTTCTCGAACAGCGGGGTCAGCGACACATCGTCGAGCGCACTCTGGAAGCTGTAGCCGGCGTACAGCACGCTGGTGTTGTCGTCGTACCAGGTCTCGACGTCATCCTCCTCGCCGTGCCGGCTGTAGTCGTTGCCATAGCTGAGGCCACGCACCAGCACATTGTGATTGCCGGCGATCTGGAAACGCCGCTCGGCCGCGACATCGTAGACCAGGCTTGAAGCGCTGATCTTCTTCGGCATCTGCCGCGTGTAGTCGAAGCAATCGAAGAACACCGAACACACCTGGGTCACCGTGGTCATGCCGTTGGCCTGGTTGATATTGCTGTTGTAGCCGAAGCCCAGGGATGCCGAGCCATGCCACTGGCGGCGCACATCGATGGCGTGGTGGTACTCGTCCAGCACGCTCAGCACCTGCTCGGGCACATCAGTGGCGGCGACCTCGCGGAACAGCGTTTCGGCCTCGCGGGTCTGGTTGTCCTCGAACAGGGTCCGCGCCAGCTCCAGGCGCGCTCGCACGAAACCCGGTTGCAACCTGTCGGCCCGACGCAGATGAGCAATCGCCTGCGTGTAGCGGCGCTCGCTGCGGTCGATCAGGCCCTCGGCCATTTCCACCAGCGCCGGCTCATGCCCGGGCAACCGCCGGTAGCGCTCGACGAACTGCCGCACCTTGCCCCACTGCCGCAGGTTGATGGACACATAGATCGCCGGCCCGAGGTCTTCGAGGGTGTTCTGCACGTTGTACGTCTGCCCCTGGATGGTGATCAGCCCGTCGTTGTTCTCGGCCGGGTCCGGCGCGCCCAGGTTGGCCCGCTCGCGCGCTTCGGCGCCGCGCTCGATCCTGTTCAGGAGCAGGCGGGTGTCGTCATCGTCGGCCAGCAACACGGTGGACAACAGGGTCGAGCAACACAGCAGGGCGATGCGCACCCGCAGGAACGGCAGCATGGTGATCGGTCCGGGACAGAAAGGTACTGGAGGTCGGAAGGGGGAGCCGATGCTCCCTCCTCCAGTGACACACGGGTGTTATTGCTTGGCGCCGCCGAAGGCGACCTTGGTGGTGCTGGTGGTGTAGATACCTGCCAGGGCCTCGGCGTTGGCGCCGTAGAACTGCCCCTTGATGTTGGTGCCGCGAGCGAAGGAACCGTTCGAGGCGATGGTGGTGCCAGCGAAGCTCAGCCCGCCAACCGAACCGGCCAAGGTGCCGCTGCCGGCACCATAGTTGGCGGTCAGCACACCCGAAGTGACGCCCGCGGCAGTGCCCGGGTTGTACTGGTTGACACCGACGACGTTGTACTTGGCATTGACCAGGGTCGGCATGCTGGTGGTCGGGTTTTCGCCGACGAACCAGACGGTGCGGTTGGCACTGGACAGGTTCAGGTCGGTGCTGTTGGTTGGCTGGGTGCCGGTTTTGGCCGGTGCCCATTCACCAAAGTACACCTCGGCGCCCGAGACCTTGGCAATTACCTCGCCACCGAATTGTGGATAGCCCGGCGAAGGCGCGGCGATCTGGCGATAGGCATGGATCTCGGTGTTGTAGGTAGCCAGGTTCTTCCAGGTTTCCGACGTGGTGACGCCATTGAGCGGGTTGACGATATGTGCCGAGGTGGTGCCATAACCGCTCAGCACCGCGCTGGTCTGGGCGATCGGGCCAGCCTTGAAACTGACGACTGCTGCCGAATTGGCAATGCCACCCGTGGTCGTCGGCATGGCGATTCCCGCAGTCCCTACCGCCATCATGTTCGAGGCAGCAGCCTGGACATAGGCGGAAGAGGAACCGCCGCTGACGGTGGCGGCAAATGCACCGGAAGTAACCAGCGACAACGCTGTCAATGCAAAGAGTTTCTTCACAACAAGCTCCTTATCATGAGTTGGAATCAACACTGTTTTTACGAAAACAGCAAAAAACTAGAAACGCGCAGTCAGTCCCAACTTCAGCGTGCGGCCAGGTGCAGGCATTACTGTTCGGGACAACGGATCCAGGTAGTAGCGGTTGGTGATGTTATTCACGCCAAGATCGACATCGACATGGTCGTTGACATGCAACGTCGCATAACTGTCGAACACCCAGATGGGATGCCACTCATAGGGCTGATTCACCCCCTGGACAAAGAGCAGGCCCTGGTCGATCCACTTCTGCTCTTCCTTGTTCCTGGCGCTGCTGTGGTAGACCATGCGCCCTCCGAGCTCGAGCTTTTCATCGAACAGCCGCATACCACCGTCAAGGTTGATGGAATATTGAGGCTGGAGGCTGGTGCGGGAAAACGTGGTCGGGAAACCGCCGGTGACGCACTCGTCGACAGCTTTCCCGTAATACGGATCCAGCGTGTTGGCCATGTCCTTGTCACAGAGTTTCTGATCGAGACGATAGCTGACGCCGAAGTTCGAGTAATAACGACCGGTATCGAACCTGGCCTGAAGTTCGATACCTGAAAGCATTTTCTTGTCGTATTGAATAATGTTGTAGGCGAAGTCCCTGTCTATGTAATCGTGGATCTCGTTCTTGTAGTAGTTGATCCGGAAGTCTGCATTGCGCCACTCCGGAACCCGGGAGTGCAGATCATGCACATAACCGAACTCCCAGTTATACGCGTGCTCCGGTCGCGGTGAACTTTGGATCATCCCGATTCCCGTAGCAGAAAAGGTCTGTGCCTCTTCATAAATGGTGGGAAAGCGTACGAACTCGGTGTACCGGGCGTAGACACGGGCATTATCCGTGACGCGCAAGGTAACGCCGGCCATCGGAGCCCATGCGCTGTCCTTGCTTTTCCTGGGCTTGGCCCATCGTTCAGCGTCGGTCGGCTGTTGGTAGATCGGCAGCGCTACGGTCTGGCCAATCAGGTAGCGCGGAGCGGTCGTGCCGGTACCCTGAGCATTGGCCACCTGCTCGCTCATGTTGATGGTGCCGTTGGTGAACGGGTTCTGCGAACTCACCAGGCGCTGGCCATTGGTAGCAATGTCCACGCTTTCCGAGGTGTAGCGAATACCGTTGACCAGCCCTTCTTGCAGATAGTCATTAATGAGGAACTCTGTCGTCTCCTCATCCAGGCCCCAGCTTTTAACCAACTCCCGCGCGCCAGCGATGTAGGCCTGGTTCTCAGCATCGGTCAGCATTCGCGAATAACTGTAGCGCTTGGCAACCACAGCGGCCTTGGCATCCCAGCCCGTTGCCTGCTCCTTCCTGTACTCATCCAGCGTCGTATCGAACGAGCTGTAGTCGCTGTAGCGAGCTCCCGCGTTGAACGTCAGCCAAGAGGTTGCCGCCCACTCGTTGTTGAAGGTGAAGTTGTACTGCTCACGGCGCCCGCCGCGAGGCCCCAGGTAGTTGGAGGCGAAAACGTAGGTACTGCCGATATCGTCGCTGGCGTTGTCGGTCTGCTTGAGCTTTTCCTTGCTGAAGTCCCCGGACAGGGTCAGCGCCCAGACATCGCTCAGCTCCATGCGGTTGGACAGGTTCAGCCCCCAGCGATCGTGGTCGGTCATCTGCAGGGCGCGGGAGAACAGGTTGAAGCGGCCATCGGTGTTGGGCAGCTTGTCCGGCATGGCCGTGTTGCCATTGCACTGGCCGACGTTGTACTTGCAGCGGACATAGTTGTCCCATGCCTTGTCGCTCAAGGTGGCGTCTGCAATGGAGAAGACCTGCTCGCCATTCTGGTAGCGCTTGGCGTCACTGCGGGTCATCCAGAACCCGGCCTGCATATCGACCCAGCGGTTGTCCTGCGGATTCCAGTTGTAGGTCAGCGACAGCGTGTCCTGGTCGACCTCGCTGTAGGGCAGCTGGAAGCCGATATTGCTGCCAGCGGCCACCAGCTTGGTGGTTTCGTTGATCAGGTACGGCATGGTTTCGCCGAACTCGAGATCACTGTGCATGTAGCTCAGCTTCAGGCTCTGGTCGTCCGCCAGATAGAAGGTGCCCTTGAGCAGCGTGGTGCGCATCTCGTTGGAGGTGCCGGATACCTCGGCCCCCGGCTTGTAGAAACTGGCCAGGTAGTTGCCGCTGGTGTCGCCAATGGTCGGCGAATTCACTTCCGCCGCCTGGGCCTTGTCGTACCAGCTCTCGGTCTCGTAGCGCTCGCTGCCCTGCTTGCCGCTGTAGTAGTTGCCTTTCTTGCGGTAGCTGTAGGCGGCCAGCAGATCGAAGTTCTCCTGGCGGGTCGCCGCCGCGATACGGAAGGCGTTGTCCTCGAAGTCGAAATCGTTGGAACGGGAAGACTCGTGGGGGGTGTACATCGCTCCGCCACTGTTGGCGAAATAGACGTACTGGCCCGAGACGTAGGCCCCCTCGATGTCCCGGTAATCCCGCCCCAGGTTGTTCATCCCGTCTTCATTGGGCGCCACCGCGTTGCTGGCGGTCTCGGTCTTGATCTCCAGGCCGTAGCTCTCGCCCGGCCTGACGATATCCTCCGCGTCCAGGGTGCGGATCTCCACCGAGCCGCCGATGCCGCTCTTGACTCCCGGGGTCATGGACGGCCCCTTCTCCACCGAAATGCTGCCGATCATGTTGGGATCGACATAGTTGCGGTTGGACACCCCGGCCGACCCGAGCCAGACCGAAGTGGCCTGCTCGGTGCCGTCGACGGTCACCGGTATCCGCCCTTCGCCCTGGATACCGCGGATATTCGGATCGAGCGCGCCGCTGTTGCGTGCTTCGCCGCTGTAGACGCCATTCATGCCCTTGAACAGGTCGGCTGCGTTGGCGCCTTTGTAGCGTTCGATATCGTCCTTGCCGGCGTAGACGTTGGACACATCCTTGCGATAGACGTCACTGCGTCCCTTGTCGTCCTTCTCTTCCCACTCTTCTGCCGTGATCTCCTGGGCCTGCAGTTCCTGCGGCTGGTTGCCCGTCTTTTCCTCATAACCCGCCGGCAGTTCGATCTCCAGCGGTTCCATATTCGGCGTTGAAGACTGCCGCGCCGGGCTTTCGTCTTCGGCCAGGGCGGTGGAGCTGAACAGCGCCAGCAGAATCGACCAGGCCAGCGGCTTGAGGCGCATCGGCTTGGGAGGAGTGATGAAGAAGGACATGGCGAGACTCGTGTTTATCGATGCATGGCAGTTTCATGACCGCTCTGCGGCGGCGGAGTGATACTACCGATAAACGCAAATGAATCTCGTTTAGATTTATATGCGGGAGGGTGAAAAATGTATGCGGTGAGGAGAACACCACAAAACCCTGTGGGAGCTGGCAAGCCAGCTCCCACAGGGTTTTGTGTTGCAGCGCAGGAAGTGCGCTCAGCGTTTCCTGCCAAAGATCGACTTCGGCGCCCGCCCGAAGTACCGGGTAAAGGCCACGGTGAAGTTGTTCGGGTATTTGTACCCCACCTGCCACGCTGCCTGGGCGACCTGCTGGCCGGATTCGAGCAGGGTCATGGCCTTGCGCATGCGCAAATCCAGCAGCATCCGCGCCGGAGTCGTGTCGTACAGATAGCGGAAACCTTCCTTGAGCTTGTGCTCGTTCATGCCGACGCTGGTGGCGAGGTATTCCACGGTCAGCGGCGTATGCAACTGCTCGCAAAGAATGTTGCGCGCACGCTCGATCCGTTCGATCTCGCTGGTACTCAACGGCGATGCGCTGCCGTCCTGGGGCGCCAGCAAGTTGAACTGCTCGGACAGCAGGCTGAGGGTATGAATATGCAGGTCCAGTCGATTCGACGGATTCAGCCCCCCCGGTTGCAGATAGCGTAACAGTGCCGCCGCATGGGCCTGGGCCGCTTTCGAGCTGGCGCGAAAATCGATGCGTTGCAAGCGCCCGCTGCCCAGTACCTGGGCTGCGCGCGCCTCGCCGACGTACTTGCACAGGGTCGCCTGGTCGATCACCACCCGCAGTTGCGACGCTGTCTCGTTGGCCTGGTAACGCCGTTCGCCAGGCGTCGCGCGAAACGCGGTGATGGTGGTCTGCCCGGCCTCGAAGGCGAGGCTGCAGCCGTCCTTGCCAAGGAAGCCCGATTTCCCCTGCAAGCCGATGGTCACCACCATCACATGCCCGTCATGGGGCCCACAGGTTTCTTCGATCAGCGTGCGCGTCGGGTGATAGTGCAGACGCCCCAGCGACAACCCTTGCTCCAGTTGCAACAGCTCGGAGTAGCAATTGCCGACATCCTCGGCCAGTTGCATACGCAAACGCCCGTCGGCCTGTACCGACCGTTGCCGGGGGTGATCGAGGCCGATACGGCAGCTCCCTTTCATTGTGCTCATGACGACATCCCTGCGTGCGCGCGCCGTGCTTCGCATAGGAATGGCTCCGGCTCGCATACTTAACATAAATGATTCTCATTTAATATATATCACTCTTTTCAGTGATTCGGCCACGGCTTGTTTCGTTAGGAACAAGGCAGCCAAGTACAGGGAGTTACCGTGCCTCATCGTGAAAATCTCCAGGACCTGACCAGCATCCACCCCCTGCAAGCCTGCTGGGACCTGCAATTGGCCGGGCTCGGCGCCGATGCCCTGCAGGTCGCCCTCGAATGCGCACTGTTCGATCATCTCGGCACGCCCGCCAGTGCTGTCGCCCTCGCCAGGACACTGCGACTGGATGCCGCCAGCACCGGCTACCTGCTGGAGCTGCTGTGGAGCCTCGGCCTGCTCGAACGCGATCAGCAGCGGCCACCGCACTACCGCAACCTTCCCCTGGCTGACCTTTATCTGCGCGCCGAGGCCCGCGCCTATTGCGGCGACGCCCTGCTGTTCCGCCACAAGGTACTGCGCCAGACCGGCACCCAGCTCGGCGACTACTTGCGCAACGGCGTACCGCGCACGCCCCTGGCCAGCGCCTCGATCGCCAACGCATGGGCCAACGCCGCGCGCCTGCAGATCGCCCAGGAGCAACGCGCCGTGACCCGCGAAGTCGCCTGCGCTCTGCTCGACCGCTTGCCCGAGGCGCCTCATCTGAGGCGCATCCTCGATCTCGGCGGCGGCCCCGGCCTGGTCGCCATCGCCCTGGCCGAACACCTGCCCGCAATCGAAGGCGCCGTCTTCGAATACCCGCTGGCAGCCGAAGTAGCCCGGGAAAACATCGCCGCAGCCGGGCTCGGCAAACGCCTGCACGCCATCGGTGGCGATCTTGACCACGACGATATCGGCAGCGGCTACGACCTGATCTGGTGCTCCTCCGTTTTGCATTTCGTCCACGACCTGCCCGCCACCCTGCAGCGCCTGTACACCGCCCTGCGCCCGGGCGGCGTGCTGCTGGTGTGCCAGGCCGAAGTGCCGGAAGAGCGCGAGGCCGCTGCCCGGGTGGTGCCTTATTACCTGCACATGCGCCTGCAAGGCCGCCACGTGCTGGCCCAGGGCGAACTCGCCGGCAGGCTCGCAGCCCTCGGTTTCCGCACCGTGGAGCAGATCAACGGACTGCATTTTCCGGTTACCCCGGTCAACGCCGTCATCGCCCGCAAACCCAAGGGATGACTCGATGGAGCGCACGCGGATCGCCGGCCTGCAAATGCTGTTCGGCTGGCTCAACCTGGTGCTGGCGGTGCCCAGCATCTATCTGATGTTCGGCATGCCGCTGGTGATGCGCCAATACGGCTGGAGCGGCACCGAGATCGGACTGTTCCAGCTCGCCGGGCTGCCGGCGGTGTTCAAGTTCCTGCTCGCCGTGCCGGTGCAGCGGATACGCCTGGGCCGTGCTCACCTTGTGTCCTGGATGCTGCTGCTGAGCGCCGCGCTGCTGCTCCTGTACTGGTTGATCGGCCGGCAGAACCTGATCGAACAGCGCCTGCCGCTGTTCGCCATGACCTTCGCCATCAGCATCGTCGCCACCTGGATGGACATCCCGCTCAATGCCCTCGCGGTGCAGTGGCTGCCGCGCAGCCAGCAACTGCGCGCCGGCAGCATCCGCTCGGCGGCGCTGTTCCTCGGTGCCATCGTCGGCGGCGGGGCGATGCTGCTGATCCAGGCGCGCCTGGGTTGGCAGGCGCCGTTCCTGATCATGGGTGCCGGCCTGCTGCTCGGCGTATTGCCGCTTCTCGCCCTGCGCCGCACGGCCCGACCGATCGAGAACGAACACACCGCACCAGGCGGGTTCGTTGCCGACTGGACGAGCTTCTTCAACCAGCCCGGCGCCCGGCAATGGACCGGGCTGCTGCTCACCGCCTTCCCGTTCATCGGCGCAGCCTGGCTGTACCTCAAGCCGCTGCTGCTCGACCAGGGCATGCCAATGCAGGACGTGGCGTGGATCGTCGGTATTGCCGGCGGCGTCACCGGCGTGGTGTCCAGCCTGATTGGCGGGCGCCTGATCGGCGTGCTCGGCACCGCCCGGGCGATCCTGGCCTACCTGCTCGCCGCCCTGCTTGCGTTGCTCCTGCTCACCCTCAGCGTGTGGCTGCAACTGGGCACCATCTGGCTGGTCGCCAGCGCCCTGTACCTGGCCGCGAGCATGGGCGCCGTCTCGGCGCTGATGTTCGGCCTGACCCTGTTCTTCAGCCGGCGCCAGCGCACCGCCAGTGATTACGGTCTGCAATCGAGTCTCTTCGTCGTCACCCGCCTGGCCGCCCCGGTGGCGGCCGGGTTGCTGCTCGATCGTCTCGGCCAGGCGGGCATGCTCGCCTGCCTCAGCACCGGCCTGTTGCTGGCCCTGCTGTTGGCCTGGCGAGTGCGCCACAGCATCGCCGGCAGCGCTGAAGCCCTGCTGAACCACGAACGTCACGCCGCTGCCGGGGTGACCCCCATCACTACCGAGGGCAAAGCATGAAGCCTCGTACCGTCGGCATCTGCCTGGTCAGCCGCGACAGCACGCTGCAGGAGGATGTGCAAGCCGTGCTCGACCGGCTCAATCACTGGTTGGGCCATGAAACCGCGATCGCCAGCCTGCACTGGCCGGACAGCGACTCGCGCTGCCTGTACCGCCAGGTTGCCGGACAGGCCGAGGCCTATGTGCGCGAGCATGCCGGCAATCACCACCTGTACCTGGACATGCGCTGTTTCGACGACGCGGCGGCTGCCCGTGAAGCACTTGCCAGCGCCGACAGCGAAAGCGACTACGTGCTGTTCGACACTCGCCACCTGGCCAATCAACCCGAGAGCGACCCGTTGGTGGAACTGCTCGCCGCGCAACCCGAAGCCAAGCGCTCGCCCAGTTCCGCCCTGCTGCTCTGCAACGAAGAACACCTGCAGCACTGGCTCGGCCGCCTCGGCGGCAACCGCCTGGTACGGGTGCCCCACGAGCGCCAGCCACTGCGCCGCGCCGACCTGCTGCGGCTGTTCATCGATCATCTGGAACACGCCTACTTCAACCGCCTGCTGGCCCGCACCACCCTGCAGTCCAGCGAACCGGTGGCCCTGGCCCGGGATATCGAGCAGCGCATGAACGCGCGCTGGGGCGAGCAGTGGGACTGCCACTTCTTCACCGGTTCCATGGTCGCCGGCTTCCTCGACTCCATGGGCGACCTGCTGCGCGACAGCGGCCGCGGCTTCCACACCGCCAGCAACGAGCACGCCCTGGCGGTCAGCGCCCTGGCCGGCTGGCAGCTGTATCGCCGGGCCTATGTGATCGTGATGACCTCGGGCATGCTCGACGAACTGCGCGGCACCCTGGCCAACCTCAAGCGCGCCGGCGCGCCGGGCCTGGTGATCTGCGCCGACTCGCCGGAGTCGGTGTGGTTCGCCTTCCAGGGCAGCCTTGACTGCGATAACGACGGCCATCAGGTGATCGCCGCACGCGGGCTCTGGCAGCACTTCATCCGTCGCCCGGAAGACGCCCGCGCCAGCGTCGAATCGGCCTTTGCCGCGCTGGACCAACGTCCGGCACCCACCTTCCTGTTCGCTACCCAGGCGGTGCTCGAGTCACGGGTGCAAGATCAAACGCCAGGCTCGGTGGCGCCTGCCCCGGCCACCGCCAGCGACCTCGACGACCGCCAGCGCGCCGCCCTCGACACCGTGGTGCAGGTGCTCAACAGCGAGCCGTCGCGGATCCTCTGGCAATGCGGCCGCCTCAGCGAGGAAGAACGCCAGCGCGTGCTGGCCCTGGCCCGCCGCAGCGGCATCGCCCTGGCCGACAGCATCATCGCCCCGGGCAGCGTTTGCGCCTACCAGGACCAGGAGCCGGTACTCAACTACCTCGGCCCGCTGTCCATGTACGGCTTCAGCCGGCGCATCCATGCCTTCCTCGAACAGCCGCAGGACGATGAAGGCAAGCCCTGGCTGTTCTTCGTCAAGAGCAAGATCGACCAGTCGGCCACGCCCTACTCCGAGGGCCGCCTTAAGCGCCTGTTCCATATCGTCCAGGTCAATCGTCAGTGCGCGCATATCGCGCCGTTCACCGAGGTGGCGGTAGAGCTTCCCTTGGGCAAGGTGCTGGACTACCTGGAGCCGCGCCTGGACGTGCCGCCCGCTTTGCTGCACGCCCGCCGCGAACGCCTGCAACGCCTGCAGCGTACCCGCGAGGCGCTGCCCAGCGACCAGATCGAAACCCTGCCGATGACCCCGAACTTCTTCTTCCATCGCCTCGGCCAGTTGCTTGGCGAACTGATCGAGCGCGATGGCTATCGCTATACCGGGGTCTACGATGTCGGCCGTTGCAGCATTTCGGCGATGCGCAACCTGCCACGCACCGATGCCGGGTTCTCCGGCTGGTATGGCCGGGCACTGATGGGCGATGCGCTGATGTCGCTGCCCTACATCGCCTTGAACAACTGCCGCCATGTGCTGGCGTTTATCGGCGATGGCGCCCGGGCGCTGGTCCCGGATATCGAGCAGCGACTGGCCATGAGCCTGGCCAGCGCCCAGGACGCCGCCACCCGCAACGTCACCGTGCTCTACCTCTCCAACGGCGTGCTGTCGATGATCCAGACCTACCTGGACAAGCGCTACGCCTGCCACGGCGCAGCCCAGGTCAATGTGCCGCTGAACGACCGGCCGCAGCATGCCGAGCAACGCTTCGGGCCGATCAGCATCTGCCGCGCGCGCCTGCTCGCCTTCTGCCCCGACACCCTGCGCCAGGCCCTTACCGCCCCTGGCCGCCTCAACTTCTTCGACGTCTGGCTGGGCCACAACTCGGAAGGCGATGGCTTGAGCCTCGTTTCCGAAACGGCCTGGAGCCGCCTCAACGCAGAGAACCACTGATGAAATTCGGATTCATTGCCCACCCCACCTCCATCGGCCTGCTGCACCAGGTCAAATTGATCGACCTGCTCGACCGCACCCTGGAAGAACAGGCCTGGGGCTACGACCGCGAACGCTGGCGCCAGCGCAACCTGGTGCCCTTCGTCGATTTCGGGCGCATCGTCAGCGCCAGCGGCGCGGAGTGCTCGGGCATCCTGCAATTCATGCCACTGACCGCCGAACAGATGCTGCGCCAGCCACGGGCCATCGCCGAACGCGTGCTCCAGGGTGTCAACGCGCTCAAGGCCGAAGGCGCCGAACTGGTCGGCCTCGGTGGCTTCACCGCCATCGTCGGCAACCGCGGGCTGGCGACCATGGAGCAGGCCGAGGTCGCGGTGACCACCGGCAATTCCCTGACCGCCTTCGCCGCCTACGCCAACCTGCTGGACAGCCTCAGCCTGCTTGGCGTGGCGCCGGAGAATGCCGAAGTCGCCGTGCTCGGCTACCCCGGTTCGATCGCCCTGGCCGTCGCCCGCCTGCTCGCCGAACAGGGCTGCCGCCTGCGCCTGGTCCATCGCGGCAACCAGCGCCAGGCCGAGGCGCAGCTGGAATACCTGCCGACGCAGTACCACCGCCAGGTCAGCCTGCACGACACCATCGAGGACTGTTACGCCAGCGTGCGTTTCTATGTCGCCGCCACTTCCAGCGGCGGCCTGATCGACCCGCGCCGCCTGCTGCCCGGCAGCGTGGTCATCGATGCGGCGCTGCCCAAGGACGTGATGGACGTGCCGCACACCCGCCGCGACATCCTGCTGGTGGACGGCGGCCTGGTCTCGGCCAGCCCGGCGGTGCACCTGGGCCTGCGCACCATGGGCCTGGAGCCCAAGCGCAGCATGAACGGCTGCCTCGCCGAAACCATGATCCTGGCCCTGGAAGGCCGCGCCGAACCCTTCTCCATCGGCCGCGAGTTGCCGGCGGACAAGGTCCTTGAAATCGGTGTCATCGCTGCTCGCCACGGCTTCACCCCTTCGCCCATGGCCAGCGCCGGCGAAACCCTCGGCGCCGATGATTTCGGCCGCCTGCACCGGCACCACCACGGCCAGCGCCCGGTGCAGGCCAGCGATGCGAAAAAGGCCCCGCAGGACCTGCGCCGCGAAGTACTCAACAGCTTCGGCGAGCACATCAACCCGGTGCTGCGCGAGTTCTACCGGTTTAACCATATCGAGCGGGTCTTCAGCCATGGCGAAGGCTGCTGGCTGACCGACCTCGACGGGCGCCGCTACCTAGACTTCGTCGCCGGCTACGGCTGCCTCAACACCGGGCACAACCACCCGGCGATCAGCCAGGCCCTGCAACGCTACCTGCAAGAGCAGTTCCCGACCTTCATCCAGTACCTCTCCGCACCGCTGCACGCCAGCCTGCTGGCCAAGCGCCTGGCGGACCTGGCGCCGGGTGGATTGTCGCGGGTGTTCTTCAGCAACTCCGGGACCGAGGCGGTGGAAGCGGCGCTCAAGCTGGCCCTGGCCGCCAGCAACAAGACGACCGTGCTGTACTGCGACAACGGTTACCACGGCAAGACCCTCGGCGCCCTTTCGGTGACCGGCCGGGCCAAGCACCGCAAGCCGTTCGAACCCCTGCTGCCGCGCTGCGACAGCCTGCCTTTCGGCGACCTCGATGCGCTGCGCCAGCGTCTGGAGAAGAACGATGTGGCAGCGCTGATCATCGAGCCGATCCAGGGCGAAGGCGGGGTGATCCTGCCGCCGCCGGGCTACCTCGCCGGAGTCCGGGCCCTGTGCGACGAATTCGATTGCCTGTGGATCCTCGACGAGATCCAGACCGGCCTGGGACGCACCGGCAAGTTGTTCGCCTGCGAATGGGACGACACCGCGCCGGACATCATGGTGCTGTCCAAGTCGCTCTCCGGCGGACTGGTGCCGATTGGCGCGACGCTGTCCAAGGAGGCGGTATGGCACCGTGCCTATGGCGATATCGACAGCTTCGCCCTGCACACCTCGACCTTCGGCGGTGGCAACTTCGCGGCGGCGGCGGCCCTCGCGGCACTGGACGTGCTGGAGCAGGACGGCCTGATGGACAACGCCGCGCGGGTCGGTGCGCACCTGCAGGAGGGCCTCCAGGCGATTGCCGCGCGCTACCCGTTCATCAAGGCAGTGCGCGGGCGCGGGCTGATGCTGGCGATCGAGTTCAGCAACAGCATGGCCGGGGGCATCGAGGCGCTGGTGCGAGAGATGGCCGGGCGCATTCCGGGACAGGCGGCGGCGACCTATCGCATGTTGTCGGGCAAGGCGCGGCGGCATCTGGAAGCGGCCATGGAAGAGCTGGAGCAGAGCCTGGAGGACATGTTCGTGCTGCGGCTGATGACCAAGCTGTCGGAGGAGCACGGGATCCTGACGTTCGTGACGGCCAACAACAACAGGGTGATGCGCATCCAGCCGCCGCTGGTATTGGGGATCGAGGAGGCTGATCGATTCCTCGGGGCGTTTGCGGCGGTCTGCGAGGATCTGGCCACTTTTGAATCCTGATTGACAGTTCCGGCCTCATCGCTGGCAAGCCAGCTCCCACAGGGATCGCGTGTACCGCTGAATCTGTGGGAGCTGGCTTGCCAGCGATGAGGCCGGTACAGCCACAACACTTCTCATACCTTTTCCACGCTTTCCCATACGAATCCCCTGCCCCACCCCATTGAATCCTCGCCTGTCACATTTGAAAATAATTCCAGTTCGTATCTACTGAATGGAAGAAAGCGATATGACCTTACCGCCGCTGGTTGAACCCGGTGCCGAGCTGAGTCGCGAGGAAGTGAACCGCTACAGCCGTCACCTGCTGATCCCGAACATGGGCGTAACCGGACAACGCCGCCTGAAGAACGCCAGGGTGCTGGTGATCGGCGCTGGCGGCCTGGGCTCGCCGACCCTGCTCTACCTCGCCGCCGCCGGCGTCGGCACCCTTGGGGTGATCGACTTCGACCGGGTCGACGAGTCCAACCTGCAACGCCAGGTGATCCACACCGTCGACAGCGTCGGCGAGCTCAAGGTGGAAAGCGCCCGCCAGGCCATCGCCCGGCTAAACCCGCTGGTCAAGGTAATCACCCATAGCGACCGCCTGGAACCCGGAATCGCCGTGGAGCTGTTCTCGCGCTACGACCTGATCCTCGACGGCACCGACAACTTCGCCACCCGCTACCTGGTCAACGACGCCTGCATCCTTGCCAACAAGCCCTATGTCTGGGGCTCGATCTTCCGCTTCGAAGGCCAGGCCTCGGTGTTCTGGGAAAACGCTCCGGACGGACGCGGCCTCAACTACCGCGACCTGTATCCCGAACCACCACCGCCGGAGCTGGCCCCGTCCTGCGCCGAAGGCGGCGTGCTGGGCGTGCTCTGCGCCGCCATCGCGTCGATCATGGCCACCGAGGCGATCAAGCTGCTGGTCGGTATCGGCGATCCGCTTCTTGGCCGCCTGATGGTCTACGACGCCCTGGACATGAATTACCGCGAGCTGCCGATCCGCCGCCTGCCGAAACGCGCGGCGATCACTGCGCTGTCCGACTACCAGAGCTTCTGCGGCCTCAACCGTCCTTCGCTGGCCGACGACAGCAGCGTGCCGCTGATCAGCGCGCTGCAACTGAAGTCGCTCAGGGACGGCGGCAAAGCCCCGGTGATCATCGATGTCCGCGAGCAGACCGAATGGGACATCGTGCGCATCGAAGGCGCGCTGCTGATGCCCAGGTCCGCCGATGTCGCACAGCAGATTCTCGAACGCTTCGGCCACGACACCGAACTGGTCATCACCTGCAAGTCGGGCATGCGCTCCCAGGCCGTGTCCAGCGACCTGCGCAAGCTCGGCCTGGACAAGGTGCGCAACCTCGACGGCGGCGTGCTGGCCTGGGTCCGCGACGTCGAACCGGCGTTGCCGACCTACTGAGGACGCGGCCATGACCCTGCGCATCACCCGCGCGGCGCTGGAGCAGATCCAGCGCCAGGCGGCCCGGGAGCATCCCCTCGAAGCCTGCGGCGTGATCGCCGCGCCCTGTGCGCAGAAGCTCGCCAGCCGGGTGATCCCGATGCGCAACCAGGCTGCGTCGCCAATCTGGTTCAGCTTCGATCCGCGCGAGCAATTGGAGGTGTGGAACGAACTGGACGAGCGCGACGAGGAGTGCCGCGTGCTCTACCACTCGCACACCACGAGCGAGGCCTGGCCCAGTCGCGAGGACATCGCCCACGCCCAGGATCCGCAGGTGCATTACCTGATCCTGTCGACCTGGGCCGAGGCCAGGCACCGGGCCCGCAGCTTCCGCATCGTCGAAGGCCGGGTGTTCGAAGAACAGCTGTCCATCCAGGAATGAGACATCAACCAAAGGAGATTCACATGTCGGTTTCAGTCATGGTTCCAACCCTGCTGCGTCCACTCACCGACGGGCAGAAGAAAGTCGAGGCCCAGGGCGAGACGGTGCGCCACATCATCGACCACCTCGACAGCCGCTACCCGGGGATCAAGGCGCGACTGGTACACCAGGACGAGGTGCACCGCTTCGTCAATATCTACGTCAACGACGATGACATCCGCTTCGCCGCCGGCCTCGCTACCAGCGTTGCTCCCGGCGCGAAGCTGACCGTACTGCCGGCCGTCGCTGGCGGCTGAGTCCCGCTACACCGTGTCGCCGGCTCGCCTGCGACACGGTAGCACCGGTTTTCCGATTCACTGTTCCACCCAAGGTGCTTCCCCATGTCCCGACTCCTGGATGACGCCGGCCTGAGCTGGCGCAGCGGCCCCTGCCTGCCCGCGTGGCAGAGCCTGAGCGCCGCCCTGCAACGCCAGGGCGACTGCCTCGGCCTGCGCCATGCCGACGGCGCGCCCGATGGTCCGGCGCTGCAACTGATGCACCCCGATCTGCAACCGCTCCAGACCCGCTTCACCGGCTTGCCGGCGCTGCCCCTGGAACTGTCCACCGAATTCACGCTCCAGGCCGCCTGCGGTCTCATGTCGGTGCACGGCCGCGCCAGTGGCAGGCTCCAGGCCCTGGGCGTGAACTATCTCGCCACCCTCAACGCCGCCCTCGCCTGGCAAGGCAGCCTCGCCGCTGCCGTCGGCCAATTGCGCGGCGGGCGCTTCCATGAGGTGGCCCTGCAACCCGCCGCCGGCGCGCTGCTGAGCATTGGCCAGTACCTGGCCGGGGCCACTGCGCCGGAAGATCCCGAACACCTGCTGCCCGGGGCTGACGATGCCCTGGCCCGGCCGCCATTCCTCTCTGCCGATGGCGTGCTGTTCGAGCTGGAAACCCTCGACAGTCATCCGTGGCGGCAATTCTGGAATGCCCTCGGGGTCAGCGACGCGATTGCCGGCAAGGCCTGGCAACGCTTCCTGCTGCGCTATGCCCGCGCCGTCGCCCCCATGCCTGCCGAGTGCCTGGACGCACTGGCCGGCCTGCCGCTGGCGCGGATCCAGGCCATTGCCGCCGAGTGCGGCGTGGCCCTGGTGGCGGTGCGTGATGCGGCGCAGCGGCAAGGCGACAGCGACTACCCGGCCAGCAGTGCCAGCCCGTGGCAAATCCGCCGTGGCGTCGCCGCCCCTGCGCTGCGCCGTGCATCGCCCATGCGCCTGCCGCTGGAAGGCATCCGCGTGCTGGAATCCTGCCGTCGCATCCAGGGTCCCCTGGCCGGGCACCTGTTGTCGTTGCTCGGTGCCGAGGTGATCCGCCTGGAACCCCCGGGCGGCGATCCGCTGCGCAATATGCCGCCCTGCGCCGACGGCTGCTCGGTGCGCTTCGATGCACTCAATCACCTGAAGGACGTGCGCGAGGTGGATATCAAGTCTGCCGCCGGTCGCGCCGAGATCCACGCGCTGTGCCGCGACGCCGATGTGTTCCTGCACAACTGGGCGCCAGGCAAGGCCGCCGAGCTGCAGCTGGATGCCGCCGACCTGCACGCCACCCAGCCCTCGCTGATCCATGCCTATGCCGGCGGCTGGGGCGATGCCCGGGTCGCTGCGCCGGGGACCGATTTCACCGTGCAGGCCTGGTCCGGTGTCGCCGCGCGCATTGCCGCCGCGTCCGGTACTCGCGGCGGCACCCTGTTCACCGCCCTCGACGTACTCGGCGGCGTGGTCAGCACCCAGGGCATCTGCGCCGCCCTGCTCGACCGCGAGCTGCACGGCCACGGCGCGGCAGTGCACAGCTCGCTGCTGGGCGCCGCCGACCTGCTTCTCGACCGCCGTTGCGACGAGCCTTCGCCGTCCCTGCTGCAAGGCCTGTTCAGCACCGCCGACGGTGTCCTCGCCCTCGACTGCCAGACCCGCCAGCAGCACCGGGCCCTGATGCGCCTGCTCAGCGGCGAAGCCGACGCGACCAGCCTCGCCCGACAACCCAGCGCGCACTGGCTGGACGCCTGCCGCGCAGCCGGCATTCCCGCCAGCACCGCCCATGCAGACCTCGCCCTGCTCGCCGCCGATCCGCGCCTGGCCCCGAGCCTGTCCCAACGCGCCTACCGCGCTGTTCAATCTCCGTGGAGTTTCCTATGAATACTGCCGGCATCATTGACCTCGTCCCCCTACACATCCGTCGTCGCTGGAGCGAAGACGGCAGCTATCCCAACCAGGATGTATTCAGCCTGTTCCGCCAGCGCGCCGCCGAATCCCCGGACAAGGCCGCGGTGCTGTCGCCGGAAGGCAACGTCAGCTACGCCGGACTGCTCGACGCAGCCCTGCGCATGGCCGCCAGCCTGCGCCAGGCCGGTATCGTCGCCGGCGATGTGGTGGCCTACCAGTTGAGCAATACCTGGCGCTGCTGCGCCATCGACCTGGCAGTGGCAGCCCTCGGCGCCATCGTCGCGCCCTTCCCGCCGGGTCGCGGCAAGCTGGATATCCAGTCGCTGGTGCGGCGCTGCGATGCCCGGGCGGTGATCGTGCCGCAGGAGTACGCCGGCATCGACCTTTGCGAGGTGATCGAATCGCTGCGCCCGACCCTGCTGTCGCTGCGCATCCTCATCGTCGACGGCGAGCCCCGCGCCGGCTGGTCGACCCTCGACAGCCTGCTCGACGCTGCCCCCATCGATGCCGCCAGCCTGCCGCAGGTGTGCCCGGATTCGCCGGTACGTCTACTGGTGTCCTCGGGTACCGAGTCCGAACCCAAGCTGGTAGCTTACTCGCATAATGCCCTGGTTGGCGGCCGCGGCCGCTTCCTGCAACGCATCAGCCACGACGGCGCCGAATTCCGTGGCCTGTACCTGGTGCCGCTGGGCTCGTCGTTCGGCTCCACGGCCACCTTCGGCGTGCTGTGCTGGCTCGGCGGCTCGCTGGTGGTGCTGCCGCGCTTCGACGTGGGCGAGGCGATCAAGGCCATCGAGACCTTGCGCCCGAGCTTCATCCTCGGCGTGCCGACCATGCTCCAGCGCATCGCCGCCGATCCGGCCCTGGCCGATGTCGACAAGTCCAGCCTGCGCGGCCTGATCTGCGGCGGTTCGCTGATCGACGAAGCCACCGTGCTGCGCTGCACCGAGCACTTCGGTTGCGGCTTCATCAGCCTGTACGGCTCGGCCGACGGAGTGAACTGCCACAACACACTGGACGACCCGCTCGACGTGGTGCTCAACAGCGTCGGCAAGCCGAACCCGGCGGTGTGCGAAATCCGCATCGTCGACGACCTGGGCCGCGAGCTCCCCCATGGCGATGTCGGCGAGATCACCGCACGCGGGCCGTTGAGCCCGATGCAGTATGTCAACGCACCGGAGCTGGACGAGCGCTACCGCGACGGCGAAGGCTGGGTGAAGACCGGCGACCTCGGCTTCATCGACCCGCAGGGCTACCTGGTGCTGGCCGGACGCAAGAAGGACATCATCATTCGCGGCGGCGCCAATATCAGCCCGGTGCAGATCGAAGGCCTGATGATGGGCCACCCGGACGTGGTCACCGTGGCCTGCGTGCCGGTGCCGGATGCCGACCTCGGCCAGCGCGTATGCCTGTGCGTGACCCTGCGCGAAGGCGCGGCGAAGCTCGCCCTGGCGGATATCACCGCGTTCCTGCGCGAGCAGGGCCTGGAGGTCAACAAGCTGCCGGAGTACCTGCGCTATTACCGTCACCTGCCGCTGACCCCGGCGGGCAAGATCGACAAGCGCGCCCTCGCCGCCGATGCCGCCGGGCTCGGTGAAACCGTACGCCAGGTGGGCTGAGCCATGAGCAACGCATCTCCTGAGGCAATCGACCTGGCACGGCGGGTTCGCGTCTTCGTCGACGACCACATCCTGCCCCATGAACTGGCGCTGGGCGCCTATGACCCGGCGGCCGCCGTGCTGGCCGCCGGGTTGCAGGCAAAGGCCCGGGCGGCCGGGCTGTTCGGCAGTTTCTATCCGGGCAGCCCGATCACCCGCCTGAGCGATTACCTGGCGGTGGCCGCCGAGGAAGGCCGCAGCGAATTCGCCCCGGCGATCCTCGGCTGCGACGCCACCCTCGACACCTGGATGCTGGATCGCCATGCCAGTCCGGAGCAGCGCGAGGCATTCCTGTTGCCGCTGCTGCGTGGCGAGTCGGTGCCCTGCTACGCCATGTCCGAGCCGGACAGCATCGGCTCGATCCCGGCGACCCTGCAGTGTCGTGCCGACTGGCAGGGCGATCACTGGCGGCTGAACGGGCGCAAGTGGTTTATCTGCCGCGCCGCCCGGGCCGACTTCGCCACGGTGATCACCCGCACCGGCGACGGCGCGGTCGGTGAAGCGCTGTCGATGCTGCTGGTGCCCACCGACAGCCCCGGCTTGCGCTTCATTCGGCCACTGGCCCTGCTGGGGCGCCAACAGGGCCAGGGCGAACTGCATTTCGACAATGTGCGGGTCGAGGCCTCGCAGGTGCTCGACGAGCCCGGTCAGGGCATCGCCTTGATGCAGCGCCGTCTCGGCCTTGGCCGCCTGCTGCGGGCTGCGCACTGGCTAGGGCTGGCGCAGCGCTGCTTCGATGATCTGTGCGCGCGGGTGCATTCGCCTCGCGGCCAGCTGGCGCGGCTGGCCGACAAGCAACTGGTGCGCGGGCGGGTCTATCAGGTATATCGCGATATCGCCGCCGCCCGTGGCCTGCTGCGGGATGCGGCGGAGAAGTTCGACCTGGGCCTGCCCAACGCCATCGAGGTCAACCTGGCCAAGCTGGCGGCCTCGGATGCGCTGTCCGGCGCGGTGGACTCGGCGATGCAGATCATGGGCGCCGAGGGCCTGAGCGAGCTGTCGCCGCTGTCGGGCATCTACCGGCATGCGCGCACCACGCACATTCTCGACGGCACCGACGATGCGCTGATCAGCACCCTGGGTCGCGATCTGCTGGCCGCCACGGCACCGGGCAAGGTGAACCCATGAAAAAGCACGCCGCCCTGGCCGCCCTGCTGACCTGCGCCATGGGCCTGCCGATGATGATCTTCTACGCCCTCGGCGTGCTCGGCCCGCAACTGATCGCCGACCTCGGCATCGACCGCGAACACCTTGGCTGGCTGACCACCAGCGCCTTCGGCCTGGCGGCGCTGCTGTCGCCCTGGGCCGGGGCACTGGTGGCGCGGATCGGCTCGCGCAACGGGCTCCTCGCGCTGTTTTTGCTGGTAGCGCTGTCGTTCAGCTTGATGGCGGTGCTGCCCGGCTTCGTCGGGGTGGTGATCGCCCTGTCGTTCTGCGGCGTGGCCCAGGCTCTGGCCAATCCGGCGACCAACCAGGCCATCGCGCAAACGGCCGATGCACCGAAGGCAGCATTGGTGGGGTTGAAGCAGGCGGGCGTGCAACTGTCGGCGTTGATTGCAGGGTTGGCGCTGCCTGCCTTGAGCGCGTGGCTGGGCTGGCGTCTGGCGCTGGCCTGCTGGGTGCCGGTGGCGCTAGTGCTGGCGCTGTGGGTGCCGGGGCGGGTCGCCGCGCCAGCGGCAGGCACCCGTGCGCCGCTGCGCGTGGTCTCGGCCAATGGCTGGCTGCGGCGGCTGATGGCAATCCAGGCTTGCGCCGGGTTGTGCCTGTCGTCGTTCATCACCTTCTTCGGCGTGTATGCCAGCAGCCTTGGGGCCAGCCCTTCCAGAATCGGCTTGATGGTCAGTTGCTTCGGCCTGATGGGCATCGCTTCGCGCCTGGTGCTGACCCCGCTGGGTGCGCGCCTGAAAGATGAAACCGTGCTGCTTGGCGGGCTGTTCCTGTTTGCCCTCGGGACCCTGCTGGTGATGCAGCAGGCGTCGGGCAGCAACCACTTGCCGTTGTGGCTGGGGGTGAGCGGCATGGGCCTGAGCCTGGTGGCGAGCAACGCCGTGGCCATGAGCATGCTGCTGCGCGATGCGCGGTTCGGTGGTGTTGCCGGCAGTGCGGGCATGCTGTCGCTGGGCTTCTTCGGTGGTATCGCCGTGGGGCCACCATTGTTCGGCGTGCTGCTGCGCCAGCCCGGCGGATTCGCAGTGGCCTGGACCCTGCTGCTGGTCGCCCTGTTGGTCGGCGCCGTGCTGTGCCGCAACCTGTATCGCACCCGTCGTACCGAGGAGGGCCGTTCCCATGCCGGCACAGCGTAAGCGCAAGGCGGTGGTCGACGCTCTGTTCAAGCAGCTCGACAGCATTTCCCGGCAGTGCGGCGAACAGTTCCCGCTCTACCGCCTGCCCCGCGAACGCAAATGGAAACTCTCGCGGCGCGGCTCGTGGCTGGGTGGTTTCTGGGCCGGGCTGTGGTGGCGGCGGGCGGCGTACACCGAGCTCAGCGAAGATCTGGACCAGGCCGCGTTCTGGAGTCGCCAACTGGTAGCGCAGCTGGACGAGCCGAGCCTGAACCGCAGTTTCGTGTTCTGGTACGGCGCCGCCTTTGGCGGGCGCCTGGCCCAGGATCAACCGGCACGGGAGCTTGCCTTGCGTGCTGCCGACACCCTGGCCCGGGATTACCGCCCGGATATCGGCGGCTGGCCGCTGGGCCCCGGCATGGGGGGTGGCGACCGCGGGGATGCGACCCTGAATATCGATGCGCTGGCGCCAACGTTGGCGTTGATGCATCTGCAGGCGGACAAGCGCGAGATGGCACGCAGTCATCTGGAGCTGTGTCTTCGCACCTTGCGCGGGGAAGGCGGGGCGTGGGCGAGCCATGCGCAGTTCGATGAAGACGGTCGCATCAGCCGTGGTCCGGCTGGCCAATGGGCACGGGGGCAGGCCTGGGCAATGCTCGGGCTGGCTGAAGCGGTGAAGCTTTATGGCGGCGTCTATGCGGCGCCGGCCCGTGAAGCGTGTGCCTATTGGCTGGAACGCTGGGGCAAGGACATGGGCGATGCCGATCCCTGTGCCATGGCCATCGCCTCGCTGGCGTTGCTGCGCCTATGGCAATGCCTGCCGGGGATGAATGAATGGCGGGACCTCGCGTTCAAACAGCTTGAAGGGTTGATGTCGCTGGAGGTGCAGCAGGGGTGCTTTGTCGGGCATTACTACCGGACCGGGGTGGATCAGGAGCAAATGGTGGAATCGGCTTGTGCGACGTTCTTCCTGGTGGAGGCGTTGTTGACCCAGGACCAGGTGATGGCGGCGCAGGGCGGGATCGCGGGTTGGTAGATTCAGGGAGCGACGCGGACCCTGTGGGAGCGGGTTTACCCGCGATTGCTGTAGTGAATTCACCATAGCAATCGCGGGTAAACCCGCTCCCACAGGTACGCGTCGTGCCTTGGAACTGTTCTCTGTGCGACAGCGCAGCCTGAAAGGCTGGCGGACTCCCACAGGGTCCGGCAGTGTTCTTTCGATAAAGCGGAAATCCGATAGTCAGCTCATGAAATTCCCGCCATGCAGCCACTTGAGAAACGATTTCGTTTACCATTGTTTCCAAATATGTAGCCGCAAGCGAGGATTGACCCGCATGACGATTCGCAGTAACCCGATTTTGCGCGGCCTGGCCGTTTCCCTTCTCGGCCTGGTGCTTGCCGCACCTGCCGCGATGGCCGCCGATCCGGTGACCCTGACGCTCTACAACGGCCAGCACAAGGAAATCGGCGAAGCCATCGCCAAGGCCTACGAGGCCAAGACCGGCATCCATATCAACATCCGCAAGGGCAGCAGCAACCAGCTGGCCAGCCAGATCATCGAGGAAGGCGAGCGTTCTCCCGCCGATGTGATCTACACCGAGGAATCCCCGCCGCTGAACAACCTCGGCGAACTGGGCCTGCTGGCGACCATCGATCAATCGACCCTGGACGTCCTGCCCAAGGAATTCGTCGCCGCCAACGGTACCTGGATGGGCGTGACCGCACGCACCCGGGTCGTGGCCTTCAATCCCAAGGAAATCGACGAAAAGGACCTGCCGCAATCGGTGATGGACTTCGCCGGTCCGGAGTGGGACGGCAAGATCGGCTTCGTGCCGACCAGCGGTGCCTTCCAGGAGCAGGCCGTGGCCATCCTGAAAATGCACGGCCGCGAAGCCGCCGAGGAATGGCTGACCGGACTCAAGGCCTTCGGCAAGACCTACACCAACAACATGGTCGCCCTGAAGGCCGTGGAAAACGGCGAAGTGGCTGCGGTGCTGGTCAACAACTACTACTGGTATGCGCTGAAGAAGGAGCGCGGCCAGCTGGATTCCAAACTGTATTACCTGGCGGACGGCGACGTCGGCGGCCTGATGACCATTTCCGGCGCCGCTGCGGTCAAGGCCAGCAAGCATCCGAAGGAAGCCCAGGCCCTGCTCGCCTGGATGGCCAGCGAAGAAGGCCAGCGCGTCATCACCCAGACCACCGCCGAGTACCCGCTGCACAAGGGCATGGTCTCCGACCAGGGCCTGAAGCCGTTCGAAGACCTGCGTCCGCCGAAGATCACCCCGGCCGACCTGGGTAATGCCGAGGAAGCGCTGGAACTCGAACGCGAAGTCGGCCTGCTCTGATGAGCGCCGCGCTTCCCGTGGAGCTGAAAAGCGGCTTCGTGCCGCGGCGCAAGCGCCCGTCGGTGTGGGTGGTGCTGCCGGTCCTGCTGCTGGTGGGGCTGAGCCTGCTGCCGCTGCTGTACGTAGCGATGAAGACCTGGGAAGCCGGCTGGCACGAGGCTCTGCGCCTGATCTGGCGGCCCTTCGTCTGGGGCCTGATGCGCAATACCTTGCTGCTGATGGTCGGGGTCACCGTCACCTGTGCGGTGGTCGGCCTGTCCCTGGCCTGGCTGCTGGAACGCAGCGACCTGCCCGGGCGGCGCCTGTGGGGCGTGGTGTTGTGCCTGCCGTTCGCCGTGCCGTCCTTCGTCAGTGGCTTCACCTGGGTGTCCCTGAGCCCGAAATTCGAAGGGCTGTGGGGCGCGATCCTGGTGATGAGCCTGTCCAAGTATCCGCTGGTGTTCCTGCCGGTGGCAGCGACCCTGCGCAACCTCGATACCTCGTTGGAAGAGTCGGCACGAACCATGGGCTGCAACCGCCGGGCGGTGTTCCGCCGGGTCACCCTGCCGCTGCTGTGGCCGTCGATCCTTGGTGGCTGCCTGCTGATCGCCCTGCACATGCTGGTGGAGTTCGGCGCCCTGTCGATCCTCAACCTGCAGACCTTCACCACAGCGATCTACCAGCAATTCGAGCTGGAGTTCAGCAATGCCAACGCGGCGATGCTGTCCGCCGTGCTGCTGCTGATGTGCTTGCTGATGTTGTGGCTGGAACTGCGGGTGCGCGGCAAGGCGCGGCATGTGCGGATCGGCCAGGGCGTGGCCCGGCGCGGCGCGCCGATCCGCCTGCGCGGTTGGATGCCGCTGGGCCAGGCGTATTGCCTGGGCCTGGCGATCCTCGGCAGCGGCATTCCGCTGGGGATGCTGGCGTACTGGTTGAGCGTGGGTTCGTCGGCGGCCTTCCCGGTGGCGGACATCAGCCGGGCGCTGCTGTCGTCGCTGTCGATCTCCTTGGGTGGTGCCGGCGTGAGCCTGCTGCTGGCCCTGCCGGTCAGCTTCCTGGTGGTGCGCTACAAAGGCCGGCTGGCGATCTGGGCCGAGCGCCTGCCGTACCTGTTGCATGCCCTGCCGGGGCTGGTGATTGCGCTGACCCTGGTGTATTTCGCCCTGCACTATGTGCCGGCGCTGTACCAGACCACCGGGCTGTTGCTGCTGGCCTATGCCTTGCTGTTCCTGCCGCTGGCCCAGGCGCCGGTGCGCACGGCCTTGACCAAGGCCGCACCACAGCTGGAAGAGGCGGCACGCACACTCGGCGCGACGCCGTTCATGGCGTTTTGCCGGATCACCCTGCCGATCATCTTCCCGGCCCTGGCCGCCGCCTTCGCCCTGGTGTTCCTCGACGCCATGAAGGAACTCACCGCGACCCTGCTGCTCAGCCCCACCGGCATGACCACCCTGGCCACCGAGGTCTGGGCGCATACCGCCAACGTCGAGTTCGCTGCGGCGGCGCCCTACGCGGCGCTGCTGATCCTGGTGTCCGGGTTGCCGGTGTACCTGCTGACCACCCGGATGTACCTGAACCGCGCCTGATCAGGCGCGGAACTGGCCCAGGCTGGCCTTGAGCTGGGCCGCCAGTTCATCGAGCACCTTGCTGCTGGCGGTGGTCTGCATGACCACCTGGGCCGCGCGTTCGGCCTGGACATGGATGTTTTCCACCCTTCCCCTTACCGCCTGCGCGCCCTGGGCCTGTTGCTCGGCAGCGCGGGTGGCCAGGCCGATGGCTGCATGCACCTGCTCTACCGAGGCCTGCACCGACTGTTGCAGACGGGCGTTGTCGCGCAGCACCAGCAAACCTTCGCTGGCCTGGCGCCCGGCCTGGCTGATCGCCGCCACGGCTTCCTTGGCGCCTTGCTGCAGCGCGCCGATATGGGCCTGGATGTCGCCCGTCGAGCTTTGCGTCTTGCTCGCCAGTGCCCGCACTTCGTCGGCTACCACGGCAAAGCCGCGCCCGGTCTCCCCGGCCCGCGCCGCCTCGATCGCCGCGTTGAGCGCCAGCAGGTTGGTCTGCTCGGCGATGCCATGGATCACGGTCAGCACCACTTCGATCTGCTCGCTCTGCTCGGCCAGGCGCTCGATCACCTTGGAGCCGGTATCCACCTGGCCGGCCAGCGCCTCGATCAACGTGGCGACCTGGGCCGAGCTGCGGCTGTTCTCGTCGGTGGCCTGGCGGATATCCACTACCTGCTGCAAGGCCTCCTGCATGGCACGGCTTTCCGCCTGCGCCTCATCGGCCATGCTCGACAGGGCGCGCAGGCTTTCCGCCACCTCGTCACGCTGCAATGCAGCAGCAGAGTCGGCGCCGGCGCTGCGCTGGGCCATGCTGCTGATCTCCACACCGGTGCGCTGCGCCACTTCGCCGGCCTCGCGGACAATGGGTTGCAACTTGTCGACGAAGCGGTTGACCGCCGCGGCCATGTCGCCGATCTCGTCGCGGCTGTCGATGGCTACGCGCTTGGTCAGATCGCCGTCGCCGGCGGCCAGGTCATCGAGCGCGGCGATCAGCAGGCGCAGCTTGTTGACCACGCGCCGACCCAGAACGATCGCTACCACCAGCAGCACACCGCAACCGACCAGCGCCAGGCCCGCACCGATGCGCCAGCGCAGGGTGGTTGCGGCATCCTGCACGCTTTGCGAGGTGTTGGCCTTCATTTGCAAGGCGCTGCCCTGGGCGGTCTGCAGGCGGCTTTGCAGGGCCTTGGTACTGTCGGCAGCGGCGCTGGTCAGGCTGTCGGCCACCAATTGGTCGCCGCTGGCGATCAGGGCGGAGAAGCGCTTGTCCAGGGCTTGCAGTTCGGCGTCCACCGAGGCGGTGGAGATCCCCATCAAGACTTTGCCGATCTCGGCGCCATTGGGGTTGATCGAGGCCTCGACGAAGTACACCGCCGGGTCGTTGCGCGCGGCATCCAGCACCTTGTCGAGGGCGCGCTCGCCCTTGCCCTTGTCGAGCAGGGCCTGGTTGATCGGGTTCTGGCGGTTCAGGTAGCGCGTAAGGTGCTCGCCCTGGGCGTCGTCATAGACGACGAAAAGCACGTTGGGATTGCGCTGGGCACGACGGGCGAACTCCGACAGGGTCGGCACGTCCACGTCCCAGATGGCCCGGGGTGCCACCGAGGCGAGCAGTTCGGCCATGTCGTTGGCCGAGTCGCGCAGGTTCTTCTCCAGGGTGGCGCGCAGTTGCGCCTGCTCTTCTTCCAGGCGCGACGATAAACCGGCGGTAAGACGCTGGCGGGTACTTTCGGAAAGGCTGCTCAGCCCCGAGCTGACTTCCTTGGCCGCCTGGTCGAGTTCGGTTGCCAGTTTCTGGCTGTCGGCGCCCAGGCGATCGCCCAGATCGGCCTCCAATGCCGTGACCGTGCTGCGGGTCAACACCACAGCGACGACCACCTGCACCAAAAGAGCGATACCAAGCGCCACAAAGACAGGCCGCAAGAGGCGGCTTCGTAACAATGAGATAACGGCAGACACAATGAATCCCTCTGCTATTTGGAGCCATTACAGTGATGGCAATCCTGAAGGCAATTTCACAGCAAGGCTTGTGCCGCAGCAGAGGGTCAAAAACGCCAAAGGCCCCTAAAAAGGGGCCTTTGGCTTTATCGCTTGGCTAAATCAGGCGAAAGGATGACGCAGGACAATAGTCTCGTTGCGGTCAGGACCGGTCGAGATGATGTCGATCGGCGCACCGACCAGCTCTTCCACGCGCTTGATGTAGGCACGGGCGTTGGCCGGCAGCTCGTCCAGGGTCTTGGCGCCCACGGTCGATTCGCTCCAGCCCGGCATTTCTTCGTACACCGGCTCCAGGCCGATGTAGCTGTCGGCGTCGGTCGGAGCGTCGATGACGGCACCGTTTTCGTTCTTGTAGCCCACGCAGATGCGGATGGTTTCCAGGCCGTCCAGCACGTCCAGCTTGGTCAGGCACAGGCCCGAGATGCTGTTGACGTCGATGGCGCGACGCAGGATGACGGCGTCGAACCAGCCACAACGACGGGCCCGGCCGGTGGTGGCACCGAACTCATGGCCGCGTTTGGCCAGGTAGGCACCGACGTCATCGAACAGTTCGGTCGGGAACGGGCCGGAACCGACGCGGGTGGTGTAGGCCTTGGTGATGCCGAGGATGTAGTCGATGTACATCGGGCCAACGCCGGAACCGGTGGCGATGCCGCCAGCGGTGGTGTTGGAGCTGGTGACGTACGGGTAGGTACCGTGGTCGATGTCCAGCAGCGAGCCCTGGGCGCCTTCGAACATGATGTCCTTGCCGGCGCGGCGCAGGGCGTGCAGCTCGGCGGTGACGTCGAGCATCATCGGCTTCAGTTGCTCGGCGTAGGCCATGCACTGGTCCAGGGTTTCCTGGAAGTCGATGGCCGGCTCCTTGTAGTAGTTGACCAGCTGGAAGTTGTGGTAGTCCAGCAGCTCGCCCAGCTTGGCGGCGAAACGCTCGCGGTGGAACAGGTCGCCGACACGCAGGCCACGACGAGCGACCTTGTCTTCGTAGGCCGGGCCGATGCCACGACCGGTGGTGCCGATCTTCTGCTCGCCACGGGCCTTCTCGCGTGCCTGGTCGAGGGCCACATGGTAGGACAGGATCAGCGGGCAGGCCGGGCTGATACGCAGGCGATCGCGAACCGGGACGCCTTTTTCTTCCAGCTTGGTGATTTCACGCAGCAGGGCGTCGGGAGCGACGACCACGCCGTTGCCGATCAGGCACTGCACGCCTTCGCGCAGGACGCCCGAAGGAATCAGGTGCAGCACGGTTTTCTCGCCGTCGATCACCAAGGTGTGACCTGCGTTGTGGCCACCCTGGTAGCGCACTACGGCGGCGGCATGTTCGGTCAGCAGATCGACGATCTTGCCTTTGCCCTCATCACCCCATTGGGTGCCCAGGACTACGACATTCTTACCCATAACACTTGTCCTCATTCGCGCAAACTTGGCGCCGGCGAGAGGGCCGGCGGCTAATCTCAGATGGCCAGTGGCAGAACCTGCCAGAGCCCGTTTTGCAGAATCAATTGCCGGTCGCAGTCCGCCTCGATGGCGGCAGCCAGCGGCTGGCCAGGCAATGCCTGCACAACCCGCTGACCGTCACTGCGCAACTGGCAGACCAACTGCCACAGAGCCGCATCCACACTGTCGGGCATCCAGATCCCGCCAGTGGGCAACACGACCTCTGCCCGCCCCAGTGTTACCAGGGTCTTCAAATCCGTGGAGAAACCGGTGGCCGGACGTGCCCGGCCGAAGTCAGCTCCGATATCGTCGTAGCGACCGCCCTGGGCGATCGATTGGCCGACACCCGGGACGAACGCGGCGAACACCACACCGGTGTGGTAGTGGTAGCCACGCAGCTCGCCCAGGTCGAAATACAACGGCAGGTCCGGATAACGCGCGGTCAACCGGTCGGCGATGCTCATCAGGTCATCCAGCGCTGCCAGCACTGCGGCCGGGGCACGGCCCAGGCGCACGCGGGCGGCTTCCAGCACTTCGCGGCCGCCGCACAGCTCGGCCAGAGCGCGGAGCATGCCGGCCAGGTCTGCCGGCAGGTTGGCGGTCAGGGCGATGACTTCGTCGATGGCCTTGCGCTGCAGGGCATCGAACAGCTGTTGCTCGACCGCACCGGACAGCCCGGCGGCACGGGCCAGGCCGCGGTAGATACCGACATGGCCGAGGTCCATGTGCACATCCGGCACGTCGGCCAGTTGCAGCATGGCCAGCATCAGGCTGATCACTTCCACGTCGCTGACCGGGCTGGCGTCGCCGTACAGCTCGGCACCGAGCTGGATCGGGCTGCGCGAGGTCGACAGGGCCCGTGGCTGAGCGTGCAGGACGCTGCCGGCGTAGCACAGGCGGCTCGGGCCTTCGCGGCGCAGGGTATGCGCATCGATGCGCGCGACCTGCGGCGTGATGTCGGCACGGAAGCCCATCTGCCGGCCGGATTGTGGATCGACCACCTTGAAGGTCCGCAGGTCCAGGTCCTGACCGGCACCGGTGAGCAGCGATTCCAGGTACTCGATATGGGGAGTCACGACGAACTCGTAACCCCAGCTCTGGAACAGATCCAACACCTGACGACGCGCGATCTCGATGCGCGTCGCTTCAGGTGGCAGTACTTCTTCGATGCCATCTGGCAGCAGCCAGCGGTCTACCGTTGCCATTACGCCATTTCCCCTGTGGTCCGGGCGGCCAGCCCGCGGGCGCGGCCGTGAGTGAAGCAGGTTCCGGCAAATCACGCGCGCAGCGCCGATTCCAGCGTTGCCGCAGTGCCGAGACCCTCGTGAATCATTGGTCGCGCCCCGGATCGCGGGCCTGTTCCGGCATTCGATCTCGCAGACGCAAAAAAGCCGGGAATTTCCCGGCTGCCGCATCATACACCCGTTGTCTTGCAGAAATCACCCCGCCCGACGCATTAGCCGCCCAGCGGGGTGATTCGACTTCAAGGTTTCGCTTTGTTCATGAAGCGGAAGAACTCGCTGCTCGGGTCGAGGACCAGAACATCGTCCTTGCTGCTGAAGCTCTCGCGGTAGGCATTCAGGCTACGGTAGAACGCGTAGAACTCCTGGTCCTGGCCGTAGGCCTTGGCGTAGATCGCCGCCGCCTGGGCATCACCGTCACCGCGGGTCTCTTCCGACTCGCGATAGGCTTCCGCCAGCAGTACCCGGCGCTGACGATCGGCGTCGGCACGGATGCCTTCGGCCAGCTCGTTACCCTTGGCGCGGTGCTCGCGGGCTTCACGCTCACGCTCGGTGCTCATCCGCTCGAACACGCTGCGGTTCACTTCCTTCGGCAGGTCGATGGCCTTGACGCGAACGTCCACCACCTCGATGCCCAGCTCCTTCTCCGCCATGCGGTTCAGGGAAGCGGTGATATCGGCCATCAGCGCATCGCGCTCACCGGAAACCACTTCATGCAGGGTGCGCTTGCCGAACTGGTCGCGCAGGCCGCTTTCCAGACGACGGGACAGGCGCTCGTCGGCGATCTGCTTCATGCCGGAGGTCGCGGTGTAGAAGCGCTCGGCGTCCTTGACCCGCCATTTGGCGTAGGCATCGACCATCACCGCTTTCTTCTCCAGGGTCAGGAACCGCTGGGTCGGGGCGTCGAGGGTCATCAGGCGGGCGTCGAACTTGCGCACCTGGTTGACGTACGGGATCTTCAGTTGCAGGCCGGGCTGGACATCCGCCTGGACCACCTTGCCGAAGCGCAGGAGCACCGCGCGCTCGGTCTGGGCCACGATGTAGAAGCTGTTCCAGGCCACGATGGCCAGGACCACGCCGACAATCAGGGCGATCAGCGATTTATTGCTCATCAGCGGCTCTCCCTGGTGCGCACTTGCTGTTGCTGTTGCAGGTCCACGGCACGGGCGGCGTCGTTGACCGAAGTCGCAGGCGCGCTGTTTACCGGTGCACTGGCACTGCGGCTACCACCGACCATCTTGTCCAGCGGCAGGTAGAGCAGGTTGTTCTGCCCGTCCTTGCCGGTGACGAGCACCTTGCTGGTGTTGCTGTAGACCTCTTGCATGGTCTCCAGGTACAGACGCTCGCGGGTGACCTCAGGTGCCTTGCGGTACTCGGCGACCAGCTTGGTGAAGCGGTCGGCCTCACCCTTGGCACGGGAGATGACTTCATCGCGGTAGCCGTTGGCGTCCTCGATGATGCGCTGTGCCTGACCACGGGCTTCCGGCACCACGCCATTGGCGTAGGACTCGGCCTGGTTGCGGGCACGCTGCTCGTCTTCACGGGCACGGATCACGTCGTCGAAGGCCTCCTGTACTTCACGCGGGGCTGCCGCGCTCTGCACGTTGACCTGGGTGACGGTGATGCCGGTACGGTAGGTGTCGAGGAAGCGTTGCAGACGCTCCTTGATCTCCACGGCCATCTGCTCGCGGCCTTCGGTCAGCACCTTGTCCATCGCGGTCGAGCCGACCACGTGGCGCAGGGCGCTGTCGGTCGCGTGCTGCAGGCTGACTTCAGGCTGGTCGACGTTCAGGACGAAGTCCTGCAGGTTGCTGATCTTGTACTGCACGGTCAGCGGCACCTCGACGATGTTCTCGTCCTCGGTCAGCATCTGGCCCTGCTTGGTGTACGCACGCTCGCGCGTGACGTTTTCCATGTACTTGCGGTCCATCGGCGGGAAGTAGATGTTCAGGCCCGGCCCTACGGTCTCGTAGTACTTGCCGAAGCGCAGCACCACGGCCTGCTCCTGCTCGTCCACGACGTAGACCGCGCTGTACAGCCAGATGGCCGCCAGTACGGCAAGGCCGACGCCGAGCAGGCCGAAGCCGCCACCTTTGGGAAGGCTGTCGCCACCACCACGTTTCTTGCCGCTGCCAAACATGCCGTTCAGGCTGTCCTGCAGCTTGCGGAAGGCCTCGTCGAGATCCGGAGGGCCTTTCTTGTCGCCGCCGCCGCCACCACTACCGCCGCGACGCCCACCCCAGGGATCCTGATTGTTCGAGTTGCCACCCGGCTCATTCCAAGCCATAGCGCTCTCCATCTGATAAAGCAAAGACGCGCCAAACGGCGCGCCGTCCAATGCTACAGAATGCCTGTGACGGCTGCCTGACCGCGTCGCCAGGCATTTATTGCAAAGTATGTTGTTCGATGAACTCGACCGGCTCCAGCCCTTCGCGCGCCACCAGGCGGTTGAAGTCGGCCCGCGGCAAACGCACGGCCAACAGGCTGCTGCCCTCCTCGTCGTGTTCTTCGTTCTGCACGGCCCCCGCCGCAAAGAATTGCGCACGCAAACGCGCGTAGCGCTGTTCCAGGCGAAGGGTGCCGATGAACAGGTCATCCCCCAGCAATTCGGCAATCGCCTGCCCCACCAACTCCAGTCCGCGACCCTCGCGGGCCGAGACCCACACCCTTTCAGGCTTGCCGTCGGCATTGCGCTGGATATGTGGCTCAATGCCTTCAAGCAGGTCGAGTTTGTTATACACCTCGAGGATCGGCAAGCCTTCGGCACCGATCTCGCCGAGCACCGCCATCACCTGCTCGATCTGCGCCATGCGTTCGGGCTCGTGGGCATCGATCACATGCAGCAGCAGGTCGGAGTTGCTCGACTCTTCGAGCGTAGCCCGAAAAGCCTCGACCAGCTTGTGCGGCAGGTGACGAATGAAGCCCACGGTGTCCGCCAGCACGATCGGCCCGATGTCGCCCAGTTCGAGACGGCGCAAGGTCGGGTCGAGGGTGGCGAAGAGCTGGTCGGCGGCATAGACCTCGGACGAGGTCAGGGCATTGAACAGGGTCGATTTGCCGGCGTTGGTATAGCCCACCAGTGAAACCGAAGGTACGTCGGCCCGCTTGCGCCCGCGTCGCGCCTGTTCACGCTGGCTGCGCACCTTCTCCAGGCGCGCCTTGATCTGGCGCAGGCGCACTCGCAGCAGGCGGCGGTCGGTTTCCAGCTGGGTTTCACCCGGACCACGCAGACCGATACCGCCTTTCTGCCGTTCAAGGTGGGTCCAGCCGCGAACCAGGCGCGTGCTCATGTGTTCGAGCTGCGCCAGTTCGACCTGCAGCTTGCCTTCGTGGGTACGGGCACGCTGGGCGAAAATGTCGAGGATCAGCCCGGTACGGTCCAGCACGCGACACTCAAAGACACGCTCGAGGTTACGTTCCTGGCTGGGCGTAAGGGTGTGGTTGAAGATGACCAGGTCGGCCTCTTCGGCCTTGACCAGGTCGCGCAGTTCCTCGACCTTGCCGCTGCCGATCAGGAACTTGGCAGTTGGCTGGTGTCGCGCCACATTGGCAAGCGCAACGATATCGGCGCCGGCCGACAAGGCCAGCTCCTGGAACTCCTGCGGGTCTTCGCGCGCCTCAGGGCTCTGACCTTCCAGATGAACGAGAACGGCCCGTTCACCACCACCGTGGCGCTCAAAGAACAAAGCAGGCTCCTATCAGGCGTTACCTGGCTCAGCGTCGCCGTGATCGGCATCAGCTGCGCTAGGCAGACGAATCGGACGGACCGGAACGACGGTCGAGATTGCGTGTTTGTACACCATCTGGCTGACGGTGTTCTTCAGCAGGATGACGAATTGGTCGAAGGACTCGATGGTGCCTTGCAGCTTGATGCCGTTGACCAGATAGATCGAAACCCCGACTTTTTCCTTTCTCAAAGTATTCAAGTAAGGGTCTTGTAGCGAATGCCCTTTTGACATATGCCGCACTCCTGTAAGGATCAATAGTAAAAAAACAAGAAAACTGATGGCTCAAGCCGCCCCACCCCCAAGGATAGACGGCAATTTGCGGGATTCAGCCCAATATGGAGGCGCTCCCGAGGTATTTCAAGGTGCGAGACAGATTGTCGCAAGCCAGGCTGTCCAACCAATGAAGGCCGGCCCAACTGCGCAACCAGGTAAATTGCCGCTTCGCCAACTGGCGGGTGGCAATGATGCCGCGCTCCTGCATTTCAACTGAAGTCAGCTTGCCATCAAGGTGATCCCAGACCTGGCGATAACCAACTGCCCGTATAGACGGCAGTCCCGCGTGCAAGTCACTTCTCGCACGCAGCAATCGGACCTCGTCAATGAAGCCCTGTTCCAGCATTTGCGTGAATCTTGCTGCAATTCGCTCATGCAGAACCTGTCGGTCCTGCGGGGCGATGGCCAGGCTGGCGACAGTATAGGGCAATTGCCCCTGCCCAGAAGGGTCAGTGCTATTACTTTGCTCAGCTTGACGCAAACGATGTGACGTCATCGTTGAACCGCTCACCCGATACACTTCGAGCGCACGGATCAGGCGCTGCGGATCATTCGGATGGATACGCGCCGCCGAGACCGGATCGACCGCTGCGAGTTCGTCATGCAGTGCCTGCCAGCCCTGCCGCTGCGCCTGGGCTTCCAGGTCGGCGCGCACCTGCGGGTCGGCCGCCGGCATATCCGCCAGGCCTTCCAGCAGGGCCTTGTAATAAAGCATGGTGCCGCCCACCAGCAACGGAATCTTGCCCCTCGCGGTTATATCGGCCATGGCGTCGAGGGCATCGCGGCGGAAATCCGCAGCGGAATAGCTTTCTGCCGGATCGAGGATGTCGATCAGACGATGGGGATGGGCCGCGAGGATGTCCTTCGACGGCTTGGCCGTGCCGATATCCATGCCGCGATAGATCAACGCCGAGTCGACGCTGATCAGCTCGCAGGGCAGCACCTTGGTCAGTTCGATGGCCAGGTCGGTCTTGCCCGCCGCGGTCGGGCCCATCAGGAATATCGCAGGAGGTTTCGACAACGCCATTCTTTCAACGACCGCGCAGGAACAGTTTGTCCAGGTCGTCCAGGCCCATCTGGGTCCAGGTCGGGCGACCATGATTGCATTGGCCGCTGCGCTCGGTGTTTTCCATGTCGCGCAACAGGCCATTCATTTCCGGGATGGCCAGGCGCCGGTTGGCCCGCACTGCGCCGTGGCAGGCCATGGTGCCAAGCAACTCGTTCAGGTGCGCCTGGATCCGGTCGCTGGTGCCATATTCCATCAGGTCGGCGAGAACGTCCTGCACCAGGCGATTGGCCTCGGCCTGCTTGAGCAGCGCCGGAATCTGCCGGATCGCCAGGCTTTCCGGGCCCAGGCGCTGCAATTCGAAGCCCAGACGCTGGAACCACTGGGCATGCTCTTCCGCGCAATCCGCCTCGCGCTGGCTCAGGGCCAGGGACTCCGGCACCAGCAGCGGCTGGCCGCTCAGGCCTTCGCTGGCCATGGCGATCTTCAGGCGCTCGTACATGATCCGCTCATGGGCCGCGTGCATGTCCACCAGCACCAGGCCATGGGCGTTCTCGGCCAGGATATAGATGCCTTTCAGTTGCGCCAGGGCGTAGCCCAGCGGGGGAATGTCGCGCTCGCTCTCCGGCAGCGGCGCCGGTTGCGCATTGGCCAACGGCGAATAGAACTCGCGATAGACCTCGCGCGCCTCCTCGACCGGCACGCTGGCAGTCGGTCGCGGCGTGTAGTTGTATTGGTAACCGCTGCCGGCAGGGCTCGCCGAGGGCGCCGCGAGCGGCTGCTCCAGCACGGCAGCGGAAAGCCGCATCTCGCCCTGCGGCCCGAACTCCCCGGCCTGCAAGCCGGTAGCCCGGATGATTTCCTCGGTCGCCGCCGGTGCGGCCACCTGGTCGTCCGGCCGCACATCGGCCAGTGCCCGGTGCAGCGTGCCGTAGAGGAAGTCATGGACCATGCGCCCATCGCGGAAGCGCACCTCATGCTTGGTCGGATGAACGTTGACATCGACGCCGGTCGGATCGAGTTCGAGGAACAGCACGAAGGTCGGGTGCCGACCATTGAACAGCACATCGCGGTACGCCTGGCGCACTGCGTGGGCGACCAGCTTGTCGCGTACCGCGCGGCCGTTCACGAAGAAATATTGCAGGTCCGCCTGGCTGCGCGAAAAGGTCGGCAACCCGACCCAGCCCCACAGGCGCAGGCCATTGCGTTCGATTTCGATCGGCAGCGCCTGCTCAAGAAAACCCGGCCCGCAGATCGCCCCGACACGCCGCGCCCGGGACAGCTCGTCCGGCGCCTCATGCAGGCTGAGAATGCTCTTGCCGTTATGACGCAGGTGGAACCCGACATCGAAGCGCGCCAGGGCCAGGCGCCGGATCACTTCCTGGAGATGGTCGAATTCGGTCTTCTCGGTCTTGAGGAACTTGCGTCGCGCCGGCGTATTGAAGAACAGGTCGCGCACTTCCACCGACGTGCCTACCGGATGGGCCGCGGGCTGCACCCGGGGCGCCATGTCGCGGCCTTCGGTTTCCACCTGCCAGGCCTGCTGGGCGTCGCGGGTGCGCGACGTCAGGGTCAGGCGCGCCACGGAACTGATCGACGCCAGGGCCTCGCCACGGAAGCCAAGGCTCATTACCCGCTCCAGGTCCTCGAGATCACGGATCTTGCTGGTGGCGTGACGCGCCAGTGCCAGCGGCAGGTCGTCGGAGGCGATACCGCTGCCGTCGTCGCGCACCTTGAGCAGCTTTACTCCACCCTGCTCGACTTCGACATCGATGCGCCGGGCGCCGGAGTCGAGGCTGTTTTCCAACAGTTCCTTGATCACCGAAGCCGGCCGCTCGACCACCTCGCCCGCGGCGATCTGGTTGGCAAGGCGCGGGCTGAGCAGTTCTATTCGCGAAGCGGAACTCATGGCTGGCCCGCCAGGGTAGTGGCGGGAATGTCGAGGTTCTGGCCGACCTTCAGCTCATCGCTCTTGAGGCTGTTGCTGCTGCGCAGGCTGGCGACGCTGACCTGGTAGCGCACGGCGATCATCGCCAGGGTCTCGCCCGGGCGTACCGTGTGCTCGCGCGGGCCCTGGGCAATCTTGCCGTTGTCACGCAACCAGGCGATGTAGGTGCCTGGCGGCGGGTTCTGCTGGAAGAACTGCTTCACACCGCTGTGGATCGAGCGCGCCAGCGACTGCTGGTGGCTCGGCGTGGCCAGCTTGGCTGCTTCGGCGGCGTTGGAAATGAAGCCGGTTTCCACCAGGATCGACGGGATATCCGGCGACTTCAGCACCATGAATCCGGCCTGCTCGACCCGGCGCTTGTGCAGCGAGGTCACCCGGCCGATATTGCCCAGCACCTTCTGCCCCACGTTCAGGCTGGAGCTGAGGGACGCGGTCATCGACAGGTCGAGAAGCACGCCTGCGAGCATACGGTCCTTGTCGTCAAGGCTGACGTTGCCGGCACCACCGATCAGGTCGGAGCGGTTCTCGCTGTCCGCCAGCCAGCGCGCGGTCTCGGACGTTGCGCCGCGATCGGACAGGGCGAATACCGACGCACCGAAGGCGGCCTTGGACGGTGCCGCATCGGCATGGATCGAGATGAACAGGTCGGCGCCCTTCTTGCGGGCGATCTCGGTGCGCTTGCGCAACGGGATGAAGTAGTCGCCGGTGCGGGTCAGTTCGGCGCGGAAGCCCTTTTCGGTATTGATCTGGCGCTGCAGTTCCTTGGCGATCTGCAGCACGATGTCTTTTTCGTGCTGGCCGCGGGAGCCCGAGGCACCCGGGTCTTCACCACCGTGACCGGCGTCGATGGCAATGACGATATCGCGCTTGCCGTTCGGCACGGGCGGCAGCTTGATCGCCGGCTGCGCCGGGGTGACCGGTACCGCAGGCGGCGTGGCGGCGGTGGCCGCTGGTGTCGGCGGCGTTGCCGGCGCCGACGCGGCGATGGCGTCGGCTTCCTGGTCGTACAGGTCGACCACCAGGCGGTTGCCATACTGTGCATTGGGCGCGAGCGTGAAGCTCTTCGGGGTGACCGCCTTGTTCAGGTCAATGACCACGCGCAGGTCGGTAGGCGTGCGCTGGGCCGAACGCACGGAAGTGATGGGAGTATTGGAAGTGGACGCGGTCAGCGGTGCGGCCAGGGTGGCGCCGTTGATATCGATGACCAGGCGATCCGGCGCGGTCAGGGTGAAGACGCTGTGTTCCACCGGACCGGACAGGTCGAAGACCAGCCGGGTGTTATCCGGCGCCCGCCACAGACGCATGCTCTTGACCTGCGAGGCCGCGAACGCCTCGGCGGTCACTGCCGTAAGCAGCAGTCCTACGACGGCAACCAGTGCGCGAAAGCGCATACCTTTCCCCATTTCTATTTGAATTCCACGGCCAGAGCGGCACACCAGGCTTCACCGCGAGCACCTTGCGGCGACAGGCTCAAGCACCGGCCGCCCGCCTGGGGGCTTATGGTAATGGTCAGGTCCGGCTTTGGCAAAATGCCCTCACCCTTGCCAGGCCACTCGAACAGGCACAGCGCGTCGCCCTCGAAATAGTCGCGAATCCCCATGAATTCCAGCTCTTCCGGATCGACCAGACGATAAAGATCGAAGTGAAAAGCTCGGACTTCGCCAATCTCGTAGGGTTCCACAACTGTAAATGTAGGACTTTTCACCGCGCCGGTATGTCCGAGGCCGCGAATGATGCCCCGGGACAGCGTGGTCTTGCCTGCGCCGAGGTCCCCTTCGAGAAAGATCACGCCATGACCTTGGGTCACCTGGGCGATACGCGCGCCGAAGTCGACCATGGCCTGCTCATCGGCCAGAAAAAGGGTTATGCCTGACACGCTGAATGCTCCTCCAACAACTGACGAATAGATGGCACCAGGTCGTGGGCCGCCAGCCCGCGCCCCTGGTCGCCAAGGCGCTCCCCGGCGCAAGCGTGCAACCAGACACCGAGGCAGGCGGCATCCCAGGCGCTCATTTCCTGGGCCAGCAGGGCACCGAGCACACCGCTCAGCACATCGCCCAGCCCCGCCCCTGCCATTGCCGGATGCCCGCGCTTGCACACGGCCAATTGGCCGTGTGGCTCGGCGATCAGGGTGCCGGCGCCCTTGAGCACGCACACCGCCGCATATTTGCGCGCCAGCTTGCGCGCCGCGCCGGGGCGGTCGGCCTGCACCGCCTCGGTGGAAATGCCCAGCAGGCGCGCGGCCTCGCCGGGATGCGGCGTGATGATGCTTCCGCGGACCAGGGCCATCGGCGACGAGGCCAGCAGGTTCAGGGCATCGGCATCCCAGATCTGCGGCAGGCGCGAACTGGCTGCTGCCGACAGCAGGCTCCGCCCCCAGGCCGCCTGGCCGAGCCCGGGGCCGACCACCAGTACCGAAGCGCGCTCGATCGGTGCCATCAGTTGGTTCGCGGAATGCACGCCCAGGCTCATGACTTCGGGCAAACGGGCCAGGGCTGCCGGCACGTGTTCAGGACGGCTGGCCACGGAAACCAGCCCGGCACCGCAGCGCAACGCCGCTTCGGCGCCCAGCAGCACGGCGCCACCGGTGCCACGATCACCGCCAATCAGCAGGACATGGCCGAACTGCCCCTTGTGGGCATTGAAAGGACGCGCAGGCAGGCTCGCCAGGACGTCTCGCGTCAGTACAAGCGGCTCGTGCGGGGGGTGTTTGGTCTGAGGCATGCGTCGTAGGGCTCCGATGTCTGGCAGAATTATACGCACCTGTCCTTTTATTGCCCTATTTCGCATGTCTGTCTCTTCCCTCGACCTCCCCGCCCTCGCCCGTTCGATCAAGGATTGGGGGCGTGAACTGGGCTTCGCCCACGTCGGCATCGCCGGCGTGGACCTGGCCGAGCACGAACAGCACCTCGAGCGCTGGCTGGCGGCCGGTTATCACGGCGAAATGGACTACATGGGCGCACACGGCAGCAAGCGCTCCCATCCCGACGAACTGGTACCCGGCACCGTGCGGGTAGTCTCGCTACGCATGGACTACCTGCCCGGCGACACGCAGATGGCCCAGCGCCTGGCCCAGCCGGAACGGGCCTACATTTCCCGCTACGCCCTGGGCCGCGACTACCACAAGCTCGTGCGCAAGCGCGTGCAGCAACTGGCCGAGCGCATCCAGACGGCCATCGGCCCGTTCGGTTTCCGTGCCTTCGTCGACAGCGCGCCGGTACTGGAAAAGGCCATCGCCGAGCAGGCCGGCCTGGGCTGGATCGGCAAGAACACCCTGCTGCTCAACCGCAAGGCAGGCAGTTACTTCTTCCTCGCCGAGCTGTTCGTCGACCTCCCGCTGCCGGTGGACGAAGCCCAGGCCACCGAGCATTGCGGACGCTGCAGCGCCTGCCTGGACATCTGCCCGACCAACGCCTTCGTCGGCCCCTACGTGCTGGACGCGCGGCGCTGCATTTCCTACCTGACCATCGAGCTGAAAAACGCCATCCCCGAAGAACTGCGGTCGATGATCGGCAACCGTGTATTCGGTTGCGATGACTGCCAGATCGTCTGCCCCTGGAACCGCTTCGCCAAGGACACCGTGGAAAACGACTTCAAGCCGCGCCACGGCCTGGACAACGCCGGCCTGGCCGAGCTGTTCATGTGGGATGAGGAACGCTTCCTCGCCAGTACCGAGGGCTCGCCGCTCAGGCGCGCCGGCTACGAGCGCTGGCTACGCAACCTGGCGGTGGGCCTGGGCAATGCACCTTCGACCATACCGGTGCTGGAGGCCCTGAATGCACGCCGCGAGCATCCCTCGGAGCTGGTCCGCGAGCACGTGGAATGGGCGCTCAGGCAGCATGCCGAGCGTCAATGCTCGTCGTTGTAGTGGAACTTGGGCATTTCCCAGTGGAAGCGGATCGCCAGCAGGCGCAGGAGGAAGCCGCCGAAAAGGGTAATCAGGATCGATTGTTCGGCGGGCAGTTTCAGCCAGATGCAGCCCATGTAGCACCAGGCGGCAGCGAAGGAAACGCTGGCGTATAGCTCACGGCGGAACACCAGCGGGATGTCGTTGCAGAAAATGTCGCGCAGGATGCCGCCGAATACCCCGGTGACCACGCCACTGATGGACGCCACCAGCATGCCGTGCCCCAGTTCCAGGGCGGTCATGCAACCGATCAGGGTGAACGCCACCAGGCCCAGGGCGTCGAGTACCAGGAACAGCGAACGCAGATGGCGCATCAGCGGCGCGATGAAGATGGTCAGCAACGCGGCGACGCTGGTCAGCACCAGGTATTCCGGGTGCTTGACCCACGTCAACGGGTAGTGGCCCAGCAACACATCGCGAACCGAACCACCGCCCAGCGCGGTAACGCAGGCAATCAGCACCACCCCGAACCAGTCCATACCGCGGCGGCCGGCGGACAGCGCGCCGGTCATGGCTTCGGCGGTGATCGCAATGAGGTAGAGCATCAGCAGCATGGTGCGGGTCCTGGCAGAAAGGCGCGAAGTCTAACCAGTTGCTGCTGGCACCAAAAGGGGGCACAACTTTCGAAAGAGCCTCGATC
>NZ_JBMAWR010000008.1:0-194230 GCF_048586865.1 Pseudomonas bharatica | reverse complement strand
CAATGGGCGGAAAACCCCGCTCCCACAGGGTACGCGCAACAGCCGCCTGAATTGCTCAACAAGGAAATGCAATAATTAAATATTCATCTGATTTTTTATTCTGAAAAATAATAATAAAAATAGATCAAAACAGTATTTCTGCCCTTCCCTTCCCCCTTGCTACAGTCCCTCCAGACCCGACCCCTCGCACGGTGGAGGCGCCCGATTCATCCACCTGCGAGTACGCCCCGATGAGCCATAGCATTACCCGCCTGCCGAACCACAACCATCGCCTGCAACTGAGCGCCCCGACCACCCACGCCGATCTTCACGCCGAACGCCTGCACCGCAAGCAACGACTCGCGGCGTCCTATCGGCTGTTCGCCGAGCTGGGCTTCGAGGTCGGCCTGGCCGGGCATTTCACCGCCCGCGACCCGATCGAGACCGACCATTACTGGATCAACCCGCTGGGCGTGCCGTTCTCGCAGATCCGCACCAGCCATCTGCTGCGGGTCAACGGCCAGGGCCAGGTAGTGGAAGGCGACGGCCTGCTCAACACCAGCGCCCTGGAACTGCACTACGAGTTGCAGAAGGCCCGTCCGGAGGTGGTCGGCATTGCCCATCTGCATGGTTTCCATGGCCGGGTGTGGTCGTCCCTGGGCCAGCTGTTCCAGCCGATCACCGCCGAGTCCTCGGCCTTCGTCGGCGAGCAGGTACTGTTCGACCGCCACGCCCTGGGCACCGCCGATCGCGACCTGGTGGCCCGCGCCTTCGTCGAGACCTTCGCCGACAACAACCTGCTGGTCTGGCAGAACCACGGCCTGTGGACCACCGGCCAGACCGTGGAAAGCGCGGCGTGGCGCTTTATCCTCGCCGATGACACCGCCCGTGCTCATCTGCTGGCGTATGCCGCCGGCCAACCGCGCATTCCGCAGGTGGGCGAGGACAGCTTCGATGCGGCCCAGCGCGAGCTGTTCGGCTGGCTGAACTTCCTGCCGCTGTGGGACCGCATCGTCCAGCAACAACCTGATCTGCTGGACTGAACCATGAATATCGACCTTCACCGCCGCCGCTTCGTCCAGCACAGCGCCCTGCTCGGCCTCGCCGCGGGCATGGCTCCGGCGCTGGCGAACACCCCTAAGGCGCTGCGGGTCTGGCGCTACAAGGGCCAGGCCGCAAGTTTTCTCGGCGATGCCGGGCAGGCTGCCACGCCCTATCCGGTGGAATGGGTGGACATCCCCGGCGGGGCCATGGTGCTCGAGGCGTTCGCCAGCGCCAGCCTCGACTACGCCTTCATGAGCCCGGTGCTGCCGTTGTTCGCCAGCGCCGCCGGCAACCCGCTGGTGCTGATCGCCAGCTACCAGGGCGAGCAGAACCGTAGCGGCGTGATCGTCAAGCGCGGCAGCGGCATCCGCTCGATCAACGACCTCAAGGGCAAACGCATCAGTTTCGTACGCGCCACCGACACCCACTACCTGGTGCTCAACCTGCTACGCGACAACGGCCTCAGCCTTGACGATATCCAGGCCCGGGCGATGCCGGCGCGCGATGCGCTGATCGCGTTCCAGAACGGCCATCTCGACGCCATCGTCGCCGGCGGTATCGGGGCGCTCCAGGCCTTGACGCAAATGGACGGCGAACTGCTGGCCGATGCCAGCCGCTATCAGTGCGGCAATTACCTGATCGCCACCAGCGCGAAGGTGTTGGCGCAACCGGGCAAGCAGGCGCAGATCGCCGATTTCCTCGAACGCGAACGCGCCACCTGGGACTGGGTGGAGCGCAATCCCGACGCCTGGGCCGCGCGCAACGAAGCCCTGACCGGGATCTCCCGGTCCCTCTACCTGCAACAGTTCGACCAGCGCCAGCGGCCATGCCGCCTGCTCCCGGTCAGCGACGAGGACATCGCCGCACAGCAGCGCATCGCCGACCTGTTCCATGACAGCGGCCTGCTGCGCCAACCGGTGACGGTCCGCGACTTCTGGGACCGCCGCTTCAGTTCATTGCTCAGCGGCCAGGGATCCGCCGCGGCATAAGCGTACCGGCGCGCGCCGGACGAGACACAGGCACGCCGAACCACGGGAGCAATGGACCTCCCGCGGGCCCGGCCATGCCTGGAAAACGTGAAACAACCTATGAGAGCCCGTTCGATCGCACATCCAGGGCCTGACTGCCAATCGAACCCTTAGGAACCGTCATGAAGTCCGTATTCACTCCCTTGTCCATGGCCCCGGCGCTGCTCGCCGGCTATCTGTTCAACCCGCTCGCAGTGGCCGCCGACAGCGATACCGCGCTCGGCACGGTGATCGTCACCGGTTCGCGCGGCAGCGAGGTGCGCACCGTCACCAGCAGCCCGGCACCGATCGACGTGATCGACAGCAAGCAGCTCGAACAGACCGGCTCCAGCAGCCTGCGCGAAGCCCTGCAGAAAACCCTGCCATCGTTCTCCCAGCGCCCTTCCGGCACCTCCAACGACAGCGTCGCCCGCCCCTACAGCCTGCGCGGCCTGAACGGCTCCAACGTGCTGGTACTGGTCAACGGCAAGCGCCGCCACAACAGTTCGGTGATCAACCTCGACTCCACCGCCGCCTACGGCACCAACCCGGTGGACCTGGACATGATCCCGATCAGCGCCATCGACCATGTCGAAGTGCTGCGCGACGGTGCGTCGGCACAGTACGGCTCCGACGCCATCGCCGGGGTGATCAACATCATCCTCAAGCAGAACGACAACGGCGGCTCGGTCAGCACCCAGTACGGCCAGTACTACGAGGACGGCGACGGCGGCAACCTGCGCCAGACCCTCAACCAGGGCCTGGCCCTGGGCGACAACGGCGGCTTCTTCAACTACGCCCTGGATGCCAAGTCGGTGCAGACCGCCACCCGCTCCCGCGAGGCCACCGGCAACCTGTACTTCGCCGGCGACCCGCGCAACGCCACGGCCGACCGTGAAGTGCAGAAGAACGGCCTGCCGAAGATCAAGGCGATCAACCTGTCGTACAACGCCGAACTGCCGGTGAACGACGACCTGACCCTGTATTCCTTCTCGACCCTGAGCCAGCGCGATGCCAAGGGCGGGCAGAACTACCGGCGCCCCAACTCGACCAACATCATTCCGCAGATCTATCCGGACGGCACCGCGCCCTTCTACACCCTCAAGGAAACCGATTACCAGGCCGCTGCCGGCGGCAAGGGCGAGATCGCCGAGTGGCACTGGGACCTCAGCTCCACCTTCGGCCGGGCGAAAAGCCAGGCCGGCGCCGACGAAACCCTCAATGCCTCCCTCGGCCCCAGCAGCCCGACCCACTTCGATACCTACAGCAACACCTTTGACCAGTGGACCAACAACCTTGACCTGACCCGCGCCTTCGAGGTCGGCCTGAGCAAGCCGCTGCAGGTGTCCTGGGGCCTGGAACACCGCCACGAGCGCTACAAGACCGAGTCGGACGACCCGTTGTCGTGGATCAACGGCGGCTATATCTACCCCAGCGGCCCGCTGGCCGGACAACCCGGCTCGGTGGGTGCCCAGGGCGCGATCACCCTGACCCCGGAAGACGAAGGCCAGGCCAGTCGCAACAGCTACGCCAGCTACCTGGACCTGGGCTTCAACCCCACCGAGAAGCTCTACCTGGGCGCCGCCGCACGCTTCGAGAAATACGACGACAACAGTGGCAATACCCGCAGCGGCAAGCTCACCGCGCGCTATGACTTCACCCCGACCTTCGCCGTGCGCGGCACGGTGAGCAACGGCTTCCGCGCACCATCGCTGTCGCAGTCCACCTACGCCCAGACCGCCAACCAGTACACCACGGTCAACGGCGTGTCGCAGTTCGTCGAGGCCAAGACCGCCCGGGTCGACTCGGCCCTGGCCAAGGCCCTTGGCGCCGAGGACCTGAGCCCGGAGAAGTCGCGCAACATCAGCCTCGGCCTGACCTGGCAGCCGCTGCCCCAGGCCAGCGTGACCCTCGATGCCTACCAGATCGAGATCCGCGACCGCATCGCGCTGACCGGCTTCCTCTACGGCAACGGCGTCGATCAGATCCTCGTCGCCAACGGCTACAAGCCCGGCTACCGCATCAAGTACTTCACCAATGCCGCCGACACCACCACCCGCGGCATCGACCTGGTGGCCGACTACCGGGTCGACTATGGCCAGTTCGGCCGGGTGAAATACGGCATCGGCGCCAACTACAACAAGACCGATATCGACGACATCAAGCAGACCCCGGCCGCCCTCAAGGCCGCCGGCAACAATCTGGAACTGTTCGACCGGGTGGCCCAGGGTTACCTCACCGTGGCCAACCCCAAGACCAAGCTGATCCTCAGCGCCAACTGGCAGATCGAGCGCTTTACCGTCAACGCCGCGGTGACCCGCTACGACAAGGTCATCGCCCGCGACGCCAACCCCAACTACGACGTGACCTACGGCGCCAAGTGGCTCACCGACCTGGAAGTGGCCTATGCGGTCACCGACAACTTCGATATCGCCGTGGGCGCCAACAACCTGTTCGACGTACGCGCCGATAACAACGCCTACCCGGCCGGCGACGTCAACGGCTTCCCTAAATTCGGTTCGATCTCGCCGTTCGATCCGTACGGCGGCTTCTGGTACACCCGCGTCGCCTACAACTTCTGACCCCAACGATCGAGCGCCCGCCTCGTTCGGCGGGCGCCAGGAGAATGTTCATGAGCCAAGGCCAGTTCGTACTCGGCGCCTTCATCCCCGGCACCCTCAGCGGCAGCGCCTGGCGCCTGCCGGAGGCGCCGCTGGATACCTTCCGCAGCCTGGAGCATTACCAGTACATCGCGCGCAAGCTGGAGGACGGGCGCTTCCATTCGCTGTTCTTCAACGACACCCTCGACGTCAAGCTCGACCTGGCCCTGCAACGCGGGCCCAACAGCGTGCGCTGGGACCCGCTGATCCTGGCCCCGGCGCTGGCCGCCAGCACCCGCCATATCGGCCTGATCGCCACCGCCAGCACCACCTACAACGAGCCCTACAACGTGGCACGCAAGTACGCTGCGCTGGACCATCTGAGCGGTGGCCGGGCCGGCTGGAACCTGGTCACCTCCCTGGGCGGCGGCGAGAACTTCAATCGCCAGGAGCATGTCGAGCATGACGACCGCTATGCCCGCGCCGAGGAGTTCTACGACGTGGTCAGCGGCCTGTGGGACAGCTGGGCCGACGACGCCTTTATCCAGGACAAGGCCAGCGGCACCTGGCTGGACATCGACAAGCTGCATGTGCTCGACCACCAGGGCGAACACTTCCAGGTCCGTGGCCCGCTCAACGTGTCGCGCTCGCCCCAGGGCCATCCGGTGGTGGCCCAGGCGGGCGCCTCGGTGGCGGGCAAGCGCCTGGCGGCGCGGGTTGGCGAACTGATCTTCACCGCCCAGCACACCATCGAACAGGGGCGCGCCTTCTACCAGGAAACCAAGGCCGCGGCCGCTGCGTTCGGGCGTGGTGCCAATGAGCTGAAGATCCTCCCCGGCGTATCCCCGGTAGTCGGCAAAACCCTCGCCGAAGCCCAGGCCAAGTATGACCGCCAGCAGGAACTGCTGGAGCCGAAGGCGTTCCTCAGCTCGATTTCGAAGTTCGTCAGCCTCGGCTACGACCTGTCCGAACTGCCCTTCGACGAGGTGGTGCCACTGCCACCGGAGCATTTCACCACCAACACCCACCAGAGCCGGCAGAAGCTGGTGTTCGACCTGATCCGCCGCGAGCGCCCGACCGTGCGCCAGCTGTTCAACCAGCTCACCTCCGGCGGCCATCGGATCCTGATCGGTACCCCGGAAAGCATCGCCGATGACCTGCACGCCTGGTACGAGGCGGGTGCCGCCGACGGCTTCAACATCATGTTCAGCGGCCTGCATTCGGCCATCGACGATTTCGTCGACGGCGTGGTTCCCGAACTGCAACGCCGCGGCCTGTTCCAGCGCGAATATGCCGGTACCACGCTGCGGGAAAACCTCGGCCTGCCCTACCGCACCAACCGGTTTTTCTGAGGAGCGTCCATGATTCGACCCCTGGCAATCCTGGCCATCGCCGTGGCCCTGGCCGGCTGCGACGGCAAGCCCGAGCAAGCGGCCGCCACCGGCACCCCCGCGCAGCCGCAGACTGGCGGCGTACTGCGCGTGGCCTTCGACGGCGACCCGAACTGCATCGATCCGCAGCAGGCCGGCAACAACACCGCGCTCAACGTGGGCCGGCAACTGGTGGACTCGCTTACCGACCAGGACCCGCAAAGCGCCGAGATCCTGCCGTGGCTGGCCGAGCGCTGGGAAGTCAGCGAGGATTCGCGACAGTTCGATTTCCACCTGCGCGAAGGCGTGACCTTCGCCGATGGCAGCCCGCTGGATGCGGCGGCAGTTAAGGCCAATTTCGAGGCGATCGTCGCGCTTGGCGCGCGCGCGCAACTGGCCGGGACCTACCTGGCGGGCCTTGAATCGGTGGAGGTCACCGGCCCGTCGAGCGTGCGCGTCACCTTCAAGCAACCCAACGCCCAGTTCCTCCAGGCCAGTTCCACCATGAGCCTCGGGCTGTTTTCCCTCGACACCTTGAAACGCACCGCCGAGGAGCGCTGCCAGGGCGCCCTGGTGGGCTCCGGGCCGTTCACGGTGAAAAGCTTCGAGCACAACAGGCTGGTGCGCATCGAAGCCCGCCCCGACTACCGCTGGCCGTCTTCGATTGCCCAACACCAGGGCCGCGCCTGGCTGGACGCCATCGAGTTCCATATCCTCCCCGAGTCCGGCGTGCGCCTGGGCAGCCTGCTGTCCGGGCAGATCGATGTGAACACCAGTGTGCCGGTGCAGGACGAAGCGGTGCTGCAAGCCCAGGGCGTGCCCTCGATCAACCGCCCCAACCCGGGCATCGTCTTCAGCCTGACGCCGAATGTCTCGCGGGCGCCACTGGATGAGCTGGCAGTGCGCCAGGCGCTGAACAAGGCCATCGACCGCAGCCAGTTCCAGGGCGTGATTTCCCGTTACCAGAAGCCGGCGACCTCGGTACTGGCGAGCAGCACGCCGTATTACCAGGATCTGAGCAGTCATCTGGCCTACGATCCGGCGGGCGCGGAAAAGCTGCTGGATGACGCCGGCTGGCGCAAGGGTGCCGATGGCTGGCGCCAGCGCGACGGCAAGCGCCTGGGCTTCACCCTCGACTATTGGCAGGCCACTACCCCGGTGCTGGAGCTGGTACAGCAACAACTGCGCAAGATCGGCGTCGAGCTGCGCCTGAACAAATCCACCATCGGCCAGGTCAGCCTGCAACAGACCTCCCTCGACTACAGCCTGTGGTTCTTCAACCTGACCCGCGCCGATCCGGACGTACTGCGCACGGTATTCCTGTCTCCGGGACGCAACGTCAACGTTCGCGCACCGCTGCCGCTCGACCGGCTGCTGCTCGACTCGGCGGCCAGCCTCGACGGGCAGAAACGCGGTGCACTGATCCAGCAGGCCAGCGCCGAATTGCTGGACCTGGGCCATGTGCTTCCGCTGGTGGAAATGGCCACCGTCACCGCCTTCCGCGACGTGGTGCACGGCCTGCACTACGAGGCCTCGACGCGCCTGCAGTTCTACGACACCTGGCTGGCACAACCGGGAGGCCACTGAGCATGCACACCTCTGCATTCTGGCGTCTGGCCCAGGCCCTGCTGGTGCTGTGGGCGGCCTTCAGCCTGTCGTTCGCCATTCTTTATGCGCTGCCGGGCGATCCGGTCGGCATCCTGCTCGCCCAGGGCGGCGAACCGGGCACGGCGGATCCGGCACAGGTCGCCGAACTGCGGGCTCGCTATCACCTCGACGGCAGCCTCTGGCAGCAATACGGCGGTGCCCTGTGGCGGTTGTTGCACCTGGACCTCGGCGTATCGCTGCAGACCGGCAAGCCGGTCGCAGCGGCCCTGGCCGCAGCCCTCCCGGCGACCCTGGCCCTGGCCTTCGCCGCGCTGTTGATCGCCGTGCCGCTGGGCATCGGCGTGGCCCTGGCGGCCCACCAGGTGCGCCGGCGCCCGCTACAGGCAGCGCTGCACAATTCGCCGGCGCTGGTGGTATCGCTGCCAACCTTCTGGGTTGGCCTGCTGTTGCTGCAATTGTTCTCCTTCCGCCTGCATTGGTTGCCGGCGATGGGCGATCACGGCCTCGCCAGCCTGGTGCTGCCGGCAGTCACCCTGGCCCTGCCCTGCGCCGCGATGATCGCCCAGGTGCTTGGCCGTTCCATCGCCAGCGTCAGCCAGCAGCCCTTCGTCCAGGCGCTGCGCAGCAAGGGCGTCGGGCGCTGGTCGTTGCTGTGGCGGCATATCCTGCATAACGCCTCGATCCCCCTGCTCAGCCTGACCGGCACCCTGCTGGGCAATCTGCTGGCCGGCGCGGTGGTCACCGAGACGGTGTTCTCCCGCGACGGCGTCGGCCGCCTGGCCCAGGCGGCGGTGGCCAGCCAGGACATCGCCGTGGTCCAGGGCGTGGTGCTGCTGGCCGCGACCCTCTATGTGCTGACCAACCTGCTCACCGACCTGCTCTACCCATTGCTGGACCCGCGCATTCGCCAAGGGAGCCGTCCATGATCCTGCACCCCGCCATTTCCTCCTTGCCTGCGTGGCGCTACCGGCCTGGCTTGCCAGTAGCGCTGAGCCTGGTGCTGTTCGTGCTTCTGCTGGGCTGGGCGTTCTTCCCCGGGCTGTTCACCAGCCTCGATCCGTTGCTGGCCGACCCCACCCAGACCCTGCGCGCGCCCTCGGCGCAGCACTGGTTCGGCACCGACCATCTGGGCCGCGACCTGTATGCCCGTTGCGTATACGGTGCAGCACTGTCGTTGCAGGCCACGGCCATTGCGGTGGTCATCGCCCTGCTGGCCGGGACCCTGCTCGGCGGCATCGCAGGCTGGTTCGGTGGCGCGGCCGACCGCGTGCTGGCGGTGGTGGTGGAGGTGCTGATGGCGATTCCGGCCCTGCTGCTGGCCATGGCCATCGTCACCGCCCTGGGTTTCGGCACGCTGGAGATCGCCATCGCGGTGGGGCTGTCGTCGGTGGCGGTGTTCGCCCGGCTGGCCCGGGGCGAAGTCCTGCGCTGGCGCAGCCGGGTGTTCGTCGAAGCCGCCCAGGTGGTCGGCGTTGGTTCCTGGACCAACCTGTGTCGGCATGTCCTGCCCCATGCGGCCGGGCCGTTGCTCGCCCTGGCGGCACTGGAGTTCGCCAGTGCGGTGCTGGCGGTCTCGGCCCTCAGCTTCCTCGGCTTTGGCGCCCCGCCGCCGCAACCGGAATGGGGCCTGTTGATTGCCGAAGGGCGCAACTACATGGTCGCCGCCTGGTGGTACACCACGCTGCCAGGGCTGGTGGTGGCCGGCGTCGTGCTCGCCACCCAGCAGCTTGGCCGGGGTTTGCAACGTCTTCAGGGAGAACATCCATGAGTGCGCCATTGGTGCGTATCCGCCAGTTCGGGGTCGAGTATCCGGGGGCGACGCAGGCCGCCGTGCAAGGGCTGGACCTGGACATCGCCGCAGGCGAGATCGTCTGCCTGGTCGGCGAGTCCGGCTCCGGCAAATCCACCACGGCTGCGGCGCTGGCGGGCTTGTTGCCCGAAGCGGCGCAGCAGCACGGGCAGCTGTGGTTCAAGGGCCAGGCGCTGGACAGCCTCGACGAACGTGCCTGGCGCCAGCGTCGTGGCCGCCTGGTCGGCTTCGTGCCGCAGGATCCGGGCACCTCGCTGGACCCGGTGAAGACCATCGGCGCCCAGGTGGTGGAAGCCATGACCGTGCACGGCATGCCCCTGGCCCAGGCCCGTCCGCGTGCCCTGGAGCTGCTTCGGGAAGTCGGCCTCAAGGCGCCGGAAACCCTGCTCGCCCGTTATCCCCATCAACTGTCCGGGGGCATGTGCCAGCGGGTGCTGATCGCCATTGCCCTGGCCAACGACCCGCCGCTGCTGATCGCCGACGAGCCCACCAGTGCCCTGGATGTCAGCGTGCAACGGCAGATCCTCGACCGCTTGCAGCAACTGGTCCGCGAGCGTGGCAGCAGCCTGCTGCTGATCACCCATGACCTGGCGGTGGCGCTGGATCGTGCCGACCGGATCCTGGTGATGCGCCACGGTCGCCTGCTGGAAAGCGGTACTCCGGCGCAGCTGTGGCATGCGCCGGCGCATCCCTACACCCGCCAGTTGCTCCAGGCCTCGCCGCTGGCGCGCTTGCAACAGCGTCGCGTGGCGCCAGCGCTGAGCCGGGAACCGGCGCTGCTGCAGGTCACCAGCCTGAGCCGACGCTTCGACAAGCGCGGGGCAGCAGCGGTGGATGGTGTCAGCTTCAGCCTGCAACGGGGCACCACCACCAGCCTGGTGGGCGAGTCCGGCTCGGGCAAATCCACCACGGCGCGGATCATTCTCGCCCTGGAACAGGCCAGCTCCGGCAGCGTGCGCTTCGACGGGCTCGAAGTGCTCGGGGCCGGTCGCCGCCAACTGCACGGTTACCGGCGGCGGGTGCAGCTGGTCTACCAGAATCCTTATGCCGCGCTGGATCCGCGCCAGGATCTGCTGGCGATCGTCAGCGAACCGCTGCGTGCGTTCGGGATAGGCCAGCGGCGCGATCACCGGGCACGCGTGCTGGCGTTGCTCGAACGGGTCGGTTTGCCGGGCGACCTGCTGCATCGCCGCCCTGCCCAGCTCTCCGGCGGCCAGCGCCAGCGGGTCGCGATAGCGCGGGCGCTGGCGGCGGAGCCGGAGCTGCTGGTGCTGGACGAGCCGCTGTCAGCGCTGGATGCACCGGTGCAGGCGCAAGTGCTGGATCTATTGCAGCGTTTGCAGGAGGAACTTGGCTTGACCTATCTGTTCATCTCCCACGACCTGGCGACGGTACGCGGGATCAGTGACCAGGTGCTGGTGATGAGCCAGGGGCGGCTGGTGGACCAAGGGCCGACCGAGGAGGTGTTCGGGCGGCCGGGGAGCGAATATACGCGGCGGCTGCTGGAGGATATGCCGGGGCGGTTGGTACCGGAGGCTGAAGTGCAAACCAGGGCAGTGAATCTCTGAACATCCAAGGCTTGCAACGTCCCTGTGGGAGCGGGTTCACCCGCGATGACGATGGTGGGCTCACTAACGTCATCGCGGGTGAACCCGCTCCCACAAGGTCTCTTCAAAGAGTTATGTTTTTTCTATGAGAGCTGGCTTGCCAGTGGTTGGGCCAGCTCCCACAGGGTTGCGTGCAAGCCGCAGATGCCTTCATCCATTCTTCATCATCCCTACCAGCACGCGGTTCTCCACCGGTCGGCTCAGTAGATAGCCCTGTACCTCATGACACTGGTCGGCACTGAGCAGGTCCAGTTGCCGCTCGGTCTCGACCCCTTCGGCGGTGACCGTCATGCCCATGGCGTTGCCCAGGTTGATGATCGCCTGCACCACGCTGCGGTCGCTGTCGCTCTTGCCCAGGGCCTGGACGAAGCGCTTGTCGATCTTGATGCTGTCGAACGGATAGGTACGCAGGTACCCCAGCGACGAATAGCCGGTGCCGAAGTCGTCCATGTTCAAGCGCACGCCCAGCTCCTTGAGGGCCGTCATGGTCGCCAGGGCGTTCTCGATATCGTTGAGCATCACGTTCTCGGTGATTTCCAGCTCCAGGCGGTGCGCCGGCAGGCCGCTGTGCAGCAAGGCCTCGCGGACATCGCGCACCACATTGCTGCGGGTGAACTGCGCCGGTGACATGTTCACCGACACCAGCACCGGCTGCGGCCAGGCCCTGGCCGTGCTGCAGGCCTCGCGCAGCACCCAGTTGCCCAGCTGGACGATCAGCCCCGACTCCTCGGCCAGCGGGATGAACTCGTCCGGCCCGACCAGCCCGCGTTGTGGATGCTGCCAACGCACCAGGGCCTCCACCGACGCCACGGTGACCCCATCGATCAAAAAGCGTGGCTGGAAATGCAGGACCAGTTGCCCCTGCTCGATGCCCAGCGCCAGCTCGCGCTCCAAGGTGCGCTTGCCCTGCACGGCATCGTTCATCTGCGCCGAGAAGTGCAGCCAATTGCCCTTGCCGGCGGCCTTGGCGTTGTACAGGGCAATATCGGCGTACTTGATCAGGTCCGCCGGCTGCCCGCCGTGCTCGCGGGACAGCACCACGCCAAGGCTGGCATCGATATGCAGTTGCTGGCCGTCATGCTCGATGGGCCGGCGCAGGGTATCGATGACCCGCTGGCACAGGGCGTCCATTTCCTCCCGCGTGCCCGGCCGTGCCACTACCAGGACGAACTCGTCGCCGCCCAGGCGGGCCACAAGGTCGCTGTCGCGGGTGATGGTTCCCAGGCGCCGCCCCACTTCGATCAACACCGCATCGCCGGCCGGATGACCGAGGTGATCGTTGATCGGCTTGAAGTTGTCGAGGTCCAGGATCAGCACCGCCAGGTCCGCCTTCCCCTCCAGCAGGGCCTGTTCGATAAAGGCGAACAGCTTGTTGCGGTTGGGCAGACCGGTCAGGGCGTCGTGCTGCGACAAGTGCTGGATGCGGGCATGGGCCGCCACTTCATCGGTGATGTCGAAGCTGGTACCGCGAAAGCCCTGGAGCTGCTCGTGATGCAGCACCGGCCGCGCCGACAATCGGCAAATGCGCTGTTGGCCGAGGTGGTCACGGTACTGGCAGCGCAGGCTGTCGGAGCCGTTGACGCTGCCCAGTTGCGCCAGCCAGTGCTGTAGGTGGGCAGTGTCGCAACTCATCAGGTCGGTTAAGGGCCGGCCCAGCCACTCCTGCACCGGGTAGCCGGTCAGTTCGGCGAAACGCCCCGACAGGTAGGTGAGCCTGAGCTGCGCATCGGTTTCCCAGATCCAGTCCGAGGCCGCCTCGGCCACCGCCTTGAAACGCTCCTCGCTGACTTTCAGGGCTTCGCGGGACGCTGCCAGCTCCTGATAGTTGCGGTCGTTGCGCGCGCTGACGCTCAAGGCCTGGCGGGCGAAGGCGAGCATGGCCAGGAGGATTACCAGGGTCGCCAGGGCCAGCGGCGGCATGACCGTCAGGGCCAGCTCGCTGCCAGGACGCTGGACCGGCCACACCAGCCAGTAGCCGCTGTTGTCCAGGCGCATGCGGTCCTCTCCCGGCGCGTCATAGCCACGCGCAGTGACCAAGAACGAGGCCAGGTCGACGCTATCGGCCAAGGGCTGCAGTACCGCCGGCGTCAGGGGCCGGACGAAGACCAGCACCCGTTGCGGCCCGGGGACGTGATGGGGCAATTGCGGCGGGCGGATCACCGCGGCGCTGAACAGCGCCGGGCCATCGCGAAAGCGGATATAGCCCGAGGCAGCCTGGTCGTCCAGCAACGCCACGCGCGCCTGCGCCAGGATCCGTTGCTTTGCCGGGGTCAGGGCCTCCAGCGGCTGGTCGCTCAGTTGCCCGTCGACGACCGCGTAGCTGGTGGTGTTTTCGTCGATAACGAAGACCCCGGCATAGCCATCACTGCTGTACAGGGTCGGGCCGATATTGTCCTCGGCATAGGCCCATTGGCGGTTGTTGCCGATGCCCAGCTCGTCGTAGGCCGCCTGCCAGAAGGCATGGGACAGCAGGTAGGTCTTCTCGGACTTTTCCAGGCTTTGCCGGACCGAACCGGCGAGAAAGGCGCTGCGCAGTTGCTCGCGTTCATCGAGGGCCACGACGATGCGGTAGAGGGACGCCAGGCCGACCGCGAGGATCAACAGGATGGCACCGGAAAAACCCAGGATCAGCTGCCGTGTCAGGCGGCTGCGGCTTGCGCTGGTGGAGGTCGTCCCTGCTTGCATGCGTGTCCTCGTTGGCCAGTATCATGCGGACCTTGGGGGAACGGTGGTGCCGGGGCTTGGTATGCCCTACGTGAAAACTGAGGGTCCGCTTGGCCAGGGTGTTCAAACCAGGCGACGGACGGACACCTGCAAAAAGCCCGAAGGCCGCGTCTGCGGCCTTCGGTGATCCTGCTATTGCTCTCCCTGCGGGTTGATATCCGGGTCGGCACCGGCACCCGGCTCGCCCAGCGGGTCGATGTTCTGCGGGTTACCCGCCTCCTGGCGCTGGTCGATCCCCGGCGCCGGCGCCAGTTGCAGCACTTCGCTGGTATAGGCCCACTCCCGCTCCACCGCCGCTGGATCGTCGTTCAGGTGCGTACCGTAGCTGGGAATGATCTGCTTGATCTTTTCCTGCCAGGCCGAAGATTGCAGCCGGTCCTTGAAGACCTTCTGCATCAGGTCGAGCATGATCGGCGGCGCCGTCGAGGCACCCGGCGAAGCGCCCAGCAGGCCGGCGATGCTGCCGTCCTTGGAGGTCACCACTTCGGTACCCAGCTTGAGCACGCCGCCCTGGTTTTCGTCCTTCTTGATGATCTGCACGCGCTGGCCGGCCTGCCACAGGCGCCAGTCTTCCTTCTTCGCATGGGGGAAATAGGTCTGCAGGGCGGCGAAGCGGTCGTCATCGTTTTGCATCAGTTGGCCGATAAGGTATTTGACCAGATCGAACTCGCGCACCCCGACCCGCACCATCGGCCAGACGTTATGCACCGACATGCTGGCAAACAGGTCGAGCAGCGAGCCTTCCTTGAGGAAGCGGGTGGAGAAGGTCGCGAACGGCCCGAACAGGATCACCCGCTTGCCATCCAGGACCCGGGTGTCCAGGTGCGGCACCGACATCGGCGGCGCGCCGGTGGAAGCGATACCGTAGGCCTTGGCCATGTGCTGGAGGGCGATATCCTGCTTGTCGGTCACCAGGAACGAACCACCCACCGGGAAGCCGGCATAGTCCTTGGCCTCGGCAATGCCGGACTTCTGCAGCAGCGGCAGCGCCGCGCCGCCGGCCCCGATGAACAGGAACTTGGCGTCGGTGGTGGTCTTGCTGCCATCCTTGAGGTTCTTGTACTCGACCCGCCAGGAGCCGTCGTCGTTGCGGGTGATGTCCTCCACCTCGCTATTGAGCTTGAGGCTGAAGTTCTGCTGTTTCTGCAGGTACCCCACGTACTGGCGGGTGATCTCGCCAAAGTTGACGTCGGTGCCGATCGGGGTCCAGGTGACCGCCAGCTTCTGCTGCGGATCGCGGCCTTCCATCATCAGCGGGACCCATTTCCTGATCTGCTCGTGGTCTTCGGAATACTGCATCGGACGGAACAACGGGCTTTTCTGCAGGGCTTCGTAACGGCGCTTGAGGAAGCTGATGTTGTCATCGCCCCAGACGAAGCTCATGTGCGGCGTGGTGTTGATGAACGAACGCGGGTTGTTCAGCACGCCGCTCTTGACCTGCCAGGCGAGGAACTGACGGGTGATCTGGAACGACTCGTTGATCTCCACCGCCTTGGTGATATCGATCTTGCCGTCCTTCTCCGGGGTGTAGTTCAACTCGGCCAAGGCCGAGTGGCCGGTACCGGCGTTGTTCCAGCCGTTGGAGCTTTCCTCGGCCACCTTGTCCAGGCGCTCGACCATTTCCATCGACCAGCCCGGCTCCAGTTCGTTGAGCCAGATGGCCAGGGTCGAACTCATGATCCCGCCGCCCACCAGCAGCACATCGACCTTCTTCGGCTCGGCGGCCTGGACGCCGGCGAGGTTGCATGCCAGCGCAAAGCCGACCAGCGCGCCTCTCCACATGATCCGGTTATTCATCTTTTCTCCCACGAGGCGAGCCCCGATTCGATTGGCGTGTGTTCCCTGCCCGATGGAATGCCCGTGTTGTCCTTGATGCACGCAAGGCACCAGGCTTGAGGCTCGAAGGCAGCACTGCAAGGTTCGAGACCCTCCATCGACGAACAGTTCAAAGGTTAGCCGAGACTCCCGGGCTTGCCGGGGCGCGGCGTCCCCTGAGTAGCACGAACGGCGTGGCCGGGGCTTTAGTCGTGGCGGGCAAACATCAATCAAGACTGATGCCAGTCGCAATAATCATGAATTTTTCCTGACCCGACGTCGACATACGCTGTGCCGGAACCTCGAGTGCCCTCAAGAGGCACCGGATCTCGATAACAATTCCAATACCTGCCGAGGATCCCCCATGTCCGTTCCGTCCAATCCCGACGAGCACCTGCTCGCCAGCCACGGCTACCGCCAGGAGCTGGATCGCGGCCTGAGCCTGTGGTCGTCGTTCTCCGTGGGCTTCGCCACCATCTCGCCGGTTGTCGGCATCTATTCGGTGATGTCGCTCGGCGCCATCAGCGTCGGGCCCTCCTGGGTGTGGATCGTGCCGTTGTGCCTATTGCTGCAGCTAAGCGTGGCACTGGTGTATGCCGAGTTATCCTCGCAGTTTCCCCTGGCCGGCGGCTGCTACCAGTGGGTGCGGCGCCTGGTCGGTGACCGCCTGGCCTGGTTCACCGGTTTCCTGTACCTGGCGGCGGCGCTGGCCTCGCTGACCACCGTGGCCTATCTCGGCGGTTTCTGGCTGGGTTTGCTGCTGTTCGATGAACCGCCCTCGGCCAATGCCCAGGTGGCCTGCGCAGCCGCGCTGCTGGCGCTGGGGCTCGGGGTGAATCTGCTGGGAATCAATCCACTCAAGTACTTCGTCAACGCCGGCATCCTTGCCGAGGCCATCGCCTCCATCGGCATCGGCGTGCTGTTGCTGCTGTTCTTCCGCAATCATTCATTCGAGCTGCTATTGAGCAGCATGGGCGCGGAAAACGCGTCCGGCGGGTCCTACTTGAGCGGGTTGCTGACTGCCATGGCCGTGTGCGGCTGGGCCTTTCTCGGTTTCGACGCCTGCTCGCAGCTGTCCGAGGAGACGACCGATGCGCGCGTTTCCACACCGCGGGCAATCCTGCGCTCGATGCTGGTGGTAGGCCTGACGGTGATGCTCACCGCCTTCGCCGTGACCCTGTCGTTCAATGACCCCGCCGCGCTGGTCAGCGGGCAGGTCATCGACCCGGTCACTCCGGCGGTGTCCGATGCGTTCGGCCGCTGGGCCGAACGCCCCTTCGTCGCTATCGTCCTGATCGCGTTCGTCGCCTGCGTGGTCTCGGTGCAGACCTACATCGGCCGGGCCATCTTCGGCATGGCCAGGGACGGTATCCTGCCTGGGTCCGGGCTGCTGCGCCGGGTGGACAAGCGCAAGGTGCCGATGGCGGCGATGCTCTGCAGTACGCTGCTGGCCAGTCTTGGCCTGATCCTGGGCCTCAACGCAACCGCCGTGGGCACGCTTATCGCCTTCGGTAGCGGCGGCTTCTTCTTCGTTTTCCTGATCGTCACCGCCAGCGCCTTGTACGCGCGCCTCAGCGGGCGCTGGGACCCGGCCAAAGGCGCCTTGCAATTGGGTCGCAAGGGGCTGGCGGTCAACTGGCTGGCCGTGTTCTGGCTGCTCTTCGAGGCAGTCAACGTGGCCTGGCCGCGGGAGCTGCTGGCGCCGCCTGGCGCTCCCTGGTTCCAGGTCTGGGCGGTGGTGCTGGTGTTCTCCGCGCTGACGCTGTTCGGCCTCACCTACCTGGCGCTGGCCAAACCCCATCGGCGTATCGCCAGAAGCCTGAGCTTCGCCGGTCGCGCCGTCGAGTAATCCTCCCCCGTCCTTGTCCCGTCACCGGCGTCCTGCCCGGCGGGACAAGGCATGCCTGAACACAGGAACCGACCATGATTCACTACTGGAACTACCCCACCGAAATCTTCTGCGGCGTCGATGCCCTCACGGTGCTCGGCGAACGGTGTGCCCTGGCTGGCATGCATCGCCCGTTGCTGGTCACCGATCCTGGCATGCTGGAGTTGCCGCCATTGCGTGCCGTGCGTGAGCATCTAAAAGTGGCAGGCATCGATCACGGGCTGTTCCATGGCCTGTCGGGTAACCCGAGCCTGGAGCACGCTCGTGCCGGGGCAGCCGCGTTCGCCGAGGGCGGTCATGACTCGCTGATCGCCCTCGGCGGCGGCAGCGCCATCGACGCCGCCAAGGGCATCGCCCTGCTCAGTCGCGATCCGCAGGGCGCGGCACGGTTCGAATGGACGCAGATGCTTGAGCATTACCCGACCCTGGCTGATTACCCGCCCCTTAACCTGCCGCCACTGATCGTCATTCCTACCACCGCCGGTACCGGCTCGGAACTGGGACGCGAAGCGGTACTGACCGATACCGTCCAAGGCGTGAAGAAAGTCATTGGTCATCGCGAGATGCTGGCGCGCGGCGTGATTCTCGACCCTCGCCTGACCCTGGGCCTGCCGCCCGGCCTCACCGCAGCCACCGGCATGGACGCCCTGACCCACCATCTCGAAGCGCTGTTTTCGCCACTATGCCATCCGATGTCGGCGGGGATCGCGGTGGAAGGTGTACGTCTGGTCCGGCTGCATCTGGAAAACGCCGTGCGCGACGGCAACGACCTGCTGGCCCGGGAAGGCATGCTGATCGCTTCGGCCAGCGCCGCCGTGGCCTTCCAGAAGGGCCTGGGCGGCGTGCATGCCCTCGCCCACCCGCTAGGCGCGCGCTATCACCTGCATCATGGCCTGCTCAATGCGGTACTGCTGCCGTACGTGCTGGTGGCCAATCGCAGCGCGATAGAGGGCGATGCTGCACGGCTGGCACGCTATCTCGAGCTGGAAGATGGCAGCTTCGACGGCTTGTTGGCATGGGTACTGAAATTGCGGGCACGGGTGGGGATTCCGGCAACGTTGGCCGAGCTTGGGTTGAATGGCGACGATGCGGCTCTGGTGGGAGAACTGGCGCTGGCGGATATCTCGTCATCGCAGACCAATGCGCTGCCGCTGGGGGCCGGCGATTATGCGCGGATCTATCGGAATGCGGTGGGTGGCGTACTGGAATAGATGCGCGGTGCCGCTACTGGCCCCATCGCCGGCAACGCCGGCTCCCACAAGATTCCTGGTAGACCACGAAATCCAGGCCAGACGCTAAGCCTGTGGGAGCTGGCGTTGCCAGCGAGAGGCCCGTGAGACCCGCATCTCACCTCGGCATTGATGCCATCAGGAACACCTTGAGCCGGCGCCAGGCGCCACCAGTCCGTGCACCGCCAGCAGATCCTCGACAAATGCCCGCGCCGCCTCGCTCCGGGGCCGGCCGCTGTAGGTGATCATGCTGTGCACCACCTCGTACTTCAGGCGCTGCGGCTGCAACGCACGCATGCGCCCGCGCTCGATCCAGATCTGCGCATAGTGGGTCGGCAGATACCCAAGGTGCGTTCCCGCCAGCACCGCATGGGCCACGGCCTCCATATGGTAGGCGGTGGCCCGGCTGCACAAGGGACGCAGCGGCAGGTCCTGGTTTTCCGGAAGGAAGCCGTGACTGATCCAGTTGCATCCGGCTATCCGCTGCAAGTCCGGGTCGGTCTCTTTGAACAGCGGATGCCGATCACCGCAAAACACGCCAATCTCCTCGTTATACAACGGCAGGTACTCCAGGCTCGGCCGCGAACGGCTGAAATAGGACACTGCCAGGTCGAGTTGCCCATCGATCACCGCCAGCTCCAGCTCGGTCGGCGAGTTGACGTAGAGATTCAGCTGCACATCCTGTTCGCGTTGGTGAAACCTTGCCAATGCCTCGCCGAAGCGCGCCTGGGGCAACGTGGCGACATTGTCCGCCATGCCCACATAAAGATCGCCCACCAGGTTGCCCGACAGCCCCTGCGCCTCGTCACGGAACAGGCCTATGGCTTCGAACATTGCCTGCGACGCTTCGAGAATCCGCTTGCCCTTGGCCGTCAGGCGAAACCCGCCCTTGCCCCGCTCGCACAGGCGATAACCCAGGCGCTGCTCCAGGCTGCCGATCTGCATGCTGATATTCGACTGGCTCATGTTCAGCTCGGCCTGCGCAGCGGTGAACCCGCCGCAGCGCACCACGGTGGTGAAGATGCGCAGCAGGCGCAGGTCGAGGTCGGTGACGGTACGGAGCATGGTGACAAAGGTCCGGGCAAAGGACGTCCAGTGTACCTGTGGCGACGTCCGCCGCCACCGCCCCGTGCCGTAATGGCCGGCTTGGTAAGCTGGAGACTCGAGGCGGTATCTTTCCGGTCATCAGACCTGGGCAGGCAACGAAGCGGCAGCCGCGCTGTCTGTATAGGCAGCCCCGTTACAAAGGACTTCACCGTGCCCAACACCCCCACCCGCGTCGACGATGCTTCGACCGCTGACATCTCCGGCCACCCGAAGGACATCTTCTTCGCCGCGGTGGAAACCACGCGCATGCCGATGATCGTCACCAACCCCAACGCCGCGGACAATCCGATCATCTTCGCCAACCAGGCGTTCCTTGATATGACCGGCTACAGCCCGGCAGAGATCGTCGGGCGCAATTGCCGCTTTCTCCAGGGGCCCGATACCGATCCGGAGGTGGTCGGGGCGATTCGCAATGCGATCGAAGGGCGCTACGACTTTTCCACCGAGATCCTCAACTACCGCAAGGACGGCAGCAGCTTCTGGAATGCCCTGTTCATTTCGCCGATCTTCAATGAGAAAGGCGAGCTGGTCTATTTCTTCGCCTCGCAGTTGGACGTCAGCCGCCGCCGCGACGCCGAGGACGCCCTGCACCAGTCGCAGAAGATGGAAGCCCTGGGCCAGTTGACCGGCGGCATCGCCCATGATTTCAACAACCTGCTGCAGGTCATGGGCGGCTATATCGACCTGATCCGTACCGCGGCGGAGAAACCCGCCCCGGACATGGAGCGCATCCGCCGCAGTACCTTCCACGCCCGCTCGGCGGTGGACAAGGCCAGTACCCTGACCAAGCAGTTGCTGGCCTTTTCCCGCAAGCAGAAGCTGCAGGGCCGGGTGCTCAACCTCAACCAGCTGGTGGACACCGTGCGCCCGCTGGTCAACCGCACCTTCGGCGACGGCGTGCAGGTGGAATACGATCTGGAGCAGACACTGAAGAACTGCCGCATCGACCCCACCCAGGCGGAAGTGGCCCTGCTGAACATCTTCATCAACTCGCGGGATGCATTGATCGGTCGCCCCAGGCCGCAGATCTTCATCGAGACCCGCAACGTCACCGTGCGCGACCTCGCAACGACGTCCTACGACGGCCTGTTGCCTGGCCACTACGTCAGCCTGGCGATCACCGACAACGGCGTCGGCATGCCGGCAAGCATTCGCGACCGGGTCATGGACCCCTTCTTCACCACCAAGGAAGAAGGCAAGGGCTCCGGGCTCGGGCTGTCCATGGTCTACGGCTTTGCCAAGCAGTCCGGCGGTACCGCGCGGATCTATACCGAGGAAGGCATCGGCACCACCCTGCGCCTGTATTTCCCGGTGGACGGCGGCCCGGTACTGCCACTGGAGCGAAACAAGACGGCGGAGGCCAGGAACGGCAACGAAAGCGTACTGATCGTCGAGGACCGCCCGGATGTGGCGGAGCTGGCGAAAATGGTCCTGGAGGACTATGGCTACCAGGCTGACCTGGTGCTCAATGCCCGCGAGGCACTGAAGCGCTTCGAGGCCGGCGAGCGCTACGACCTGCTGTTCACCGACCTGATCATGCCCGGCGGCATGAACGGGGTGATGCTGGCCCGGGAAGTGCGACGCAATCATCCGTCGATCAAAGTGCTGCTGACCACCGGCTACGCGGAGAACTCCATCGAGCGCACGGATATCGGCGGTTCCGAATTCGAAGTGATTTCCAAGCCCTACCTGCCCCATGACCTGGCGCGCAAGGTCAGGCAGGTACTGGACTCGCCGGGGGGAGTCTGAACACCGCAAGCGCGCCGCGGAAACTTGTGGGAGCGGGTTTACCCGCGATTACGGTTGTAGATTCACCGACGTCATCGCGGCGGTCCGGCGCTCCGGTGAACCCGCTCCCACAGGGTTCCGCGTCGCGCTTGCGATTGAAGATTTAGTTGCAACAGAGTTAATGAGAAGTATTACCATGCGCACCATTCCGTAACCTTTTCATGGAAGCGCGCGCATGCCCTCTTTTGCGTCCCCGCATCACGCCATCGGCGAACTCTATGTGGCCCACCACGGTTGGATCGTCCAGTTGCTCCGGCGCAAGCTGGGCAACCATCAGCAGGCGCAGGACCTGGCGCAGGACACCTTCGTCCGCCTGATGCGCCAGGGCGCACTCCCCGGTTTGCGCGAACCCCGCGCCTACCTGGCCACCGTGGCCAGCCGCCTGTGTGCCGAACTCTTCCGCCGGCGCGCACTGGAAAACGCCTACCTGGCGTCGCTGGCAGCGCTGGATCCGCAGGAAATGCCTTCGGCAGAGACCCGCCTGCTGGTTCTCGAGGCGCTCGACGCGGTTGGCCGGGTGCTCGACGGGCTGGGCGCGCGAGTGCGGGAAATCTTCCTGCTGTCGCAACTGGATGGCCTGACCTACCCGCAGATCGCCGAAACGCTGGGGATCAGCGTCAATGTGGTGCAGAAGGCCATGCTCAAGGCCTATCGCACCTGCTACGCCGCGGTCTACGAGCTGTGAGGCCGTTCCAGCCAGTGCAGCGCCAGAGCATCGACGAGCAGGTGCTGGAGCAGGCACTGCACTGGATGGTGCTGCTGCAATCCGGGGTCAGCAGCGCGGCCGACCAGCAGGCATGCGACGCGTGGCGGGCACAGAACGCAGACCATGAACTGGCCTGGCAGCGTCTGGCCAGCTTGAACCAGGACCTGCGCCAGACCACCCGCACCCTGCCACCAGGCAAAGCCCGCAGCCTTCTGCAGGCGCGCAGCGGCAGCTCGCGGCGTACGCTGCTCAAGGGCATCGCCGGCCTGGCGGTGCTCGGCGCCGCAGGCGTCGGGGTGCGCGAAACCGGCCTGGTGCCGGAACTGTTCAGCGACTACCGCACCGGTACGGGCCAGCGCGAGCGCCTGCAACTGGCCGGAGGGATCGAGCTGCAACTCGATACGCGCAGCGCGGTGGACCGGCACGCCACCGACCTGAGCCTGGAGCTGGGCCGCCTGCTGATCAACACTGGCCCCCAGCCCCAGTGGCGCGTTCGCACCCGGGATGGCTGGGTCACGCCCGGGGCGTCAAGCAAGCTGGTGATCGCCCTGGACCTGCCGCGAACGCCCGGCAGCCAGCTGCAGGTCTTCACCGGCAGTGCAACGCTGGAACTTGCCCAAGGCGAGCGACTGACGCTTGGCGCCGGACAACAGCTGGACTTCAGGGCCGGACGCGCTTCTCCCCCGCGCTCCTTGAAAACTGCCGAACTGGTCTGGAGCGACGGGTTGCTGGTCGCCGAGCGCATGCCCCTTGGTCTGCTCCTGGCCCACCTCGACCGCTACCGCCGAGGGGTACTGCGGTGTGCGCCGGAGATTGCCGAACTGCCGGTATCGGGCTCGTATTCGCTGGATAATCCGCAGGCCAGCCTCGAGCTGCTGGCGCGCATGCTGCCGATCAAGGTAGAGCGGGTACTCGGTCTCTGGACCACGGTGAAGCCCGCCTGAGTCTCGCTTACGAATAAAAATAATTCGCGATACCTGGCAGTTTTTTCCGACTCGCGCATCAAGACAGGCAGAACGCTGAAAAACAGTGCCCCTGCCCACTCAACGGATCGTCTTCATGCTCTCACGTCCTACCCCACTGGCCTTCGCCCTGCGCCTGGCCCTGCTCGGCGCTACCCTGGGCGCCAGCCAGCCGTCATTCGCCGCCGAGGCCGCGACCCAGCAACAAAGCCGCAACTACCGGATTCCCGCAGGCAGCCTGGACAGCGTCCTCGGCGCCTTCGGCCAACAGGCCGGAATAATGATCGGCGTGGATTCGGCGCTGACCGCCGGTTTGCACAGCGACGGCCTGAACGGTGACTACAGGGTGGCCGACGGCCTGGCCCGGATCCTCCTCGCCAGCCCTCTGCAGGCCGTGGCGGACGGTCCCGGCTATCGCCTGGTCAAGCGCCCCGAAAGCAACGCCCTACAACTGGCCGCGACCACCATCAGCGGCCAGGGCATGGGCGAAATGACGGAAAACTCCGGGTCCTATACCACCGGCCTGGTGAGCATCGCTTCCAAGACACCGTTCAGTCTCAAGGACACCCCGCAAAGCGTCTCGGTCATTACCAGCAAGCTCATCGAGGACCAGCGCCTGACCACCCTGCCCGAGGCCATGAAGCTGGCGCCGGGCATCACTACCCGCAGCGCCACCTATCACTCGAAACAGTTCTACTCGCGCGGGTTCGGCATCGATAACCTGCAGATCGACGGCGCCGCACCGATGGATATCGGCAATGGCGTCGGTACCTTCTACAGCGACCGCCTCTACGACCTGGCCGCCTATGACCATGTCGAGGTCTTGCGTGGCGCCAGCGGCCTGCTTGGCGGCACCGGCGACCCGGGCGGCATCGTCAACCTGGTGCGCAAGCGCCCGCTGGATCACTACCAGCTCAAGCTCGATACCTCCGCCGGCTCCTGGGACAACTACCGCAGCGAGGTCGACCTGACCGGCCCCCTGGCGTTCGACGGCGCGCTGCGCGGGCGCCTGGTGGCCGCCTGGACCGACCGCCAGTACTTCATGGACAACCGCAGTACCGAGAAGCCTTTGCTGTACGGCATCCTCGAAGCGGATCTTGGCGCGGACACGTTGCTGACCGTCGGCGGCAGTTACGACAAGGTCAAGGAAAACGGCACGGGCGACGGCCTGCCCCGCTACAGCACCGGCGGCGACGTACACCTGCCGCGACACAGTTGGTACACCACTCGCCAGGCCTGGAGCGACAGTTCGACCAAGGAGTGGTTCGCCAAGGTCGATCACTACCTGAGCGAGGACTGGAAGCTCAATAGCTCGTACACCTGGAACTACAACAGCTCCACTACCGAAGGCGTGATTCCGTATGGCTCGGTGGACGAAACCAGCAACACCGGCCCGTACTGGTGGGGCAGCTACGTGTCGAGCTGGAGCGAGCAGTCGGTGTTCGATATCAACCTGTCCGGCGGCTTCGATGCCTTCGGCCGCCGCCACGAGGTGCTGCTCGGTGCCGACTACCAGAAGGTCACCAGCCGTTGGCGCGCCGCCGGCGGGATGGTCGGCAAGGGCGGCCTGATCGACCTGTGGGAGCCGTCGGCCACGCCGCTGCCCAGTGACGACTCCAGCCATGCCTTCTGGCGTGATTACTCACCGAACACCCGTGAGCAATACGGCGTCTACTCGACCCTGCGCCTGCAATTGAGCGACCCGCTCAAGCTGGTGGCAGGCGCCCGTGCCCAGCGCTACAAGTTCGAGCAGGCCTACAGCAAGCGCAACAGCGACGGCACCGGACCCTGGGCGTTGCAGGACCGCGTGTTCGATCGCGAGCCGACGACCCTGGTGCCCTTCGGCGGCCTGATCTACGCCCTGGACGATCAGTGGTCGGCCTACATCAGCTACAGCGAGGTATTCAAACCCCAGGCACAAAAACTGATGGGCCCGGAAGACGCCGCGACGTCCATCGAGCCGATGACCGGCAAGACCTACGAAACCGGAATCAAGGGCGAGTTGCTGGGCGGCGCCCTGAACGTCAGCGCGGCGCTGTTTCGTACCACCCGCGAGCATCAGGCCGCGATCGATCCGGCCTACCCCGATCCGGCCTTCAGCTACAGCGGCGCCTGCTGCTACCTGGCCCAGGACAGGATCGTCAGCAAGGGCCTCGACCTGGAGGCCAGCGGCGAGATCGCACCAGGCTGGGAGGTGCTTGCCGGCTACACCTACAACCGCGTGCAGAACGATACCGAGGAAACCCTCTACAGCACCATCACGCCCAGGCACCTGTTCAAGCTCTGGAGCATCCATACCCTGCCCGGCGCGCTATCGGCGGTACGGGTCGGCGGCGGTATCACCGCCCAGAGCCCGACCTACGTGACCGGCCAGGCCTACCGCCTCGATGCGGCAGGCAATGCCATCGACAGCCGCGCCTACGACTTCAGCCAGGCGGGCTATGCGGTGTATGACGCGCTGGTGGAGTACAAGGTGGACCAGAACTGGACCGTCGCGCTCAAGGGCAACAACCTGTTCGACCGTCGCTATTACGAAAGCGTCGGGACATCCGAGTACGGCAACTACTACGGGGAGCCACGCAACTTCACCCTGACGCTGCGTGGCGTGTTCGACTGATCCGCCGCGTCACTCGATGCGCAGGCGCCAGCGGTCGTAGCGGCTGAGGCTGAGCCGCGACAGCGCAAGCACGTCGATGTGCTGGAACGCCGTCGGCGGGCATTGCAACACATGCATCAATGCCGCGCGAATCACCATCGGGTGGGTAATGGCCTGCCAATGCCCGGTGGCCGTCCAGCCCTCCAGCCAGTCCGCCACCCGCTGGCACAGCCGCGCCACGGACTCCCCGCCATGGGGCGCGGCCTGGGGATCGTGCAGCCATTGCTGCAGAGCATCGGGCTCGTCTTGCGCCAAGCGCTTGAGCGACAGGCCCTGCCAGCGCCCAAGATCGCAGTCGCGCAGCGCTGGCTCGGGCTGCGCGGCGAGTCCCAGCAGCTCGGCAGTCTGTCGCGTACGCCACTCAGGCGCGACCAACGTGCGCGCCTGCCCGTCGAGCGCGACGGGTGAGGCGAGCGGTACCAGCACCCCCTCCTCTTCCAGGTGGAAGCGGCCGACGCGCTGGGCGTCGCTGCGGGCGTGACAGATAAGGGTCAACTGGCTGTTGTTCATGGACGGGCCTGGACGTGGGACGGGGCGGCTGCGCGCATTGTGTCACAGCTGAATTGGAGCGCCGTTCAAGCTTCTCGCCCAAGCGCCGATAACCCTTGGACAACTATGGACATCACGGGCCCACTCATGAACCCGATCAACGCAGGATTGCGAATCTCGCCTGTTTACACCGCGCCGCAGCGCGCAGCCGACTCCAGCATCGCCATACAAGCGCCTGCCGCTACCACCAGCGGCAATGTCACTCTGGGCCAGACACGCAACGATAACGATGGCTACACCTACCCGTCACGCAGTACTGCCACGACCGCGAGCTATGCCCTGGAGCAGGACGCGGTCGACAAGCTCAGCCTCAGCCTGCTGACCGGGGTGCAAGGGGCTTCACTGGGCGAACGCCTGCGCGGCGTGGGGGCAGCCCTGGTCGAGCAACTGGCGCTCAAGGGCGGCGCATCCGTGTCGCAATCGGCGTTGCGCTATGCTGCCGGCGCCGAACCCGGCGCCGAAGCCGTGAAGCTGCGCGGCGACAGCCTGCGCCAGGCACCGGACAATGCCATCAGCCTGCGCCTGACCACCGCTTCAGGCGCCACCATTACCCTGTCCCTGGCCAGCGACGACAACGGCCTCGCAGTCAGCGCCGAGGTCCAGGGCGGTGAACTCAACGCCTACGAACTCAAGGGCCTGGCAACGCTGGCGGAGGGTTTCCAGGCCGCCATCGACGGCCTGGCCCAGGAACCGCCAAGCCTCAAGCTGGACGGCCTGGTCAGCTTCGACGCGAACCTGTTCAAGTCCTTGCAGATGAACGCCAGCCTGCGAACCGCCAGCGGCGAGCAGCAGGTGTTCGACCTGAGTCTCGATGACAAGGCACGCAACCTGAGCCTACAAGGGCCGTCGGGGAACATCAGGCTCGATTTGGATACCCGCGACAGCAGCCTGCTGGGCAACGCCGGGCAGCGCCAGGCCGCGATCGACAACTACCTGCAGCAGTTCGACGCAGCGCGAAAGCGCGGCAACGGCGACAAGGACCTGATGAACCTGTTCAAGGACGCTTTCGTCCAGCTCAACCGCGTGGACGATGGCAGGCTTGCCAAGGAGGCCGGTTCGACCCAAGGGCGAAACGATCGGTTGCTGCTCAGCGGCCTTGCCGACTTCAGTGCCTCGATCGGCCAGCCGGCGAAGTCGGTCAACCCGCTGCTGCCCGGGGAAACCGACCGTTTCGACTATCGGGTTTCGCAAAGCACCACGGCCCAGGGCAAGGCCCTGTCCAGCCGCTCGATCCAGCAGGACCAGCAATCGCGCCTCGACGCCGCCTGGCATGTCGGGGCCAATCCGCAAGTGCCGCTGGCCTTGAGCAAGGACTACAAGTCGCAGAACTACAGCTATCACGAGATCACCGACGAAGCGAAAAGCAGCACGCGCCTGGGCTTCAACAAGGACAACCGGCTGGTGGAGGCCAGCGCGACCCAGCAGGCCAGCCAGAACGAGCGGGTGCGCAGCTATGTCGATGGCGTGCTGAGCAGCGAAACCAACACGCCCAAATCGGTCTCGCAGACGCGCAACCTGCTCGGCTTGCTGGATGACGTACTGCAGCGCGAGCGGATCTCGCTCCGGGAAAAGGGCGTCTCGGTGCTGGAGTCGCTCCTGGCGGGCAAGCGTGATGAATGGTGGTTGCAAGGTGATGCAAACGGCATCGCAGTGCACGCGTGAAACCAGGCGTTCGCGTTTGTGACCAGCCACGCAAAGCCGCAGATGCCAAATTGACATCATTCGGGGCCGGACCTACCCTCGGCCACCGTCCCCAGAACCTTTGCCGGCAAGGACCGCAGACCCGCCATGAGCCCCCGCGAACAACTCCGCCGAGACGGCTACCTGCTGCTGCGCCAGGCGATCCCGGAGGCCTGGCTGGACGACCTGCGCGCTGCCTTCGACGCCGGTGCCCGCGCCTCGCACGAATGGCCGATACCCCGTGGCCGCGACTGGCGCCACTCGCTGCTCGACAGCCATCCGCGGATCCAGGACCTGTGCCGCCTGCCGTTACTGTTGGCGGCCACCGGGGCGATCATCGACGAGCGCTTCTTCCTCTCCCATGTCGAGGGCCGCGAGCCCCTCGCCGGCGGTGGCCATCAGCGCCTGCACCGGGATATGTGGGGACACCGGCCGGGGGACACGGTAACGGCCATGGCCTACTTCGACGACTTCGGCCCGGACAACGGCGCGACCCGCCTGGTCCCCGGTACTCATCGCTTCGAGCCGGGGGAAACGCCGTTCGACTTCGACGATGAAACCGGGGTGGTGCAGGTATCCGGAAGGGCCGGCGATATCCTGGTGTTCGATGTCGACCTGGTCCATGGCGCCAGCCTCAACACGTCGGGCGCACGGCGCCGCTCGGTCCTGATCAACTATTGCGCCGAACCGCTCTACGCCACCCACCTGCAGACCGCACCGATGCGCAATGTGAGCATGGACAGCAGCGAGCGCTTCGAGCCCATGGACTATGCGTTCGAGCAGTAGATGCCAGGCAGCAAGGACTGAGTTGTCAGTACCGGCCTCATCGCTGGCAAGCCAGCGATGAGGCCGGTACTGAAAAGAAAGATGTCGAATCTTTCATCAAGGCCACACCCCCGGCCATCCGCGCCCTCCTACACTGACCTTGTAGAAACCCCAAGCGAAGCGCTTGACCCGCCTCTCCTGCGCGGGTAAGGTGCGCCGCAATTTCAAACCCCATAGGAGTCCTGCCTTGGACAGTTGTCCCAGTCGATTGCGACAGGTCTGAACAGCGAGCACGTCCGGCAGCACTTTCCCTGCCACTGTCTCGCTGATCACAGCGGACAGTGGCGATCCGCATCCCACCCGGGATGACGCATCCCCATTCTCCCTCCCGACATTGCCCGGCAGCGTTTGCGCGGCCCGGTAACGCCGTGACCTTTCGCCATCCATAAACCCGCATTCGCGCCGGCTTGCAGCCGGCGTTAACACCGGCCTCTATCCGTAGAGAAACGGAGGTGAATCATGGATTGGAAAATCTTTCTGCTGCGCGCCGCTGCAGCGCTCGTCCTCGGTGCCCTGATCGGCGCCGAACGGCAACTGCGCCAGCGCCTCACCGGCCTGCGCACCAACGCCCTGGTCAGCACCGGCGCCTGCCTGTTCGTGCTGATGACCCAGAGCGTCCCGGGCCTGGCCAGCGACGCCTCGCGCATCGCCGCCTACGTGGTCTCCGGCATCGGCTTCCTTGGCGGTGGCGTGATCATGCGCGACGGCCTCAACGTCCGCGGCCTGAACACCGCCGCCACCCTCTGGTGCACCGCCGCCATCGGCGTGCTGTGCGGCATGGGCCTGCTGCTGGAAGCCGCACTGGGCGCCATGGTGGTGCTCTGCGCCAATATCCTGCTGCGCGATATCGCCCAGCGCCTGAACCATCAGGACGTGGTGCCGCCCACCGAATCGGCCCAGCACTATGTCGTGGAAATCGTCTGCCGCGCCGAGGATGAAATCCAGGTACGCAGCCTGATGCTGCACAGCTTCGACGGTGCCAGCCTGCGCCTGCAATCGCTGCACAGCGAGGACCAGGCCAACCCGGCAAAGCTGGAGGTGCGCGCCGAACTGCTCGGCAATCACGACGCTACCAGCCAGCTGGAGCGCCTGGTCAGCCGCATCAGCCTGGAAAAGGGCGTCAGCTCGGTACGCTGGCAAGTCTTCGAACTGGCGGCCGATTAAGGCCGCTGAACATCAACCCGAGAGGAGCATCCGGAGCCCGGCCATGAATCCCGACCCCAGTCCCGTGACACCCAGAACCGGGCTGGGCGGCAGCTAGCGATCGCCTTTCGCGCTGCCGTCCGGCCTGACCCGACGGCAGCGCACTCCCTGCGCTGCGCAAGCCCTATTGGTGGCGGCCCGCGCGGCAACCACCCGGGAGTAGATCATGCTGTTCAAACGCTTCGGCCAGCGCCTGCTGGCCTTCTTCGACCACGGCCTGAGCCGGCATCTGCGCCGCCAGGCGATCCTTGAATCACTGCGTGGCGGCAGCGCCCGCAGTCACCTGCCTGCAGACTTCGTGCGCCAGCTCACCCTGGTCGCCAAACTGGATAACGACGCCCTCTTCCAGCGCTTCGGCAGCCGTGCCGAAGGGCTCGACGAGGCTCGCGTCGAAGCCATTCGCGCGCGGGCCGGGGCCAACCTGGTGGGCCAGGAAAAGCCGGTCTCGCCCCTGCGCCACCTGTGGTGGTGCTACCGCAACCCGTTCAACCTGCTGCTGACCCTGCTGGCCCTGGTTTCCTGGCTGACCGAAGACCTCAAGGCCGCTACCGTGATCGGCAGCATGGTGCTGATCTCGACCCTGCTGCGCTTCGTCCAGGAGTCGCGTTCGAACCATGCCGCCGAGCGCCTGAAAAGCCTGGTGGCGAATACCGCCAGCGTGCTCCGGCCTGGAATGCCCGGAGCCGACCGGCGCGGCGCGGTGGAAATTGCCTTCCGCGACCTGGTGCCCGGTGACCTGGTGCTGCTCAGCGCCGGCGACATGATCCCCGCCGACCTGCGGGTGCTGGAAGCCAAGGACCTGTTCGTCAGCCAGGCGGCGATCACTGGCGAATCGCTGCCGGTGGAGAAGTTCGCCCTGCCCCGTCACGGCGCCGCCGGCAGCCCGCTGGAGCTCGACAACCTGTGCTTCATGGGCACCAACGTGGTCAGCGGCAGCGCCCGCGCGCTGGTGGTCGGCACCGGCGAGCACACCTGGTTCGGCAACCTCGCCGAACGGGTACTGGCCAGCGACCGCGAGCCCACCGCCTTCCAGCAAGGGGTGAACAAGGTCAGCTGGCTGCTGATCCGCTTCATGCTGGTGATGGCGCCGCTGGTGCTGCTGATCAACGGCTTCACCAAGGGTGACTGGCTGGAGGCTTCGCTGTTCGCCCTGTCCATCGCCGTCGGCCTGACCCCGGAAATGTTGCCGATGATCGTTACCTCGACCCTGGCCAAGGGCGCGGTGGTGCTGTCGCGCAAGAAAGTCATCGTCAAGCGCCTGGACGCTATCCAGAACTTCGGCGCCATGGACGTGCTGTGCACCGACAAGACCGGCACCCTGACCCAGGACCGCATCGTCCTGGAACGCCATACCGATGTGTTCGGCGCCTCCTGTGACGCGGTGCTCGACGATGCCTGGCTCAACAGCCACCACCAGACCGGCCTGAAGAACCTGCTGGATGTCGCCGTGCTGGAACATGCCGATGCCGGACGCATGGCGCGCCTCGGCGAGCGTTTCGCCAAGGTCGACGAAATCCCTTTCGACTTCCAGCGCCGGCGCATGTCGGTGGTGGTCGGCGAGCAGGACAACGGCCACCGCCTGGTGTGCAAGGGTGCGCTGGAAGAAGTGCTCGAGGTGTGCACCCGGGTGCGCATCGGCAGCGATGAAGTGCCCCTGGACGCCGCCCTGCTGGCGCGCATCCGCCAGCACACCGCCTGCCTCAACGACGATGGCCTGCGGGTGGTCGCGGTAGCGGTACGCCAGTTGCCGGGCGCTCGCGAGCAGTATCGGGTGGCCGATGAAAGCGACCTGCTGCTGACCGGCTACATTGCCTTCCTCGACCCGCCACGGGACAGCACGGCGGCAGCGCTAAAGGTGCTGGCCGAACAGGGTGTGGAGGTCAAGGTGCTGACCGGCGACAACGAGCGCGTCACCCGCCGGGTCTGCCATGACGTGGGCCTGCCGCTGAAGGGATTGCTGCTGGGCGGCGAGATCGATGCCCTGAGCGATCGGCAACTGGGTGAACGCGCCGCCGAGTGCAACCTGTTCGCCCGCCTCACCCCGGCGCACAAGGAGCGCATCGTGCGCCTGCTGCGCCAGCGCGGGCATGTGGTCGGGTTCATGGGCGACGGCATCAACGACGCCCCGGCCCTGCGCGCGGCGGATGTGGGCATCTCGGTGGACTCGGCGGTGGATATCGCCAAGGAAGCGGCGGACATCATCCTTCTGGAAAAGAGCCTGATGGTGCTCGAAGAAGGCGTGGTCGAAGGGCGCAAGACCTTTGCCAACATGCTCAAGTACATCAAGATGACCGCCAGTTCCAACTTCGGCAACGTCTTCAGCGTACTGGTGGCCAGTGCCTTCCTGCCCTTCCTGCCGATGCTGCCGCTGCACCTGCTGGTGCAGAACCTGCTGTACGACGTGTCGCAAACCGCGATCCCGTTCGACCATGTCGATGCCGAGCAACTGCGTAGCCCGCAGCGCTGGCAGGCCGAGGACATCGGGCGCTTCATGCTGTTCTTCGGCCCGCTGAGCTCGATCTTCGACATCCTCACCTATGCGCTGATGTGGTTCGTCTTCGCCGCCGACACGCCGGATCACCAGACCCTGTTCCAGTCCGGCTGGTTCGTCGAAGGGCTACTGTCGCAGACCCTGGTGGTGCACCTGATCCGCACCCGCAAGCTGCCCTTCGTGCAGAGCCGGGCGGCCTGGCCGCTGCTGGCGATGACCGTGGCGATCGTCGCCATCGGCCTGTTGCTGCCGATGTCGCCACTGGCCGGGTACTTCAAGTTGCAGGCGCTGCCGTGGACCTACTTCCCGTTCCTGCTGGCGATCCTGGTGGGCTATGTGGGGGTGGTGCAGGCGATGAAAGGATGGTTTGCGCGGAGGTATGGATGGAAGTGACGGTTAAAGAGGGGCTGTAAGGCCGGTATTGCCCGGGAAAGCCCATTTGCTTTCCCGGACAATCCCTCTATGATTGCGATCAATTCCTAATTGCACCCTGTTATCAGGAGATCCTGGTGCCTGTCTCGCCGCCGCCCTCTTCCGCCCACGACCCGCTCCATGGCCTGTACCGCGACCACAGTGGCTGGCTGCGCGGCTGGTTGCGGCGCCGCCTGGGCGACGGCGAACGCGCCGCCGACCTGACCCAGGACACCTTCCTGCGCCTGATCACCGGTACCGTCGCCTATCCCCTGCGCGAGCCGCGCAATTTCCTCGCCACCGTGGCCAAGCGGGTGATGGTCGATCACCTGCGAAGGCGCAGCCTGGAGCAGGCCTACCTGCAAGCCCTGGGCAATGAGCCGGAGCTGCTCGAAACCTCCCCGGAACAGCGCCTGTTGCTGCTGGAAACCCTGTTGCAACTGGATGCCATGCTCGACGGGCTCGATCACAAGGTGCGCCAGGCCTTCTTCCTGGCCCAGCTCGACGGCCTGCCCTATACCGAGATCGCCCGACGCCTGGACGTATCAGTGAGTTCAGTGACCAAGTACATCGCCCGGGCCACCGAGCAGTGCCTGCTGTTCAGCCTGGACGCGGCACGGTGAATCCGGGGGCCCAGCGCGTTGCCCTGCGGGATGCGGCCAACTGGTACGCGCGCCTCGGCGCGGCGCCGGACTGTTCCGGTACACGGCATCAATGGCAGGCCTGGCTGGAACAGGACGCCATGCACCAATGGGCCTGGCAACGCCTCGAAAGGTTGCAGAGCGAGCTGCACGGACTGCCCCCGGCCTTGACTCGCGATACCCTGGCCAGCGACCTTGAGCAACCTGCCCGCCGCCTGCTGCTCAAGGGACTGGTCCTTGGCACGGGCGTCTCCGCGCTGGCCTGGAGCGGCTACCGACAGTCGCCGTTGTGGCTGGCAGACCTGCGCACGGCCACGGGCGAGCGCCGTCGCATCCTCCTCGCCGACGGCACGCAACTGATCCTCAACACCGCTTCCGCCGTGGACATCCGCTTCAGCGCCGAACAGCGCCTGATCCTCCTCCACGCCGGAGAGATCCTCGTCGCCACCGCCAAGGACCCGCGACCGCTCAGCGTGCGCAGCCGCCACGGGCACATGCGCGCTCTGGGGACCCGCTTCAGCGTGCGTCAGGAAGACAACTGCACCGAACTGCAGGTACTCGAACATGCGGTCGCCGTGCGCAACCGCGCGGGAGCAGCGGAACTGCAGGTCGAGGCCGGGATGGGGCTGCGCTTCGCCGACGGTCCGCTACCGGCTGCGCAGCCACTGGACCCGAATGGCGCCGAATGGGCCAATGGCCGCCTGGTCATCGACAACTGGCGCCTGGACCGCACCCTCGCCGAATTGCAGCGCTATCGCCCCGGATTCATCCAGTGCGCCGACGACGTCGCCCATCTGCGCCTGTCCGGCGCCTACCCACTGGACGACACCGACCGCGCCTTGGCCGCAATCGCCAAGGTGCTTCCGGTACGCATCGACCAGCGCACCCGCTACTGGATCAAGGTGCGCGGGCGCAGCTGAGTGCTCAATGAAAAATATTTTCATTTTCCTTTGTCGATTTGGACTTCTCGCTCGACCCCTCCTTCAAATCGCCGCCATTGCCCTTGAAGGAGCCCCGCATGCAACACCCCGCCTTTGCCCGAAAACCTCTGGTCGTCGCCTTGCTGGGCGCTGCGCTGGGCCTGCAGGCCGGGCTGATCCAGCCGCTCGCCGCCAGCGGCCAGGCCCGTGCCGAAGAACCCCAGCGCCGCTATGCCATTGCCCCCGGCCCGCTGGGCGCGGTGCTCAGCCGCTTCGCCAGCGACGCCGGGGTGGTGCTGTCGTTCGATGCCCGCCTGACCCAGGACCGGCGCAGCCCGGGCTTGCAAGGTAGCTACAGCGTCGAGCAGGGTTTCGCCCTGCTGCTGCGCGACAGCGACCTGCAGGTGGTGCGCAGTGGCGGCAGCGATTACCTGCTGCTGCCACGCAGCAGCGACGACGCCATGAACCTGGGCGCCACCACCATCAACGCCGCCGGCCTGGGCACTACCACCGAGGGCACCCACTCCTACGCCACCTCCGCCGTGACCATCGGCAAATCCACCCAGAGCCTGCGGGAAACCCCGCAATCAGTGACGGTGATGACCCGCCAGTTGATGGACGACAAGAACCTCAACAGCCTCGACAAGGTCATGAGCAAGACCCCGGGCATCACCTTCAGCCAGCGCAACTACGGTGCCCATGTGTTCCAGTCCCGCGGCTTCGTGCTTGGCGAGGAAAGCTATTTGATGGACGGCGTGCCCGGCCAGGCCTACACGGTGACCGGCTGGCTGCCACCGGACATGGCGGTGTATGACCGGGTCGAGGTCCTGCGCGGCGCCAGCGGCCTGCTGGTGGGTGCCGGCAACCCGGGCGGTGCGGTCAACCTGGTGCGCAAGCGGCCAACCGCCGAGCCGCGCTTCTCGGTAACCGCCCGTGCCGGCTCGTGGGACAACTATCGCCTCGACCTGGATGGCAGCGGCCGGCTTAACGACTCCGGCACCGTGCGCGGGCGCTTCGTCGCCGCCTATGAAGACAGGCACTCCTACCTCGACGAACTGGAATCCCGCACGCCGCTGCTGTACGGCATCATCGAGGCCGACCTGAGCGACGACACCACGCTGACCGCCAGCCTTCGCCACCAGACCGGCGATATCAACGGCTATTCGATCTTCGGCCTGCCGCGCTACAGCAACGGCCAGTCCCTCGGCCTGTCGCGTTCCACCGCCCTGGTCCAGGACTGGAACAGCCACGAAACCGAGATGAACGAGGTATTCCTCGAACTGGACCACCGCTTCGACGACCGCTGGACCAGCACCACCTCGTTGAGCCATTCCAAGGGCCAGGTCTACCAGGCGCTGGCCTACGCCCGCGGGGCCATCGACCCGATCACCCGGACCGGTTCGACCTTTCGCGGCGTCGAGTTCCGCAAGGTCGGCATCGACAGCACCGGCATCGATAGCCACATCGACGGCAGCTTCGACGCGTTCGGCCTGACCCACCAACTGACCCTGGGGGGCAACTGGTCGAAGCAGCGGATCGACGACAAGGCGGCGGATATCTACTTCGATGACCCGGTGCCAGTGGATGTCTTCGACCCCGACCACCACTCCATCGCCAAACCGGCGCGCCCGGCCTGGACCTCGGCCAACGACCTCGTCGACCAGCGCTACGGGCTGTATGCCAATACCCGGCTCAAGCTGGCCGAGCCCCTGACCCTGGTTCTCGGCGGGCGGGTGAGCTGGTACGACTACGACTACACCTACAACCTCAAGGAAGCGCCGGACTATCAGTCCAAGGAAACCGGCCAGGTCACCCCGTTCGCCGGGCTGATCTACGACTTCAGCCAGGACTGGTCGTGGTACGCCAGCTACGCCGATATCTTCATGCCACAGAGCAACTACGTGAGCTACGCCGGCTCGCCCCTGAAGCCGGCGATCGGCACCAACTACGAAACCGGGATCAAGGGCGAGCTGTTCGACAAGGCCCTGAACCTGTCCGTGGCGCTGTTCTATATCAAGCAGAAGGATGCCGCCTACTTCGACCCTGACGAAAACCACAGCTGCCCGCAGAATGCCAACGGCTTCTGCTGGCTCAACGGCGTGGTCCAGCGCAGCAAGGGCGTGGACATCGAGGCCAGCGGCGAACTGCTGCCGGGCCTGCAGGTACTGGCCGGCTACACCTACAACAGGACGGCCAGCAGCGGCACCGAACGGCTGTCCAGCGAAACGCCACGCCACCTGGCCAAGGTTTCCACTAGCTACAACCTGCCCGGTGCGTGGAACCGGGTGACGCTGGGCGCCGGGGTGCAGGCGCAATCGGGCTACGAAAACGAAACCTGGGACGGCTATGGCTACGGTGCCGCCGGACGGGCGATCTGGGACGCGCGGGTCGCCTACCGGATGGACGAGCACTGGACACTGAGCCTGGTCGGGGAAAACCTGGCAGATCGCAAGTACTACGTCTCGGCAGACGGAACCGACCGGGTCAACCTGTATGGTGAGCCACGCAACTATATGCTGACCCTGCGCGGGGAGTTCTAGGAGGGTGCTGAATGGTCCGGCCTCATAGTGGGGCTGGGCATGGTCTTCGGTACCTCCCGGCTGCGCGGGCTGTACCTGCGGGTCGAGCGCTGGATCAACGGGTTCGCGGGCGCAGCGCTGGTCACGCTGGGGGTGCAGCGGGTCTTCAGTCGCTGAGCTTGTCCCCCTGTAGGAGCTGGCTTGTCGGAGCGCCGAACCGCTGCGATGGACCGAGCCCTGTGGGAGCGGGTTCACCCGCGATTGCAGTAGTGAATTCACCATAGCAATCGCGGGTAAACCCGCTCCCACAGGGTACGCGTCGTGCTTTGGAACTGTTCTCTGCGCGACAGCGCAGCCTGAAAGGCTGGGCGGACTCCCACAGGGGCCACATTCCAACCAGGGACTGCGTCGTCGCTGTGTTAAAGAACTCCCAGCAAGGTCCACAACCGCCGCGCCTCGGCATCCGAATTGATCAGTTCGCCCAGCAGTTCGCGCAGCGGCTTGTTGCCCCATTCCACGCCGCGACGGATCAGGTACGGCACCGGGCTGTGCGGCTCGGTACGGGCCAGGTAGTCGGCGATCACCAGCAGTTGCCGGTAGGCTTCCTCACGGGTGCGCGGCTCGGCGAACGGCGCGCGGGGTTCGATTGCGGCAGACAGGTCCATCGCGCGGGGTTCCTCCGGTTCGGGTTGCGTGGCTTCGGGCTCGGGCGGCAGCAATTGCGGCGGGTGCAGCGCGAGGAATTCACGCAGCAGGTTTTCCAGGTTGTCCAGTTGCTTGCGCAAGCGCACGAACGAAGGCCCCTCGCCGCCCAGGTTGCGATCGCACCAGCCATCGAGCAGCAACAGTTGCGCCTTGGTGGTTTCCACCGCCTTGACCCCTTCGAGCCACCAGGCGACCGGCGTTCGCCGAACCTCGTCGTTGACCTTGTTCTGCAATGCCTGGGCCGCTTCGGCAGCGACCTTGGCCGGCTTGCTGTCATTGATCTGCACCTGGCGTTGCTTCATCTGCTGCCAGCTGTACAGGTTGAAGACGCCGATCTCTGCGGATACCTGGGGAAACAACGGCATCCGGGTATGGATCACCTCGTCATAGCGCCGCGCCATCCAGAGCAGCGGCGCGGCGCGGCGACCGGGGTCATCGTCGTCCAGTTGCGGATGCAGATCGCCGGGGTAGCGCTCGCACAGGCCACCGATCAGCGCCAGGGCATCGACCATACCCTTGAGCCCCTCACGGTGCAGCCAGGCCTCGCCGAGCCAGGCCGCGATCATCAGGTCCTTGCTGCGCGTCTTCATGACATCGCTGGCGATCACTTCGACCTTTTCCCAGTCGGCACGCTTGACCTCGGTGGTCGACCACACGCCCGTGGGCAGGCTGGTGTCATCTTCGCGGCGCAGTTCCTTGATGCGGTCGAACACCGCCTCGTAGTGCAGATCGGTACCACAGGGCAGGTTCGCGGAAACGGGCTCGAGCAGTTGGCTGACCCGCGCGGAGAAGCCGGGGGTAGTCATGGTAGATCTCCTGAATCGACCACGGCACGCGAGGCGTAGCCGAGGGGGGATGACGGCGCCTGGACCGGCAGCGGATGAATGGACAGGGGCGCCTTGCCCCCCTGGCTCATCAGCGACAGGCGCAGGAACATCCGCGTCTGGTTGTCTTCCTCGGGCTGGGCGTGCACCGGCACTTCCAGGCTCAGGGGGAATTCGGTGTAGTCGACATTCGGCTGGCGCAGCGTGGAACCGTGGGCCGCCATCATGCGCAGCAGCGCCCAGGGCCCCTGGTACTGCCATTCGGCTTCCAGGCCGTTGACGTGGAGTTGCTGCTGCACCGGGTCGTTGACCGGCCGCTGGGTGCCGTCGCGGGCCCAGCGCAAGCGCAGATCGAGGGTCTGGCCGAGGCTCCAGTGCAACACCTGCTCATCCCCCGGCCAGACGATTTCACGATTGCCGGCAGCCAGGGTCCAGGCGATGACCTGGTCGGCGCCGCGTTCGCTGTCGCGGTCGGTACGCCAGGTCACTTCCATGTCGATCCCGGACAGGCCGGCCTTGTCGCGCATGAGGATCGCCCCGAGCCAGGGGCGGGCCAGTGCGATCCGGTCGAGGAATTCGCCGGCCGCCGCGCGATCGCGAACCGTCAGCAGGCCGAGACCGTCCCGCGCCTGTGGCAGGCGGTTGTCGATCAAGGTGAGGAAATACTGCACCCGTGCAGGGTCCGCGTCTGGCGCATGGCGGTCGCTGGCAAAGGGGAAGCGCCCGGCCAGGTACTGATTGAAATAGCCGGCCAGTTCGTTCCAGGCGCCGGCCACGCTCTGCCGCTGGAGGTACTGGCAACGCTGCAGGGCGCTGCGCTGCAGGGCATTCCAGTGCTGGGTGAGTTGCCCGGAAGCATGGGGCGCGAGGGCCGAGCCGAGGATCTTGGCGCAACTGCCCTGGTCCATGTCGTTGAAGTCGCGCACGATCAGTTGGGTGATCAGGGCTGGCGAGCTGGACGGGTTCTGGGCCTTGTACTTGACCATCTCCTCGCTAAGGGAATTGAAACGGTTGACCAGCTCCGCCTCGCCGAGGTTGAGGCTCGGCAACTGGGTCATCAGCCAGTCCTTGGCCGGCGCCGCCTGTTCGGTGATCGCGGTGATCACGGCGAACTGTTGCTCCAGGCTGCCCTTCAGGTCCTGGGAATCCACTGCACGGAACAGGCGCAGGCCCAGGTCCTTGGTGCCGTCCCACTGGTTGATGGCGCTGTAGTCACGGAACAGCGGCTGCTGGTAGACCTCCTCGATGGCCAGGGACACATCGGCCAGGGCGCTGCGGTTCAAGGCGCTTTGCAGGCCGCTGGCCAGGTCTGGGCGCTGCAGCTGGATAAACGCACCGTGCACGGCCAGGGCCTGGTCGGTGCGCACCTGGAAGGTCGCGGCGCCGGGCAGTTCGCTGTCCACGGTCTGACGGCCCAGGCTGGCCCACATGGCGTCGCCCGCCACCGTTTCGGCCGTCTTCAGCAGGGCATTGCGGTACACCGGAGGAATGCCCGCCAGCGACTCGTGGGCATACTGCCGATAGCTGTCGGCATAGCTCTGCGCCAGGCGCAGGCCCTCGCCATCCACATGGCTCAGCGGCGTCGCCTCGCCCAGCGCATCCTCGCGCAGGGCCCGGGCGACGAAGTCACGCTTGAGCAAGAGGTTGATCGCGCTTTGCAGATGGACGATGCGGTCCTGCAAGGCCAGTTGCCCGGCAGCGTTCTGCACCAGCAGGTTGCGGCTCGACGAGCCCTGGGCGATCCACTGTTCCTTGAAGGCGTATTGCATCTGCTCGGCCTGGCGCTCGGTCTCGTCGGCGATGGCCGGGCCCAGCAGCTTGCTCTGGCGGATCTTTTCCAGCAGTTCCCCGTAGCCTGCCACCAGGTCCTGGCCCTTGCCGCGGCTCCAGGTGGAGTTGGTCAGGTCGATGGCCGACTGCAGGTCTTCGATCAGCGCATCCACATGCTCCAGCTCGCGCAGGGTCTGCCCGGCACCGTTTTCCAGGCGGTCAAGGTAGAGCTTGAGGTAACCGGCGGAAACGACATAGCCGTCGGTGCGGAAATAGTGCCCCAGCCAGTTGCCCATCAGCTGGTTGAAGTTGCCCTGGATGGTGCTGCGGTACAGCGACAGGTCTAGCGGCTTGAGCGGGCTGATGCCCTGGTTGACCAGCAGGCGGTTGTAGTAGCGCTCGTTGGGCAGGGTGCCGGCGTTCAGGTTCATGTCCAGGACCTGGTTGCTCAGCGGGATCAACTGGTCGAGCGGGGTCTTCTGGTTGGCCTGGGCCTGGCCATAGAGGCTGGCCACCTGCTCCAGGCGCAGCACCTTGTGCACCAGTTCGCGCGCCTTGAGGTAGCTCGGCCATTGCGCCGGATCACCGCCCTGGGGCGCAGCCGTACGCCGGGAGGCCTCGGCGATGGCCAGTACATCACGCAGCTCGGCCTGCAGCAGGTCGTGGATCGGCTGCTGCATATGGGTCATGGCGGTGCGCTGCAGCACCCGGTCCATGTCCTGGTCCAGCGACGAGAACCAGGAGGTCGGATAGGCCAGCGAGGTGAAGTGCCAGCGTGGCGCACGCTCCAGCACATTCCAGAAACTCTGCACGTTGTGCCGGGTCAGTTCCTGGCGATGACTGTCGTCGGGGACCGCGACGTAGTCGTTCTGTGCGTTCTGCAACAGCCGCGACAATTCGCCGGCATCGCGCAGCGAATCGCGCCACACCCAGATCATGCCGATGGCCCAGAGCACACCGACCACCGCCGCGCTCACCGCGACGATGCGCTGCCAGCGCTGGCGCAGTTGCAACAGCCGCGGAATCGGCCGGGCCAGGCCGCGCTCGGCGTTGATGCGCTGCTGCCAAAGGCCGTGGGCGAAGACGTTCTGCACCCGCGGCTGGTCCAGCGCAGTCAATGCCCCGGCCTCGCCCGACATGGCCTGGGTGCCGGTGAAGTACAGGCCGCGCAGGGCAGGCGCCTCGCCGTGGGTGTTGCCCTGGAACACCGGCCACAGGAGCATCTGCAGGTTGCGTCGCATGCCCTCGAAACGCTGCGGCAGGGTGTCCAGTTCGTTGCTCAATTGCCCGGACAGGGTCCCCATCTGCACGATCGCCTCGGACAGCGCATGGCTGATGCCATCCACCGCGTCGTCGGTCCACTGCGATTGCCAGGCCGCCTCCGCCGGATACGGCGAGGACCAGCCGAGCGCCTGCTTGCGCGCCTGCTCCGGCAAGGCCCGGGCCAGTTCCTGGAAGCCCGGCACCTCGTCCATCCCGGTGACCAGGACATATACCGGCAGGCTGGTACCCAGGCGCTGCAGCAGGTCGATGAAGCGCCGGCGTGCGTCGAGGCCCAGGGTCGCGGCGCGGTCGGCGTCGAGCAGGTCGGCGGCGGCGATGGTCCAGATCACGCCGTCCAGCGGGCGGCGCGAGCGCAGGCGCAATAGCAGGCCGATCAGGTTCCACCAGCCGCTGGCCTGCTTCATGCCCTCGCCGGGCATGAACAGCGCCTGCGGCACCACCAGTACAGCGCCGCTGGGGTCCGCCCACCAGCGACCGAACCAGGCTGGTTTGTCCACCGGGTTGAGGTTCCAGTCGGCGCACAGGCGCTTGCCTTCGACCTCGTCGCCAAGCATCAGCAGCCAGGGAGCCTGGTAGCGGTCGCTGACCCCCTGTTCGTGTTCCATCTGACGCACGGCCAGATAAAAGCTGCGCACCGTCGCGCCATTGCGGCTGCGTAGCCACAGCACCAGCAGCACCACCAGCAGCAGGACGACCAGGATGCCAATCACCCAGGCCACGACGGACAGGCTCATGAAATCGGCTCCTGGACCTGGTGGGGCACGGCCAGGTGCAGCACCGGCGACAGTTCCTGGCCAATATCGCGCCAGAACAGGTGGCCGACTGCGACCAGCAGCAAGGTCACGCCAAGGATCAGCAGGCCCAGGCGCACCCCGTCGCCCATGGCTTCCCGCGGCGCAAGCTGCTGTGGCCGGACACTGGCCGGCTCTGCCAGCAGGGCACCGACGTTGGTGTAGTCCGGATCACGCTGGCGGGTGAAGTTGTACAGCGCATGCCGCCATTTGGCGTGCAGCGCTTCGCCGCCGGGTCCGCGCAGGCGGCCATGGAAACCGAGGATCAGGCACAACAGGTAGACATTGCCCAGGTCCTGGCTGGTGGGTGCCTGTTCATCGAGCAGGCGCTTGATTTCCACCGGCAGGCGATCGCCGGCCTGGCGGCTGCTGTACAGGCGCAACTCCAGCGGGCGCTCCTGCCACACCGGCTGGCCGGGCCAGTCGGCGAACAGCAGGGTTTCGTCGACCAGGGCGACGAAGGCGTAGACCATCGACTTGACCTGCAAGGGCGCCGAATCGCCGACGCTGGCAAAGGCCGTACGCCACAGGCGACGGGTGGCGCCGGTGGAGAGCTCGACCACCTGGTCGACGAGTTTGTCGAGGTCCTGGCCGCGCTTGTCCAGTTCGTCCCAGGCTTGCGCCCAGTCCTGCCAGGCCTGGTGAAAGGCACTGGTCAGGGGCGCATCCTGCACGCCGCGATAACGCGAAACGGCAATCCCTTCTGGCATAGGCTTCCCTACCGTGTCAGGCGTCTTGTTCTTCGTGGTCGTCGTCGATCAGCAGTACGATCTGCCAGGGCCGGAAGGCTTCACCCGAGCCGGTGGACACGATCTGCAACGGCTGGTGCGGGTCGAAGCCCGGGCCACCGGCCTCGATCACGAACAGGCGGGTATCGTCGCCGACCCCGTAGGCCACCTGATCCTTGCGGCTCATCGGGTTATGCGCCAGGCCCGGGCGGCGCTGGCGCGCCAGTTCGGGCACCTGTGCGGCAGAGGCGATGATGGTCCGCCCCAGCCACAGGCGGGCACCCTCCTCGGGCGTTCCGGCCGGCATGCGCAGGCCGATGACCAGGGTCTGGCTGGCCGCCGACGATGGCAGGCTGATCTCGTAGACATTGCCCATCTGCCTGAACAGATGGCTGCGATAGCCCAGGCGCAGCTTGCCCAGTACCTGCTCCATCCAGCGCAGCACCTCGTCGTAGCCGCGGTACAGGTCAAGAAAATCCAGCGGCGCAAAGGCCGGAACGCCCCTGGCCGGATCGAGCACCGACCAACTGCCGGCCATGCCCAGCAACAACCCGTGCAGGCCCTGGGGCGTGGCGATGCGGCTGTTGAGCAGGCCTTCGACTTCCGGCAGGCGCGCCCACAGGGCTGCCGATTGCCGGCGCAGTTCCTCGGCACTACCGGCATCCCCTTGCAGCGCCTGCAGGCGCTTGCCGAGGAAGACGCATTTCTCGCGGATCATCGCGCAGAGCTGGAAGACCCGCTGGCCCAGGGGCGATTCGGGCAGGATGCGCGGCGTCGGTGCAATGAAATCATCCATTACCTTGTAGCCGCCATCGGCCTTGCTGATCCGCAGCAACGGCAGGCACACGGTGTCGGCCTTGCTGGCATCGGTCACCAGGCGCGGGTGCGGTATCCAGACCTGGACGGGCTCGTCATCGAGGTTGTTGTCGAGGTTGGGTACCGGCTCGCTGAGCGCCGACCGCCAGCGACCGTCCAGCGGGCGCAGGCGCTGGCCCTGCCAGATCGGGCTGACGGCGAGGTAAAGGGTGACACTGGCATCGGGCGCGGCGGCGATCACCTCGACTAGGTCGAACTCGGGCAGGCCGCCCTCCCCCGGTTCGATACTGATCGGCATGCCGTCGGGCAACGTAGCCTCCAGACCAAGGATACGCAGCTTGCCGGCGACCAGCGCCGGCTGCTCCCAGGACAGTTGGGTCACGCCCCAATACCAGGGGTTGGCGGCCCTGGCCAGGTGCGCGGCAATGGCCTCGGCCCGCAGTCCTTGCAACTGAAAATGCTGGGGCAGCAGTTGCATGCCTTCGTACCAGCAGACCACATCAGGTCGCACGCTCATAGGTTCCCTTGACATCCTGTATTTGGCATCTGTGCAAACGCGCCCGCGCTCAGCGCAGGTTCTGGTCGAGCAGGGTCATCTCGCGCGCATCGAATTTCAAGCGGATGCTGCGCTGGTCTTCCAGGCGCAGGCGATGGGCGCCCGGGCTCTGGTAATTGGCAAAGGCCACGAGCCCTACCGAGGGTTTTCCGTCCAGCGGGAAGGTCGATGATTCAATCAACTGTCCCGGCACCAGTTCCAAACCCCAGACATAAAGATATTGACGAAAGTCGCGCTGATATTGATCGCGCGTTGCAAACCATTGTTTTGCTGTAAGTCCCGATAACTTTGCAAGCAAATCATTATCGTTGACGGCAATAAAGTCGACCGCGATGGGCGAGTCATCATTTGCACGCAAAGCAACATCGAGGGTAACTCCGTCGACACTTACCCTGGATCCAAAATAGGCGCAGCCGGCCATGTAGGCCAAGCCTGAAAGTATCACCGCCATCCTTAAAAACTTGAACTTCTTAAGACGCATAATGATCCAAGAAAAGTTTTATTTGCATTTCCGGATGCCTGTTATAGCATCCATGCCAATTCGCCACCACGACGAATTGAGGTGATTGCGGAAAACAGGATCCTCCAACGCGAGTGTGTCCGCTCCGCGGTCTAAGCAAGGGAATGCGATCAGTGGGAAACCGTTGCATTGCGCCCGCCTTCTGCATCGGAGTCAGCCACTATGGAAGAGAGTATTCAGCACAAGCTGGGCCGGGTTCGTCCGCCTCGTGTGCAGATCACCTACGACGTCGAAATCGGCAACGCCATCGAGAAAAAGGAACTGCCGCTGGTCATGGGCATTCTGGCCGACCTTTCCGGCGCCACGCCCAACCCGGAAAAACTCAATGAGCGTCGCTTCGTCGAGATCGACAGCGACAACTTCAACCAGGTCCTCAATTCGATCAAGCCCAGCGTTACCGTCAACGTCAAGAACACCCTTAGCGGCGGCAACTCCCCTCTTAGCGCCAAGCTGGTCTTCGAGTCGATCGAAGACTTCGATCCGATCAACGTGGTGAAAAAAGTCGATGCACTCAAGGTGCTGTTCGGTGCCCGCGAACGCCTGCGCGATCTGCTGACCAAGCTCGATGGCAACGACAGGCTCGATGAAATGCTGAAGCAGGTGCTGTCCAGTGCCGACGAGGATCTTGAGCTGATCAAGGCGGCTCGCTCCGATGCCACGGCGAAAACCGACGCCAAGCCCGAAGACAAGACAGACGACGCGGATACCGGCGAAACCCCGGAAACCAAGTAACCGGCCCGACGCCTGATTCGCCCGCCCGATCATTCCCCTTGCATCCGGAGACTTCACCATGCCCGCGTCCAGCACCGAGAATCCAAGCGAAGGCAGCACCCAGACCCTGACCCTGCTGGAAAAGATCATCCAGGAAGGCCAGATCATTCATGACGAGAGCCAGAAGGTCTACGCCCAGGACCTGATCGCCGAGTTCGCCAGCCAGGTACTCGACAAGGCCCTCACCGTCAGCCAGGGCGAAGACCCTGACACCCGCGCGCTGATCAACAACCGCATCGAGCAGATCGACAAGCTGATCGGCGACCAGCTCAACGAAATCCTCCACGACGAAGGCTTCCAGAAGCTCGAAGCGTCCTGGCGCGGCCTGCATATGCTGGTCAGCAACACCGAGACCAGCACCCGCCTGAAACTGCGCCTGCTCAACGTGTCGCAGGACGAGTTGAAGAAAGACCTGACCCGCGCTGTCGACTTCGACCAGACCGTGCTCTTCAAGAAGATCTACGAAGAGGAATACGGCACCTTCGGTGGCAACCCGTTCAGCGTCCTCGTCGGCGATTACTTCTTCGGCCGCCACCCGCAGGACATCGCCTTGCTGCGCAAGCTGTCCGAAGTCGCCGCCAATGCCCACGCGCCCTTCATCGCCGCGGCCAGCCCATTGTTGTTCGACATGAAGCAGTTCACCGACCTGGGCGTACCGAAGGACCTGGCCAAGCTGTTCGAGAGCCTGGAACTGGGCCCCTGGCAGGACTTCCGCAATACCGAGGACTCGCGCTACGTGTCCCTGGTGCTGCCACGCTTCCTCCTGCGCCTGCCCTACGGCCCGGACACGCTGCCGGTGGAGGGCATGAACTTCACCGAGAACGTCAGCAACCCGGACGGCAAGCAGTACCTGTGGGGCAACGCCGCCTGGGCCCTGGCCCGGCGCATCACCGACGCCTACGCCAGGTTCGGCTGGGCAGCGGCGATCCGCGGCGCCGAGAGCGGTGGCGCGTTGACCAACCTGCCGCAGCACACCTTCAAGACCGCGTCCGGCGACCTGACCCTCAAATGCCCGACCGAAGTGGCGATCACCGACCGCCGCGAGAAGGAGCTCAACGACCTCGGCTTCATCGCCCTGTGCCACAAGAAAAACACCGGTACCGCGGTATTCTTCGGCGGCCAGACCACCAACAAGCCACGCACCTACAACACCAACGAGGCCAATGCCAACGCGCGGATCTCCTCGATGCTGCCGTATGTGCTGGCGTCGTCGCGCTTCGCCCATTACCTGAAGGTCATCATGCGTGACAAGGTGGGCAGCTTCATGACCCGCGACAACGTACAGACCTACCTGAACAACTGGATCGCCGACTACGTGCTGGTCAACGACAACGCGCCCCAGGACATCAAGGCCCAGTACCCGCTGCGTGAAGCCCGCATCGATGTGACCGAGGTCGCCGGCAAGCCGGGCGCCTACCGTGCCACGGTGTTCCTGCGTCCGCACTTCCAGCTCGAAGAACTGACCGCCTCGATCCGCCTGGTAGCCACCCTGCCACCACCGGTCGCTGCCTGACCCTGGCTCCTGCGGGCCCGGCCCGCAGGAGTGCTTTCCCTACCTATTCGAATTTTCTGACTGCAGGAGCTTCACGCGATGGATGCGATCATTCTGGATCTGGGCGACGACATCAAAGGTGACTCGCTGATCGAAGGCTACAAGGACAAGATCGAGATCATGTCCTACAGCCACAACGTTGCCATGCAGGTGACCAACGACGTCAGCAACACCGAGCGGACGTCGGGCAAGCCCTTCGTCGGCGAATTCACCCTGACCAAGTTCATCGATACCTCCACCCCCAACCTCAATCTCTATTGCGTCTCCGGCAAGCCGGTGGCCGAGGCCAAGATCACCGTCGGCCGTAACGCCGCCGAGAGCAGCGGGCAGATCATGCCCTTCATCGTCTACACCCTGACCAACGTGATCTTCTCCAATGTCAGCGTCAGCGGCGGCACCGGTGGCAAGCCGGTGGAAACGATTTCCCTGAACTTCACCAAGATCAAATGGGAACTGACCACGCAGAAAGACGACGGCACCAAGGAAGGCGTGGCGGGCACCAGCTGGGACATGACCCTGAACAAGGCCGGTGCCTGAGTAGATGTCCAGCGGTCACCGCCCCCTGCTGTTCGAACGCCTCGGCAACCCTGCGGGCGAGGCGCCGACCCTCGACCGCCAGGCCCTGGCCGATTCGGTCCGCGAGGAACTGACGCGGCTGCTCAACAGCCGCCGTGCGGGCCCGACGCTGAGCACGCCGCCCACGGTGCTGGACTACGGCATTGGCGACTGGAGCGGCCTGCAGGCCAGCAACAGCGACGATCGCCGGCGCATCGCCCGGGAGGTCCGCGCCGCCATCAACCACTTCGAACCACGCCTGAAGGCCGGCGAGGTCGAAGTACGCCAGGTGGCCGGACAACCACGGCGGCTGAATATCCTGGTCAGCGGCATGCTGCGCCAGGGTGGCCAGCAATGGCCGGTGGCCTTTGTCCTGGACAAGCAGGACTCGGCGGTGGAGGTCAGCCATGAGCGACTCGATTGACCCGCTGCTGCTCAACTATTACCAGCGCGAGCTGACCTGGCTGCGCAACGCCGGCAGCGCCTTCGCCGAGCGCTATCCCAAGGTGGCCCGGCGCCTTGAGCTGTCGCCCGGAGAGAGCCAGGACCCTCATGTGGAACGGCTGCTGGAAGGCTTCTCCCTGCTCTCGGCACGCCTGCAACGGCGCCTGGACGACGACTACGCCGAATTCAGCGACGCCCTGCTCGAACAGCTTTACCCGCTGGCCCTGCGCCCCTTGCCTTCCTGCGCCATCGTGCGCTTCGAACCGGACCTGACCAAGGGCGCGCTCGCCAGTGGCTATGCCCTGCCCCGCGACACGCCCCTGTTCGTCACCACGACCCGTGGCGACAGCCTGCATTTTCGTACCGGCGCCGAGGTCAACCTATGGCCGTTGCAGATCAGCGAAGCGGTGCTGCTCGGCGCCGACGAGGCCCGCGAGCTGACCGGGCTGCACCAGGCCGCGTCGGCCCTGCGCCTGCGTATCGATTGCCTGGGCAAGGCGTCCTGGAACGAACTGGACCTGCGCCACCTGCGCGTGCACCTCGATGCATCGCCCATGGTCAATGCCGCGCTTTACGACCTGTTGGGCGCCCATACCATCGCGGTGTGCAATGGCGCCAGCCGCGAGCGCCTGCTGCGCCTGGACCGCCTGCCGCAGGTGGTGGGCTTTGCCGAGCACGAGGCACTGCTGCCCGAGGAGGACGGCGTACACCCCGGTCTGCGCCTGCTGGCCGAGTACTTCGCCTTCCCGGAGAAATTCCACTTCTTCGACCTGCCCCTGGACCCGCGCCAGGTCGAGGGCAGCAGCCTGCAGCTGTACCTGGTGTTCGACCGCCCGGCACCCACGCACCTGTTTCTGCAGCCCGGCGACTTCGCCTTGGGCTGCGCCCCGGCGATCAATCTGTTCCGCCGCACCTCCGAGCCCTTGCGCCCGGACGGACGCAGCAGCGAATACCGCCTGGTCGCCGACAGCCATCGTGAGAACAGCGTCGAGATCCATAGCATCCGCAGCCTGCGTGCCCTGGGCGCCGATGGCGTGGTGCGCCCGCTGGCGCCCTACTACGGCAGCCAGCACGGCAGCGCTGCCACCCGGTACTGGCACGCCCGGCGCATCCATGGGCTGACCCCGAACCGCATCGGCAGCGACATGATGATCAGCCTGGTCGATCCCGGCTTCGATCCGCTGCGCCAGGCCTGGGATTTCAGCCTCAGTGCCGACCTGCTGTGCACCAACCGCCATCTGGCGCAGAGCCTGGCGGCCGGTACCCGGCTATCCTTCGAGCGCCCCGGCGCACCAGCCAGCGCATACCTGGTCAACCCGCCCAGCGCCCAAGGGGTACCGAAACTGGACGGCCAGTCGCGCTGGCGCCTGGTGTCGCAGCTCACGCTCAATCACCTGTCGCTGGTGGAAGGCCCGCAAGCCCTGGGGGCGCTGCGGGAAATCCTGGTGTTGCACAACCTGCGCAACGAAGCCAGCGCCAGCCGGCAGATCGACGGCCTGAAGAGCCTGAGCAGCGAACGGCGCGTCGCCCAGGTCGGCAACGATGCCTGGCGCGGCTGGCGCAAGGGCCTGGAAGTACGCATCCAGCTTGACCCGACCTACTTCGCCGGGCATAGCACCGTGCTGTTTTCTGCGGTGCTGGCGCAATTCTTCTCGCTCTATGCCACCGCCAACCGCTATATCAGTACGGTACTGGTCGATGCCGATGACCCCACCAAGGAAATCAAGACATGGAGCCCGCAAGCCGGCATGCCCCTGAGCCTTTGAGCCAGACACTGCGCGAGCGCCCGCAAGGTTTCGAGCTGCTCCAGGCCCTGCTGATCCTCGAACACGAGAACCGCAAGGCCACCTCCCTCGGCTGCGGCAGCGTCCCGCAGAACGAAGCGGTGCGCCTGCGTGGCCCGCTGACCCCGGTGTTTGCCGTGGCACAGGTGGAAAAGCTCAGCCATGACGCGGCGGATCCGCGGCCGATCCTGAGCACCCCGGTGTTCGGCCTCGGCGGCCCTGACGGCCCGCTGCCCTACGCCTTCCAGGAATGGCTGCAACAGCGTGCCGTGGCCCGCGACCATGCCCCGGCGGAATTTCTCGACCTGTTCCAGCATCGCCTGCTCAGCCTGCTCTACCGCGCCCTGCGCAAGCATCGCATCGCCTTCGGTTTCGCCAGGCCCGAGGCCAGCCCGGTGCATCGGCAACTGCGTGCCTTGAGCGGCCTGCTGCCCCAAGGCCTGCACGAGCGCCAGGGCCTGCCGGACGCCGTGCTGCTGGCGCGCACCGCCCTGCTTGCCGGCGGACGGCGCTCGCTGGCCGGCTTCGTGTCCATCGTCCGCCATCATTTCGGCCTACCGCTGAGCATCGCCCCCTACACCGGCGCCTGGTGCGAAATACTGCCCGGCAGCCGCAGCGTGCTTGGCCGTGGCCGGCGCAACCTGAGCCTGGGGCGCACGGCGATCGCCGGCAAGCACATCTGGGACGAGCACGCCGGCATTACCCTGACGTTCAGCCCGCTCAGCCAGGCCCAGGCCGACTCATTGCTGCCCGGCGCCGACGTACACGGGCAGTTGGCCGACCTCGCCGCGCTGTATTTCGGTCCCGACCTGGACTGCAGGCTGGTCCTCGAAATCAAGGGTGCGCCCGTGCTCCACCTGGGCCGCCAGCACGATACCCGGTTGAACTGGAACAACGGTGTCCGCCGCCGCGCGGATCCGGATCAGCTCCAGCGCATCGAAACCCGCTTGCGCCAACCCGACAGGGAGTGAACATGGAACTCGGCAGCCTGATCGCCTGTTTGAACCCGGATACCCGCGACGCCCTGGAGCGCGCGGCCCAGCGCTGCCTGCAGCGCGGCCATCATTTCGTCGAGGTGGAGCACTTTCTCCTCGAACTGCTGGAAATCCAGGGCGGTGACCTGGCCTGCCTGCTGCCGCCCTTCAAGGTCGAGCGCGACGCGCTGGCCGAGCAGATCAACCGGGCCCTGGAGCTGTTCAAGTCGGGCAATACCCGCACGCCATCGCTGTCGGCGCAGACCATCGACCTGCTCAAGGAAACCGTGCTCCAGGCCAGTATTCGCGGCGGCGGACAGCGTATCCGCTCCGGGCAACTGCTGCTGACCCTGCTGGAGCGCGAGGCGTTGCGCAGCCAGTTGCTCAACAGCGCCGCCGGCCTGCTGGCCATCCCGCTGGACAGCCTGCGCGCACGGTTCCAGGAACTGACCCGCAGTTCCCGCGAGCAACCGGCCGAGCCAGCGCCGTCCAAGCGTGGCAAGGGCGCGGCGAACAGCAGCGAAGATCCGATCCTCGAGCAATACACCCAGGACCTCACCGCCGACGCCAGGGCAGGCCGTATCGACCCGATCATCGGTCGCGAAGGCGAGATCCGCCAATGCATCGACATCCTCCTGCGCCGCCGGCAGAACAACCCGATCCTGGTCGGTGCGCCGGGCGTGGGCAAGACCGCGCTGGTCGAAGGCCTGGCGCTGCGCATCGCCGCCGGCGACGTACCACCGGCCCTGCAGGACGTTTGCCTGCGGGTACTCGACCTCGGCCTGCTGCAGGCCGGGGCCGGGGTCAAGGGCGAATTCGAGCAGCGCCTCAAGGGCGTGATAGACGCCGTGCGCAGCTCACCCAGCCCGACCATCATGTTCATCGACGAGGCCCATACCCTGATCGGCGCCGGCGGCGCCGAAGGTGGCAGCGATGCGGCCAACCTGCTCAAGCCGGCCCTGGCCCGGGGCGAGCTGCGTACCCTGGCCGCGACCACCTGGCAGGAATACAAGAAATACTTCGAGAAGGACCCGGCCCTGGCCCGACGCTTCCAGCTGGTCCAGGTGGAAGAACCGAGCGAAGCCACCTGCGTGCAGATGCTGCGTGGCATCGCCGCCAGGCTGGAGCAGCACCACGGCGTGCTGGTGCTGGACAGCGCCATCCAGGACGCGGTGAAGCTGTCGCACCGCTACATTTCCGGGCGCCAGCTGCCGGACAAGGCCATCAGCATCCTCGACACCGCTTGCGCCCGGGTTGCCCTCGGCCAGCACGACGTGCCGCCGCCCCTGGAAAACCTGCGCCACCGCCAGCACAGCCTCGATGAAGAACTGCAGCGCCTGCGTCGCGAGCAGGCCACCGGCCAGGATCACCGCGACCGCATCACCACCCTGGAAACCGAACTGACCCTCAACCAGGACGCCATGCGCGAGCTGGAAAGCCGCTGGAGCGAAGAGCGCGAAGCCGTGCGCGAATTGCTCGAAACCCGCCGCGAGCTGCTGGCGCTGAGCGAGAAGGCCGACGCCGACGGTGAGCGCCGCGACCCCGACACCGACAGCCGCATCGATTACCTGGCCGCCGAACTGCTGCGGCTCGAGGCGGGCCTGGATGCCATTCGCCAGGATGATCCGCTGGTACCCGAGCAGGTCGACTCGAAGATCGTCGCTGCGGTGATCGCCGGCTGGACCGGTATCCCGGTGGGCAAGATGCTCGCCGACGAAGCCCATGCCGTGCGTACCCTCGGCCAGCGCATGGGCCAGCGGGTAATGGGCCAGAAAGCCGCGCTGGATACCATCGCCCAGCGCCTGCAGGCCTACCGTGCCGGCCTGACCGACCCACAGAAACCGGTCGGCGTGTTCCTCCTGCCCGGCCCCACCGGCGTGGGCAAGACCGAGACCGCCTACGCCCTGGCCGACGCCCTGTACGGTGGCGAGCGCAACCTGATCAGCATCAACCTGTCCGAGTACCAGGAAGCCCACACCGTCAGCCAGCTCAAGGGCGCCCCGCCCGGCTATGTCGGCTACGGCAGCGGCGGCGTGCTCACCGAAGCGGTGCGGCGCAAACCCTATTCGGTGGTGCTGCTGGACGAGATCGAAAAGGCCCACCCGGATGTGCTGGAAGCCTTCTACAACGTCTTCGACAAGGGCGTCATGGAAGACGGCAGCGGCCTGATCGTCGATTTCAAGAACACCGTGATGCTTGCCACCAGCAACGTCGGTGCCGAGCTGATCCTCGACACGGCGAAGGCCGACCTGGACGGTGACGCGTTCAACGAGCGCCTGCACAAGGTGCTGTTGCAGGCCTTCCGCCCGGCGTTCCTGGCGCGGATGACCGTGGTGCCCTACCACCCGCTGGACGAGGCCACGCTGGAAGGTATCGTCCTGGCCAAGCTGGAGAAACTGCGCGAACGCTACAAGGCCGCCACCGGCAAGCAGTTCGACTTCGACCGCGGCATCGTCAAGGCGGTACTCGGTAAATGCAGCGGCGCCGGAGCACGGGATATCGAAAATGTGCTGATGAAGCAGGTCACCGGAAAACTGGCGGAGTGGGCGCTTGAGTAAAAGCGCCGTAAGCGTGCCATGACCGTGTACAGTCGCAGTTTTGCCCGATCCATCCCGAGAACCCTAGATGCCCCGCGCCACCGACAGCACCACCAGCCTCTACCTCAGCGCCAGTGCCCTGCCCGATCTCTATCCCGAGGCGCTGAGCGGCACCGAGCTGCTCAATGGCCTGGGCATGCAGATGCTGCGCGGGCACTCGGATGCGGCGCTGGCCCTGGCTGACGCGGTCGCCAGCCATGTCACCGTCACCCTGCACAACGACGAGCAAGTGCGCCCGCTGGACGGCCTGGTGGCCGAGATCCGCCAGATGCCGGCCGATGCCAGCGCCGACCGCTACCAGTTGCTGCTGCGGCCCTGGCTGTGGTGGCTCAACCTCGCGAGCAACAACCGGGTATTCCAGAACCTGACCACGGCGGACATCGCCAGCCAGATCTTCGATGCCCACGGCTTCAGCGACTACAAGCTGTCCCTGAACGGCAGCTACACGGCCAGGGAATACTGCGTGCAATACGGCGAAAGCGACTTCGCCTTCGTCTCGCGGTTGCTGGAGGAAGACGGCATCTTCTGGTTCTTCACCCACGACGCTGGCGTGCATACCCTGGTCCTGGCGGACAACAACGACGCCTTCCCGGCCATCCCCAACGGCCCGGCCATCCAGTACCTGGGCCAGGGCATGGGGGTGCGCGAGCTGCACGGCATCCGTTCCGGGCAACGGGTGATGCAGGCGGTCGCCGGGGTCTATTCGGCAAGCGACTACACCTTCGCCACACCCACCACCGAGCTGTACAGCCAGGCCGAAGCCAAGGCCGGGCCGCTGAACCTTTACGAACACCCCGGCGGCTACATCGAAAAGGCCCGCGGCGATGCCCTGACCAAGCAACGGGTCGACGGCCTGCGCAGCCAGGAGCAGCGTTTCATCGGCGAAAGCGACTGCCGCTGGCTGGTGCCCGGCCATTACTTCTCCCTCAGCGGCCATGACGACGAAGCCCTGAACAGCGACTGGGTAGTGACCTCGGTCACCCACGACGTCGATCACCAGCATTACCGCAACCGCTTCGAGGCAATCCCCAAGGCCACCGCCTACCGCCCGCCACGGGTCACGCCCAAGCCGCGCATGCATACCCAGACCGCCCGGGTGGTCGGCAAGGCCAGCGAGGAAATCTGGACCGACCAACATGGCCGGATCAAGATCCAGTTTCCCTGGGACCGCGACGGCAAGGGCGACGAAAGCAGTTCGTGCTGGGTCCGCGTGGTCCTGCCCTGGACCGGCCAGGCCTTCGGCATGCAGTTCGTGCCCCGGGTCGGCCAGGAAGTGATCGTTACCTTCATCGATGGCGACCCGGACCGCCCCCTGGTCAGCGGCTGCGTGTACAACGGCGACAACACGCCGCCCTGGCCCCTGCCGGAAAACCAGACCCAATCGGGCATCATGACCAACTCGTCGAAGGGCGGCGGCGGCTTCAACGCCCTGCGCTTCGACGACAAGAAGGACAGCGAGGAAGTGTTCCTCCAGGCACAGAAGGACTTCAATACCAAGGTGCTCAACGATGTCACCGTGGACATCGGCCACGACGAAACCCAGACGGTGAAGAACGCCCGGACCCGCACGGTCAAGGAAGGCGATGAAACCATCACCCTGGAAAAGGGCAAGCGTACGGTGGCGATCCAGACCGGCAGCGACAGCCTCGACGTCAAGGACAGCCGCACCGTCACCGTCGGCGGCGACCAGACCCACCAGACCGGCGGCAACTACACCGACAAGGTCAGCGGCAACTACAGCCTGACCATCGATGGCGACCTGAGCATCAAGGTCAGCGGATCCATCACCCTGCAAAGCGGTGCCAGCTTCAGCATCAAGAGCGGCGCCGACCTGGCGGTGCAGGCCAGTACGTCGATCGCGCAGAAGGCCGGTACCTCCTTCGCCAACCAGGCCGGCACCTCGCTGGAGAACAAGGCCGGCACGACCATGACCAACGACGCCGGCGTCAGCCTGACCAACAAGGGTGGCGCTGAACAGACCGTGGACGGCGGCGGCATGCTGACGATCAAGGGCGGACTGGTGAAGATCAATTGAAGAATACCGCCAGGGGTGATGCTTTCCAGCTTGAACGCGGCGACTCGCGGCTTACCGGGCGGCTGCTCGAGGGTGACCTCGATGGCCCCCTGCGCATCGAGGAAAACGCCCGGCCCCAGGCCAGCCTCAACTATGCCGGCGGGGTGCTGCACGGGGTCAGCCAGACCTTCCATGCCAATGGCCGGGTCTCGGCACGGTTGCCGTTCAGCAACGACAAGCTGGAAGGCGTGGCCAGCTTCTACGGCGAGGACGGCCAATTGCTGCGGTCAGCCAGCTACCGCCGCGGGCTGCTGCATGGCGAGGCGGTCAGCTACTTTCCCGACGGCAGCGTGGCCGAGCGCGAGCTGTACAGCAATGGTGTACGCGAGGGGTTGCAGCAGCGGTATCACCCCAACGGCAAGCTGGCGATGAGGGCGCAGTACCTCAATGGCCAGGCGCTGGATCCGGGGCAGAAATATGCCGAGGATGGCCGGCCGCTGAATGCGGCGGGGAAACCGGTTTCGCGGTTGAAGTGGTGGTGGACCAATGGGGCGGAATAAGGTCCGGGATCTGCTTTGATCCTTGAGGGCCTAATCGCTGGCAAGCCAGCTCCCACAGGGATTTGAGCTGTGGGAGCTGGCTTGCCAGCGATTAGGCCCTCAAGGCAACTCAAGGAATCAGGGTCTGGACCTGGCCGGCGAAGTTGATCTTGATCACCCCGGCCCAGTTGCACATAAGCATGCTGTTGGCATCCAGCGCCGGCATGTTGCCCAACAGCACCGTGGGCGCGCCGGGAATCCATGGCGAGGCGGTGGCCGGGATGCACGGCATCGGCGTCAGCACCCCGAGGGCGGCGGCGGTAGCGGCGGCGACCATCGGGTTGGCCATGCTCGTGCACATGCCGAAGGTGGGGATATTGACCAGCGGGATATGGTCCATGATGTTCGCCGCCGGCACCCCACCGACCATCACCCGGTTGACCGGCAGGACATTCAGCGCGCAAGGCGCAGCACCGAAGCTGCATTGCAGCAAGGCGCCGGTGCAGACTTGGGGGCAGGACATCAGCAAGCTCCAATCCGTGGGAATCGAAGTGTCCGACTCTACCCCATTCCCATGACATTTCCTTCTCCCGAGCGGTCCCGATCACCGGCATATTTCTTCCAGTTATTTATCTAGCTTTATTGATAATTGGACTGCATATCAAAACTTCTCTAAAAACCTGTTCACCCGGCCACTGTTCGCCGGGCAACTGTTCACCCAGCAACACCTGGGCAACAGTTGCCTTCCATGCCAACACCTCGGGTAGCCGCGATACCAATGCAACCCATTGATTCATAAGGCTTATGGAAACTGGAACGGCTCTTGCTCCATTCCAGGAAAACCACAGCGCCAAGGAATCCGAATCAATGAGCACCGCATTCAACATCGTCGCCGTTTCCGGTGGGGCCTGGCGCCCATCGCGCACCCTGGTCCTGACCGAGGCCCTGATCGGCGCACTCGGCCAGCATCTGGACTTCAACGTGCAGGTCATCGAACTGGGCGACATCGCCCGCCCCGTCGGCGGCGCCCTATCACGCAGCGAATTGCCCGCCGACGTCGAGGCACAACTGTTGGCCATCGAACAGACCGACCTGCTGATCGTCGCCGCCCCGGTGTATCGCGGCTCGTACCCGGGCCAGTTCAAGCACCTGTTCGACCTGATTGGCCAGGATGCCCTGATCGACACTCCGGTGCTGCTCGCCGCTACCGGCGGCAGCGAGCGCCACGCGCTGGTCATCGATCATCAACTGCGCCCGCTGTTCAGTTTTTTCCAGGCCCTGACCCTGCCGATCGGCGTCTACGCCTCGCAAGCCGATTTCGACGATTACCGGATCACCAGCCCGGCCTTGCAGGCACGCATCGCCCTGGCTGCGGAACGCGCCGCCGCCGTGCTTGGCGGGGTGATCGACAGTGCACCCCGCAAGATCGCTTGAGGCATGCCCATGACCCTGCCTTCGCCTACCCTGCAAACCCCACTGCAAATCGCCCGTGAGCTGGCTGCCGGATTTGCCGCCACCGCCGTCGAACGCGACGCCCGCGGCGGCACGCCGAAAGCCGAACGCGATGCCCTGCGCGCCAGCGGCCTGCTCGGCCTGGTCATTCCGACCCAGTACGGCGGCCTTGGCGCCAGCTGGAGCGAAACCTTGGAAGTGACCCGCGAATTCGCCCGGGTCGATAGCTCCATCGCCCACGTCTTCGGTTTCCAGCACCTGATGCTGGCCACCGTGCGCCTGTTTTCTCGCCCCGAGCAGTGGGAGCCCTGGTTCGAACAGACCGCGCGCAAGCACTGGTTCTGGGGCAATGCCCTGAACCCGCTGGACACACGCACCGTGGTCAAGCGCTTCGATGGCTGGGTGGAGTTTTCCGGCAGGAAGAGCTTCTGCTCCGGCGCCAGCGATTCGGAAATGCTCATTGCCTCGGCAGTGGATGAAAGCGCCGGCGGCAAGCTGTTGATCGCCGCCGTACCGAGTGCGCGCAGCGGTATCACCCTGCACGGCGACTGGGACAATATCGGCCAGCGCCAGACCGACAGCGGCAGCGCTACCTTTGAGCGGGTGCGCATCGAACACGGCGAGCTGCTCCTCGATCCCGGTCCGCTGAGCACGCCGTTCGCCTGCCTGCGGCCGCTCATCGCCCAGTTGCACTTCGCCAACCTGTTCCTCGGCATCACCGAAGGCGCCTTCGCCGAAGCGCGCCAGTACACCCTCAACGAAAGCCGTCCGTGGTTCCGCTCCAGCGCCCGCCACAGCGGCGAAGACCCTCATGTGCTGCGCCATTACGGCGAGTTCTGGGTCGGCCTGGAAAGCGTGCGCCTGCTGATCGGCCGTGCCGCCGACCTGCTCGACCAGGCCTGGGCCAAGGGCACCGCCCTGGGTGCCGAGGAGCGCGGGCAACTGGCCCTGGCCATCGGTACCGCCAAGGTTGCCGCGACCCGCCACGGCCTGGACATCTGCAATCGCCTGTTCGAGGTCACCGGCGCCCGTGCCACCCACGCCTCGCTGCGGTTCGACCGGCACTGGCGCAACCTGCGCACCCAGACCCTGCACGACCCGCTGGACTACCGCGTCCACGAGCTCGGCGAATGGGCGCTCAACGGTACGCGCCCGACTCCGACCTTCTACTCATAAGGCCCGACCATGCAACTGCTGACCCTGCCCCCGTCCCCGACCCTGGCCACCTCGATCCGCGCCACCGCGCAGGTCTTCGAAGACCCGCGCTCGCAAGCGCTGCTGGCCCACCTGCAACAGGTCGCGCCCAGCGAGGCGAGCGTGCTGATCATCGGCGCCACCGGGACCGGCAAGGAACTGGTGGCGCGGCATATCCATAACCTCAGTGGCCGGCGCAACGGGCCGTTCGTGGCGGTCAACTGCGGCGCCTTTGCCGAGTCGCTGGTGGAAGCCGAGCTGTTCGGCCATGAGAAAGGTGCCTTCACCGGCGCCCTGGCCGCCAAGGCCGGCTGGTTCGAGGAGGCCGACGGCGGGACCCTGTTCCTCGACGAAATCGGTGACCTGCCGATACCGATCCAGGTCAAGCTGCTGCGCGTGCTGCAGGAGCGCGAAGTGGTGCGCCTGGGCTCGCGCAAGAGCATCCCGATCAATGTGCGGGTGCTGGCGGCGACCAACGTGCAGCTGGAGAAGGCCATCAACGCCGGGCACTTCCGCGAAGACCTGTACTACCGCCTGAACGTGGTCAGCCTGCAACTGCACCCGCTGCGCGAACGGCCGGGGGACATCCTGCCGCTGGCCCGGCACTTCATCGCCGAATACAGCCGGCGCCTCGGCTATGCCGAAGTCAGCCTCAGCGAAGAAGCCCGCCAGCGCCTGGCCAGCTACGACTGGCCCGGCAACATCCGCGAGCTGGAAAACGTCATCCACCACACCCTGCTGCTGTGCCGCGACCAGGTGATCCGCGCAGAAGACCTGCACCTGTCGAGCCTGCGCATCGAGCGCGAGGGCGACAACAAGCCACGCCAGGAAAGCGCTGACGAACTGCTCCAGCGCGCCCTGCTGCAACTCTTCGAGGAACAGGGCGAGGGCCTGCATGAAAAGGTCGAGGACGCCCTGCTGCGCGCCGCCTACCACTTCTGCCACTACAACCAGGTGCACACCGCGCAGTTGCTCGGCCTGTCGCGCAACATCACCCGCACCCACCTGATCCGCATCGACGAACTGGTGGTCAACAAGCGCCGACCTGCCCCCGGCGGCTTCGATGGCCGGGTGATCAATCTGTCGATCTGAATTCCTATAAAGCCCCTTGCTACGCGTGCCTACCTACCAACGATGGCAACAAGGACACTGCAATGAGTCTCGATATTTTCTGGTTCCTGCCGACTTCCGGCGACACCCGCTACCTTGGCCACTCCGCCAGCGGCCGTCCGGCGACCAACGCCTACATGCGCCAGATCGCCGTGGCTGCCGACCAGCTCGGCTACGACGGCCTGCTGATCCCCACCGGCGCCAGTTGCCTGGACCCCTGGGTCACCGCCGCCAGCCTGGTGCCGGTGACCCAGCGCATCAAGTTGCTGGTGGCGCTGCGCACCTCGCTGGGCAACCCCACCGCCTCGGCGCGCCAGGCAGCGACCCTCGACCAGGCCAGCAACGGGCGCCTGCTGCTCAACGTGGTGCCTGGCGGCGATGCCACCGAGCTGGCCGCCGACGGCGTATTCCTCGAACACGACCAGCGCTATGAAGCCTCGGACGAGTTCCTGACCATCTGGCGTCGCCTGCTGCAGGGCGAGAACGTCGATTTCGCGGGCAAGCACCTGAAGGTCGAAGGCGCGCAGAACTTCTTCCCGCCGGTGCAGCAGCCCTACCCGCCGCTGTACTTCGGGGGCTCCTCGCCCGCTGCCCATGAGCTGGCAGCCAAGCATGTGGATGCCTATCTGACCTGGGGCGAGCCGCCTGCCGCGGTGGCCGAAAAGATTGCCGACGTGCGTGCCCGCGCGGCGAAGCATGGCCGGACCGTGCGGTTCGGCGTGCGCCTGCACGTGATTGTCCGCGAAACCAGCGAAGCCGCCTGGGCCGCGGCCGACGAACTGATCAGCCATCTGGACGACGCCACCATCGCCGCGGCCCAGGCCAACTACGCGAAGATGGACTCCGAAGGCCAGCGACGCATGGCGGCGCTGCACGGCGGTGATCGCAACCGGCTGGAAGTGGCCCCCAACCTCTGGGCCGGGGTCGGCCTGGTGCGCGGTGGCGCCGGGACCGCGCTGGTCGGCGATGCAGAAACCGTCGCCGCCCGTCTGCTGGAATATGCCGAGCTGGGAGTGGACAGCTTCGTGCTGTCCGGCTACCCGCACCTGGAGGAAGTCTATCGCTTCGCCGAGCTGGTCTTCCCGCTGCTGCCGGGCAAGGGCAAGGTCACCGTGGACGGCGCCTTCACCGGCGGTGCCTTCGATGTCCGTGCCGGCAAGGGCAAGGAGCAGGCGGCATGAAGATCATCGACCTGCGCTGCCGCCCGGCCTACCTGCACCCTTTCTTTGGCGGCGTACCCGGCTCGCCCGAGCACGACACCGCACGCTGGCTCAATCGCCGGGTCGGCACCCGGGGTGCCGACAACCATTTCGAGCGGTCCCTGACCCAGGAAGGTTTCCTCGGTGAAATCCGCGCAGCCGGGCTGGACAAGGCCGTGGTGGTGGGCCGGCACACCCCGGGGCAGCATCTGTCCAACGACCTGGTCCACAGCGTGGTCCACGGCCATCGCGAGCTGCTCGGCATCGGCGCGGTGGAGCCGGTGCTGCAAGGGATAGAAGGTGCCCTCGCGGAAATCGACCGGGCCATCGATGTGCTGGGCCTTGCCGGTATCGACCTGGAGCCGGGCTTTGCCGAGCCTGCGCGGCATCCGGACGACCGCCTGTACTGGCCGATCTACGAGCACCTGCAAAAACGCGGTGTGCCGCTGTTCATCATGAGCGGGCCGACCACCCCGGACCCGGCCTACAACGATCCGGGGCGCCTGGCTGCGGTGGCGCGGGCCTTCCCGCAGTTGAAGATCGTCGTCAGCCATGGCTACTGGCCGAATGTGCCGCAGGCTATCGGAGTGGCCTTCCGCTACGAGAATATCCACCTGGTACCGGACATGTACCTGTTCCAGCCCGGCAGCGAAGGGTACGTGCAAGCAGCCAACGGCTTCCTGGGCGACCAGTTGCTGTTCGGCTCCTCGTATACCTTCCGCCCGATCGGGCAGAGCATCGAGGATGCGCAGCGCCTGGGCTTCAGGGATGAGGTGGTGGAGAAGTTCTTCTACCGCAATGCGCTCAGGGTGCTGACGCCTGGCTGATGCAGCCGGCTCCCTCGCTGGCAACGCCTGGGAACCGGCGTTGTCAGCGACGGAGCCCTGCTCATTCGATGACCGAATGAACCACCCTGACCCCGTCCGCCGTAGGCCGGTCGATGAACAGGCTGTCCAGCAGCGGACTGTCCGAATACAGCTCTGCGTTCCAGTTGGCCGAGCAATGGATGTAGCGACGCCGTAGCAGGCCGATCTCCTGCGCATCCGGCGCCTGCCCGCCGAGCACCTTGGCGGCGATGGCCTGCAACTCTTCGGGCAAGGTCCAGTCGTCCGGTTCCAGCGGCACGCCGGCCTGCACCGCCCGCTCATGCATCAAGCGCAGATACACGCGCGACAACGCGCCACTCACCTGGCGCTCCCCCTGAATCCACACCCTCACCCGCTTTTCCCGCTGGATATCGCGCTTGGGCAGGAAAGGCTGATCGATGCTGCGACTTTGCAGCTGCACGCTCAGCCCCAGTGCCTCCCATTCCTGGCGACGACGCTCCAGGCACTGGCTCGCCAGTTGCCAGGCCCGGGTCTTTTCCAGCGGCACATGCGCCCACTCAAGGCTGCTGAATGGCCGCTCCAGCACCAGACGCTCGAGCCCGTCCCGATAGCCCCCGCCGATATCGCAGTGATCCCCAGGCAACAGCCGGTCGTCCGGCCCGGCAACCAGGGGGAAATTCAAACGCCGCTCATCCGCCGCCACCAGATGCACCACCCGCCGCGCCTGATTGGCGCGCAGGGCCAGGCGCAAGCCGTCAAAGTCGGCATTGGCCGCGCTCAGGTTGCCCTTGAGCGGCGCGATGATGCTGGCCACCGTGTCGAACAGACCGATGAAATTCAGGCTCACCGGCAGATCACCGCAGACGCTGCGCAGCCCCTGCAGGTCGTTGGCCAGGTGCCGTGCGGCCGCGGCGCCACGACTGAATCCGAACAGATCGAGCTTGATGCCCGAAACCGCCAGCGACGGGTTGGCCACCAGGAAACGCTGGAGCAACGCCTCGACCTGGCTCGGCACCTGTGCTACCCGCGCGGCCACGCCGGAGGCGCCCCGCCCGGTAGCCTGGGTGAACAGGGCGTCGGGCTCGCCGCACGCAGTGCCGATACCTTCGATGTACAAGGCCAGCGCAGCCTGCCGTGCATCGGCGGGCACATGCAGGCTGTGCCGGTAGCGCTCGAACAGCCGTGCCACATTGCTTTTGCCCCTGGCATAGCTGCCAGCCCCGTCTTGCCCGCTGTTATGCAGGTTCATGCCGGTGCCGTCGAAGAACAGCCCAAGGTGGAGAGTGATGTCCTGATGTCGCGGAGGGAGTGTCGGATTCATGACGGTTCCTGTGTCGTGAGAACAAGGAACCGATCGGATCACCCCGCGCAATCGCGGGGTATAAGGGAAATCGACTCAGCGCGTACGAACAGGCTGATGCTCAGGCCAGCAGCGCCTGGATCTGTTCGCGCAGGCTATCGAGGTCGAACGGCTTGGCCAGGATTGGCGCGCGGAAGGCGATGGGGCTGCCGGATTCGCGGATTTCCGCCGGATAGCCGCTGATGAAGATGACCTTCAGGTCAGGCCGCAGCTTGACCGCCGGCTCGGCGATATCGACCCCGGAGATTCCGCCGGGCAGGCGGAAATCGGTGACCATCAGGTCCAGGTGCGGCTTGCTGGCGAGGATCTCGAACGCCTGGGCGCCATCCTCGGCCAGGAGGACGCGGTAGCCCTCCCCCGACAGGTAGTCATTGAGGACCATACGGATAACCGGCTCGTCCTCGACGACCAGTACTACATCTTGCGCATCTACGCTCATGCCAACGCCTTGATTCTTTTCATTCGGGTGATGATGACCATACTGACCCCGGGGCTACGCAGAGGTTGCTTCGGAGCGACCACTTTCATCATTTTGTTCATGCACATCGCATACCAGCGGCAGATGCACGCGGAACGTCGCACCCTCGCCTTCGGCACTGCTGACCGAAATGCGCCCGCCGTGGGCCAGGACGATCTGTTCGGAGATATACAGCCCCAGGCCGAGCCCGGCGACGCTGTGGTTGGAGGCGACCCGTTCGAACTGCTGGAAGATCCGCCGCTGGTTCTCCGGACTGATGCCGATGCCCTGGTCGCGCACTTCGACGCAGGCCATGCCCTGGTCTTCCAGCACGCGCACCTGCACCGGCCGTTTGGCACCGTAACGCAAGGCGTTACTGAGCAGGTTGGCAATCACCTGTTCGATGCGGAACTCGTCCCAGATGCCTTCCAGCGGCCCGGCAACTTCCAGTTCGATGACCGAACCGACCGCCGCGGCCTGGGCCGCGAAGTTCTCCACCAGGCCACCGACCAGTTGGGTCAGGTTGAAGCGCGACGGGCTGATGGACAATTTGCCGGTGCGGATCCGCGACACATCGAGCATGTCCTCGATCAGCCGGATAAGGCTGTTGATCTGGCGCTCGTCGCGCTCGACCATGGCCCGCATCTTGTCGAGGGTGAAGGCGTCGGCGTTGTCCCGGGACAGGTGCAGCTTGCGCAGCTGGGTCTCCAGGATCAGCCCGTTGAGCGGCGTACGCACCTCGTGGGACACGATCGACATGAAGTCGTCGCGCATGCGCACGGCCCGCTCCAGCTCGCCCCGTGCCACCTGCAGCTGTTCGAGCAGTTGCTGCTGCTCCTGCTGGCTGCGCGCCAGGGCCTGGACCTGACGGTCGAGGGCCTTGCGCTGGCGATACAGCTCGACGAAGACCTTGACCTTGCTCTTCACCGCCAGGGTATCCAGCGGCTTGTGCAGGAAGTCCACCGCGCCGCTCTCATAGCCTTTGAACGCATAGTTCATCTCGCGCCCGGCGGCGCTGACGAAGACGATGGGGATGTGCTTGGTTTTCTCCATCCCGCGCATCAGCTCGGCCAGCTCGAAACCGTTCATGCCGGGCATCTGCACATCGAGGATGGCCAGGGCGAATTCGTGCTCGAGCAGCAGCGACAGGGCCTGGTCGGCGGAGCCTGCCTGGTAGACCTCGCGATCCTCGGCCTTGATCAGCGCTTCGAGCGCCAGCAGGTTTTCCGGAAGATCGTCGACGATCAGCAGTTTGGCTTGGATGTGGCTCAGCATTCTTGTGATTCCAGCTTGGCGAGCAAATGCCCGATGCCATTCAAAGGGAGTATATGGTCGGGCCGATGCAGCGCCAGCGCTGCCTCCGGCATGGCCGGGACCTGGGCTTCGGCCGGGTCCTGGACGATGCTCAGACCACCGTACTGGCTGATTCGTGCCAGACCGGCGGCACCATCTTCATTGGCCCCGGTCAGCAATACTCCGGCGAGGTTTGCCCCATAGGCGTCGGCGGCGGATTCGAAGAGGATATCGATCGATGGCCGGGAGAAGTGCACGCGCTCCTCCTGGCTCAGGGACAGGCTGCGGTCACGCTCCACCGACAGGTGATAGCCGGGCCCGGCAACGTAGATCATCCCCGCCTCGATGCTTTCCTTGTCCCGCGCCTCCACCACCGGCCGTCCCAGCCTGCGGGCGAAGACCTCGGCCAGGCGGCTGTCGTGGTCATCGGGCAGGTGCAGCACGCAGATCAGCGGCAGGCGATAGAACCTGGGCAGGCAGGCCATTACCGTCAGCAACGCGCTGACCCCGCCGGCCGAGGCGCCCATGACGATCGCTTCGATGCGTCTCATAGCTTGCGGTAGATCCGTTCGGGCTTGACCAGCGCCTCGAAACGTTTGGCATAGGCGGAAAAATCCAGGGTCTCCTTGCTGCCCAGAACGAGGAACCCGCGGTGGCACAAGGACTCATGGAACAGCCCGAAGGAACGATCCTGCAGGTCTTTGTTGAAATAGATCAGCACGTTGCGGCACGACACCAACTGGGTTTCGGAGAACACGCTATCGGTGGCCAGGCTGTGGTCGGCGAAGGTCACGTTTTCCCGCAGGCTGCCGTCCATGATGGCGTTGCCGTAGGCACAGGTGTAGTAGTCGCTGAATGCCCGGGTACCGCCGGCAGCCACGTAGTTGCGCTCGTAGGTGCGCATGGCGTCCATGCTGTAGATGCCCTGCTTGGCCTTCTCCAGGGAGTTGGGATTGATGTCCGTGGCGTAGATGATGGTGCGTTCCAGCAAGCCTTCCTCGCGCAGCAGGATGGCCATGGAATACACCTCTTCGCCGGTGCTGCAGCCGGCGATCCAGATCTTGATCGACGGCCAGGTCTTCAGGTGCGGGACCACCTCACGGCGCAGCGCAAGGAAGTGGCTGGGGTCGCGGAACATCTCGCTGACCGGGATGGTCAGGTACTGCAGCAATTGCAGGAAGATGCCCGGGTCATGCAGCACCTTCTCCTGCAGCGCGGTCACCGTGGCGCAGTCGAACTGGCGCACGGCATGCAGGATCCGGCGCTTGATCGAAGCGCCGGAGTAGTCGCGGAAATCGTAGCTGTACTTGAGGTAGATGGCCTCGATCAGCAGGCGGATTTCGATGTCGGTATTACGCTCGCTAGTCAAATTCGCTCCAGTTGCGGCAGCCACACGCGGATCAGGGAGAACAGCCGGTCAAGGTCGATCGGCTTGGCCAGGTAGTCGTTCGCGCCTGCCTGCAGGCAGCGTTCCTGATCGTCTTTCATTGCCTTGGCGGTGACGGCGATGATCGGCAGCTTGCGCCAGCGCGGGTCCTTGCGGATCAGGCGGGTCGCCTCGAAACCATCCATCTCCGGCATCATCACATCCATCAGTACCAGGTCGATATCACCGCCCTGCTCCTCCAGGCGTTCGATGGACTCGCGACCGTTGCGCGCGATCTCCACCAGGGCGCCCTTGTGCTCCAAAGCACTGGTCAGGGCGAAGATATTACGCACATCGTCGTCCACCAGGAGGATCCTGCGTCCTTCGAAGACCTTGTCGCGGCTGCGCGCGGTGCGCAGCATGCGTTGCCTTTCGTGGGACAGCGTCGATTCGACTTTGTGCAGGAAAAGTGTCACTTCGTCCAGCAGCCGCTCCGGCGAGCGCGCGCCCTTGATGATGATCGAACGCGAATACTTGAGCAGTTCGGTCTCTTCATCGCGGCTCAGGTTGCGCCCGGTGTAGACGATCACCGGCGGGAAAGACTGGATCTCGTCGACGGTCATGCGCTTGAGCAGTTCGTTGCCCGGCATGTCCGGCAGCTTGAAGTCGATCACCATGCAGTCGTAGATGTGCGCCTTGAGCAGTTCCAGGGCCTCCTGGGCGGTACCCACGGCGGTGATCTGCACATCGTCGTCGCCGATCAGGCGGGCAATGCTCTCGCGCTGCAGGTCGTCGTCCTCGACCAGGAGGATGTGCTTGAGCTTCTGGGTGAGTTTCTCTTCGAGGCGGGCGAAGACGGTTTTCAGCTCCTCGCGACTGGTGGGCTTGACCACATAGCCCACCGCGCCCATGTGCAGCGCGGTCTCGATACGGTCCTCGACGGAAATCACGTGCACCGGGATGTGTCGGGTCGCGGCCTGTTCCTTGAGACGTTGCAGCACGGTCAGGCCGGAGTGGTCGGGCAGGCGCATGTCCAGCAGGATGGCGTCGGGGACGAAGCGTTCGGCCAGGTCGAAGCCGTCGTCGGCGGCATGGGCGACCAGGCAGTTGTAGCCCAGCTCGTGGGCCAGGTCGAAGAGGATGCGGGCGAAGTTCGGCTCGTCCTCGATCACCAGGATGCAACGCTTGCTGAACGGCGCTTTGTGCCGGTCGTCCTCGAAAGCCAGGCGACGCACCGCGCCCTCGGCCGGCGGCACGCCCTGCGCCGCCACCCGCGGTGCCGGGGTCGGCACGGCCGGTACCAGCGGCTGCGCACGAACAGGCGCCAGCGATGGCGTCTGGTCGACGATGGGCTCGTAGCTTTCCGGCAGGCTCAGGCTGAATACGCTGCCCTGCCCCGGAGTGCTCTGCACTTCGATCTCGCCACCGAGCAGGCGCGCCAGGTCACGGGAGATCGACAGGCCCAGGCCGGTTCCGCCGTAGCGGCGATTGGTGGTGCCGTCGGCCTGGTGGAACGCTTCGAAGATCGCCTGCTGCTGATCGGCGGCAATGCCGATGCCGCTGTCCTGCACGCGGAACACCACACCGCCGCCGGGCTGCGCGGCCACGGTCAGGCTGACCTGGCCCTGCTCGGTGAACTTGAGTGCATTGGACAGCAGGTTCTTGAGGATCTGCTCCAGGCGCTGGCGATCGGAGTACAGGGTCGCCGGCACCTGCGGCTCGACGTTGACGGCGAAGGCCAGGCCCTTGTCCGCCGCCAGCGGCTCGAACAGCCCGCGCAGGCCGTCGGCCAGGCGCGCCACCTGGAAGGTCTCGGCACGCACGTCGAGCTTGCCGGCCTCGACCTTGGCGATGTCGAGGATGTCGTTGATCAGGTTGAGCAGGTCGTTGCCGGCAGAGTAGATCGACTCGGCGTACTTGACCTGCTCGTCGCTGAGGTTGTCCTGCGGGTTCTCGGCCAGCAGCTTGGCCAGGATCAGCGTGCTGTTGAGCGGCGTACGCAGCTCGTGCGACATGTTGGCGAGGAACTCCGACTTGTATTTGCTCGACCGCTGCAGCTCCTCGGCACGTTCCTGCAACTGGATCTGCGCTTCGTTGAGTTCGTTGTTCTTGATGTCCAGGGCGTCGCGCTGCGAGGCCAGGGCTTCGGTACGCTCGGCCAGTTGCTCGTTGGTCTGCTCCAGCTCGGCACGCTGGGTTTCCAGATGGGCCTGGGACTCCTTGAGCACCCGCGACTGCTCCTCGAGCTCTTCGTTGGCGGTCTTGAGTTCTTCCTGCTGGACCTGCAGCTCCTCGTTGAGCTGTTGGGTCTGGGCCAGCACTTCCTGCAGGCGCTGACGATAGCGGGCGCTTTCGATGGAGGTGCCGAGGTTGCCGGCAACCCGCTCCAGCAGCTCATGGTCGCGCGGGTTCAGCGGGCGCAGGAAGCCCAGTTCGATCACCCCGTTGATCTGCCCGTCATGGGTCATCGGCATCAGCATCACGCTGCGCGGCAGGCCGTCGCCCAGGCCCGAACTGACCTTGAAGTAGTCCTGCGGCACTTCCTCCAGGGCCAGCAAGCGATTTTGCACCAGCACCTGGCCGACCAGGCCCTCACGAGGGCCGACCACCTGGTCGAGGGCTTCCTGGTCGCGGGAAAAGCCGTAGCTGGCGACGCGATGCAGGTTGTCGAACTCGTCGCGCACGTACAGCGCAGCGACCACGCTGCCGAGGTAGTTGGAGAAGAACTGCAGGATGTTGTGCCCGAGGGTCGGCAGCGTTTGCTGCCCCAGCACACGCTCGGCCAGTTGGGTCTGCCCGCTCCGGATCCAGGCCTGTTGCTCCAGGCGCTGGGTGGAGCGCTCCTGGGCATCGATATTGGCCTGGTAGCTGCGCGACAGGTTGACCAGGTCGCGCCGCCCGACCCAGGCCAGCAGGCCGCTGACCACCACGACGAACAGCAGGTACAGGGAAATCGATACCCAGGTGGTGGTGCTCACCTGCTCGTTGCGCTCGGCCCGCAGGCGCTGCTCCAGGGCGACGAAGTCCTCGTATTCCTTGCGGATCTGGTCGGTCAGGCGCTTGCCACGACCGGCCTCGATGTCGGAGCGGTAATCGTCGCCATTGCGACGCCGGTCGATCATTTCCTTGCCGAAGGCATTCCATTCGGCCTGCAGGGCTTCGAGGCGGCTAAGGCGATCGAGCTGGACCGGGTTATCCGCCACCAGCTCGCGCAGGGTATTCATCTGCGCCGCGATACGCGGCTTGGCCAGTTCGTAAGGGTCGAGGAAGTGTTCTTCCCCGGTAAGCAGGAAACCACGCATGCCGGTTTCCTTGTCGATGGACAGCTTGAGCGACTCGTTGGCGTTGTTGATCACCCGGTCGGTATGCCCGACCCACTGGATCACCGAAAGCAGGTACGCAATCACCGCAACGAACACCACGGCACTCAGCAGCCCCACTCCCAGGGGCAGGCTGATGTTGCGCACCAACAGCTTCTGGAAGCGCTGCTGGTCGATAGGGCTTGACTGATTCATCTGTTGGTCCATGCGGCAGAGTGTGACAATTGTTTTCTGGGCTTTGGGTCGGGCGCGAGCGCGACCGGAACGGCGCTGATGTCCCAGTCTATCCGTCTTCGCGGCTATTGGCAGGGCATAAAGCCAGCATTTGAGGCATGACGTCCGGATTCGTTCCGTGCATTATCACGGCCCCGCTATGCTCAACCAGGTCGCCCCAGGGAACTTCCAGCCGCGTGCCGCTTACAGAGTGAGTAACCATCATTGCCTCAGGAGTCACCCATGCCCGACACCCTCCCGCTTCTGGTCGTTGAAGACGACAACATCGTGCGCATGCTGATGCTCGACGTACTTGAGGAACTGGGATACGAGGTCACGGAAGCAGAAGACGGGGAAACAGCCCTCGCACTGCTGCGCAGTGGGCAGCAGTTCGCGCTGATGCTCACCGATGTCGGCCTGCCCGGTATCGACGGCAAGGAACTGGCCCGCCAGGCCCGCGAATTGCGGCCGCAGCTACCGATCATGTTCGCCAGCGGCTATGGGCAGAGCATCGACCTGCCCAAAGGCATGCACATGATCAGCAAGCCCTTCGGCATCGATCAGTTGCGCGACAAGATGAAGGCGATCCTCGGCTAGGCCGCAATAGGCATGGGTTTCTGCATATCTTTTGAGGTAGAAAGCCCGCCAGTAGATCGCATCAGGGCTGGCAGGTGCTTGTCATGACTTTTCCGGCGCCCTTGAGATCGAGCGCCGCGCGGGCGGCGCTCGATCTGGAGAACGCTGAAGATCTCCCGGCGTGCAAATAGTGACCATCACTATTCAGATACCGTGATAGGCCCCCTCTCCCTGCCCCGAACGCAAAATTGTGACCAACGGGTCACGCCCACCCCCAGCGTCTCCTACACTCATCAATCCTGCCTGCCAGCCGCACGGAAGCACCATCCAAAAAAGTTTGAACCTTCCGTGAAACCGGCCAGTCAGGAATTCAAGTAGGTCATCGTTTCCGGCATTCCGGACGCGGCCCGCCCATCTCTACCCTTCGTCACCTCGTCAACGGCTGGAGCGCCGATTGGCGCAGCGCTTGCACGGACGACAGGGACGCAACACCGCCAGCAGAAAAAGAGAGAAGGGATACAGGCATCGAATTCGGGCGAATCGCCCATCAGTACAAGGGACGGAGAGAAGTTAAATGATCAGTGCCGCTGTCGAACCGCAGTTCAATCCAGACACCAGCGCCCCCGTGGGCAGTGATATCGTCACCACCGGCCGTGGCTTCATTGGCGATAACAGGCAGAACCGGCACAAACGCAAAGTCTTGTTCGTCACTTCGGAAATCGCCGACCTGGTCAAGACCGGCGGCCTTGGCGACGTCTCCGCCGCCCTGCCCCGCGCCCTGCGCCATTTGCACGATGTGCGGGTGCTGATTCCGGGCTACCCCCAGGTCATGGACAGCGACTACCCCATCCATGTGGTCGGCCACCTCGGTGGCCATGCCGCCCTGCCGCCTTGCCAGATCGGGCGCATGGACCTGCCCGACGGCCTGGTCATCTACGTGCTGATCTGCCCCGAGCTGTACCAGCGCGAAGGCACGCCGTACGGCGCCAACAACGGTCGCGACTGGCCGGACAACCATATCCGCTTTGCCCGCCTGGGCCTGGCGGCGGCGGAAATCGCCGCCGGCGAAGGCATGGTCCACTGGACGCCCGAACTGATCCATGCCCACGACTGGCCCGCGGGCCTGGCCCCCGCCTACATGCACTGGCGCGGCCTGAACACGCCGACCCTGTTCACCATCCATAACCTTGCCTACCAGGGCGTGCACAGCCTGGGCTGCTGCCCGGAGCTGGCGATTCCCGAGCATGCGCTGCAACAGGAAGGCATGGAGTTCTACGGCAAGCTGTCGTTCCTCAAGGCGGGCCTGGCCTACTCCAGCCACATCACCACGGTCAGCGCCACCTACGCCCGCGAAATCACCACGCCGGCGTTCGGCTGCGGACTCGACGGCTTCCTCGCCAGCAAGGCCCAGCAAGGGCTGCTGAGCGGTATCCCAAACGGCATCGACGAGAGCTGGAACTCGGCCACCGACAGCCACCTGCAACATAATTTCGGCCTGAACGACTGGGAAGGCAAAGCGGCCAACGCCACCCAGGTACGCGAGCTGTTCGGCCTGGAGCCTTCCACCGGGCCGCTGTTCGCCGTGGTTTCGCGCCTGGTTTACCAGAAGGGCCTGGACCTGACCCTGGGCGTGGCCGAGTACATCGTCCAGCAGGGCGGCCAGCTCGCGGTGATCGGCCGCGGCGAGCCCGAAGAGGAACAGGCCATGCGCGAGCTGGCCCTGCGCTTCCCGGGCCGGATCGGCGTGCGCATCGGCTTCAACGAAACCGATGCCCGGCGCATGTTCGCCGGCAGCGACTTCCTGCTGATGCCGTCACGCTACGAACCTTGTGGCCTGAGCCAGATGTACGCCCAGCGCTTTGGCTCGTTGCCGATCGCCCGCAACACCGGCGGCCTGGCCGACACCATCGAAAACGGCGTAACCGGCTTCCTCTTCGACGAATCCACCGTCGAGAGCTATCGCGAAGCCCTGGGCCGGGCCTTCTACGTGTTCGAGAAAAAGCCGCTGCTCAACGCCATGCGCTGCCTGGCCATGACCCAACCCTTCAACTGGTGCCAGGCAGTGGAACCCTACGCCCGGCTCTACGAGGACCTGGTCGTTCGCGCCACGTGCGTACGGGGGTGAGCCATGCCGGCACTGCCCCTGCGCTTCACCCATGGAGCGCTGGTCGAAGACGGCCAGCGCACCTGCTTCTCGCTCTGGGCACCTGACGCCCGTAGCGTCGAACTGGAACTGGACGGCGCCACGTTCGCCATGGCCCCCGAGGCCGACGGCTGGTTCCGCCTGCACCGGCGCTGCGCCCAGGGTGCCCTGTACCGCTACCGGATCGATGGCGAACTGTCGGTGCCGGATCCGGCCTCGCGCTTCCAGCCCCAGGGCGTGCATGGCCCGAGCCAGGTCGTCGCGCCCGGGCGTCATCACTGGCGCCATGAGCAGTGGCGCGGACGGCCATGGACCGAGGCGGTCATCCAGGAACTGCATGTCGGGCTGCTCGGTGGCTATGCCGGGGTCATGCGCGAGCTGCCGCGCCTCGCCGAACTGGGCATCACCGCCATCGAGCTGATGCCGATCAACCAGTTTCCCGGCGAGCGCAACTGGGGCTACGACGGCGTCCTGCCCTTCGCGCCGCAGCACAGCTACGGCAGCCCGGACGAACTGATGGCGTTGATCGACCAGGCCCATGGCCTGGGCCTGATGGTCATGCTCGATGTGGTCTACAACCACTTCGGCCCGGATGGCAATTACCTGCACCGCTACGCCGAACGCTTTTTCCGCGAGGACAAGCACACGCCCTGGGGCGCCGCCATCGACTTCCGCCGCCCGCAAGTGCGGGACTTCTTCATCGAAAACGCGCTGATGTGGCTCAGCGACTACCGCTTCGATGGGCTGCGCCTGGACGCGGTCCATGCCATCGAGGACCCCGATTTTCTCCGCGTGCTGTCCAGCGCCGTGCGCCAGCATTGCGGCGAGGACCGCCATTGCTGGCTGGTACTGGAGAACGAAGCGAACCAGGCGAGCCTTCTGGAAAGCGCCTTCGATGGCCAATGGAATGACGACGGCCACAACACCCTGCACGTCATGCTGACCGGCGAGAAGGAAGGCTACTACGCGGATTTCCAGGCGCCGACCGAGCGCCTGGCGCGCTGCCTGGGCGAAGGTTTCGTCTACCAGGGCGAGACCAGCCACCACGGCACGCCCCGTGGCGAACCGAGCGCGCACCTGCCGCCGACGGCCTTCGTGCTGTTCCTGCAGAACCACGACCAGACCGGCAACCGCGCCCTGGGCGAGCGCCTGTCCAGCCTGTGTTCGCCCCAGGCGTTGCGCGCGGCGACCACGCTGCTGCTGGTGTCGCCGATGATCCCGCTGCTGTTCATGGGCGACGAGTGGGCCAGCGAGTCGCCGTTCCTGTTCTTCACCGACCATCACGACGAACTGGCCGACGCCGTGCGCGAAGGCCGCCGCGCCGAGTTCAAGGGCTTCGCCGCCTTTGCCGACCCGGCGCAAAGGGCGCGGATCCCCGACCCCAACGCGCTGCAGACCTTCCTCGACTCGCGACCGCGGCGCAACGCCGACAGCGACGACTGGGAGGCCTTCTACAAACGGCTGCTGGACCTGCGTCGCCAACACCTCGTGCCCCATCTGCCCGGCACCCGCGCACTGGGTGCACAGGTGCTCGGCGACAGGGCAGTCAGTGCCCGTTGGCGCCTGGGTAACGGCAGCGAACTGCGCATCGACCTCAACCTCGGCCCGGATCCGGTGCAGACGCACCTGCCGGCTACCTATCAACCGCTGTTCAACTGCACTGAAGAAGTGCACCAGCCAGGCACGCTGCACCCGTACAGCGCCCTGGTCAGTCTCGATTCCACCACCGCAGCGGAGCCTGCCCCATGAGTGACCTGCAACTGCACCATCTGGCCCGACGCGCTGGCGTCGCCGTGGACTGGATAGACGCCAACGGCCGTGCACAGCAGGTCAGCGAAGCCAATCTGCGCCGGATCCTCGGCGCCCTTGGCCACCCCGCCGACGATCCGGACAGCGTCGCCAGCAGCCTGGCGGCACTGGAAGACGTCGAGGACGGGCAACACCTGCCGCCCCTGCTGACCGCGGATGTCGATGCCCCGCTGGACCTGTCGCGCTGGTTCGACGGCGCCAGCCTGGTCCACGCAACCTTGGAAGACGGCAGCGAGCAAGCCCTGCGCCTCGATGCCCATGGCAAGCTGCCGGCCGGTTTGCCGATCGGTTACCACCGCCTGAACATAAACGGCGAGGGCTTCACGGTTGCCGTGGCGCCGCAGCGCTGCTTCACCCTGGCCGACGCGCAGCACCAGGCCACGCCCCGCGCGTGGGGCGTCAGTGCCCAGTTGTACAGCCTGCGACGCCCCGGTGATGGCGGCTTCGGCGACTGCCAGGCCCTCGAAGCCCTGGCCCGCAGCGCAGCCGAACGCGGCGCCGACGCGCTGGCGATCAGTCCGACCCATGCGATGTTCGCCAACGACAGCCACACCTTCAGCCCCTATTCGCCGTCCAGCCGCCTGTTCTACAATGCCCTGTACGCCAGCCCGGAACTGCTGCTCGGCGAGCGGGTGGTACGGGTTGCGAAGGAGTCCCTTGAACAGCCTTTCGAAGAGCTCGAGCAATTGCCGCTGATCGACTGGCCCCTGGCCGCGGCAGCCAAGCAGAAATTGCTGCGCGCGCTGTACCGGGATTTCAGCCGCGGCGAGCATCCGCTGCGAGAGGATTTCCAAAGCTTTCGCAAGGCCGGTGGCCAGCCGCTGGAGGACCATTGCCGTTACGAAGCCCTGCTCGATGCCGCCGCCAGCCGCGGCATCGGTACCGACTGGCGCAACTGGCATGACGACTGGCGTGACCCGGGCAGCCTCGAAGTGGCACGGTTCGCCGAGCACTACCCGGCCGCCATCGAGTACTACGCGTTCTGCCAATGGCTGGTAGCCCGTGGCCTGCAACGGGTGCAGCAGGCCGCACGTGGCCAGGGCATGGCCGTGGGCCTGATCGCCGACCTCGCCGTGGGCGCCGACGGTGCCGGTAGCCAGGCCTGGAGCCGGCAGGCCGAGTTGCTTGCCAACGTGCATGTCGGCGCGCCCCCGGACATCCTCAACCGCGCCGGACAGAACTGGGGGATCAGCGCCTTCTCGCCGCAGGGCCTCAAGCGCAATGGCTTTCGCGCCTTCATCGAAATGCTGCGGGCCAACCTGGCCCATGCCGGCGGCCTGCGCATCGACCATGTGATGGGCCTTTACCGCCTGTGGCTGATTCCCGCCGGAGCCAGTGCCCAGGAAGGCGCCTACCTGCATTACCCGATCGACGACCTGCTGCGCCTGCTGGCGCTGGAGTCGGTACGCCACCGGGCGATCATCCTTGGCGAAGACCTCGGCACCGTGCCCGAGGGCCTGCGGGAAAAGCTCGCGGCCAGGGGCATCCTCGGCATGCGCGTATTGCTTTTCGAGCAGGACCCGCCGGGGCATTTCAAACCCATCCTCGACTGGCCCGACAGCGCCCTGGCCACCACCAGCACCCACGACCTGCCGCCGCTGGCCGGCTGGCTGGCCTCCCGGGACATCGACTGGAACCACCGCCTGCAACTGATCGACGCCATCACCGAACGCGACTGGCGCGACACCCGACAGACCGAAATCAAGGGACTAGGCCAATTGCTGGAACGCAACTATCACACCCCGCTGCAGAACCCCGATGCCGTGATCGACGCCAGTGTGCGCCTGCTCGGCCATACCCGCGCCCCGTTGGTGCTGCTGCCGCTGGAAGACCTGCTAGGGGTCGATGAACAACCCAACCTGCCCGGCACCATCGACGGACATCCCAACTGGCGCCGGCGCTTCGCCGCCCCGGCCGCGGCGCTGCTCGACGACGCCGACGCCGCGCGCCGCCTCGAACTCCTCGCGCAAGCGCGCGAACAAGCCTGGGAGCGCGACCGATGAAAGCCCTGACCGCGACCCTGCGCCTGCAATTCCACGCAGGTTTCACCCTCGACGATGCCGTGCCGCTGGTGCCCTACTTCGCCCGGCTGGGCATCAGCCATGTCTATGCGTCGCCGCTGCTGGAGGCGCGCCCCGGCTCCATGCACGGCTATGACGTGGTGGATCCGACCCGGGTCAACCCGGAGCTGGGCGGCGAAGCGGCCCTTGAACGGCTGGTGGCCGCCCTGCGCCAGCACGGCATGGGCCTGCTGCTGGATATCGTGTCCAACCATATGGCCGTGGGCGGCGAACACAACCGCTGGTGGCAGGACCTGCTGGCCTGGGGCCGGCGCAGCCGCTATGCCGAGTTCTTCGATATCCAGTGGCACTCCCCGGATCCGCTGCTCGAAGGCCAACTGCTCCTGCCCTTCCTCGCCGACGACTACGGCAAGGTCCTGCAGCAAGGCGCCGCGCCGCTGCGGTTCGACGCTGCCAGCGGACACTTCCTTATCCACCACCACGACCATCGCTTCCCCATCAGCCCAGCGGACTACGGCCTGATCCTCGCCGGCAGCCAGTTAAGCGAGCTGCGCGAGCTGGCCGGACGCTTCGCTGCCTGCGCCAACCCGGACGAGGCCGAAGCGCAGTTGCAAGCGCTGGCCGGGCTGGCGCGCAATGCCCAGCACGCGGTGGATATCGAGCGTTTGCTGGAGGGCTTCGACTCGCGCCAGCCCGAAGGTTTCCAGCGCCTGCACGCCCTTCTCGAACGCCAGCACTACCGGCTGGCAAGCTGGCGCACGGCCGCCGACGATATCAACTGGCGACGCTTCTTCGACGTCAACGAGCTGGGCGGCCTGCGGGTGGAGAAACCGGCCGTGTTCGAAGCCACTCACGGCAAGGTCTTCGAACTGATCGCCCGGGGCCTGGTGGACGGCCTGCGCATCGACCATATCGACGGCCTGGCCGACCCGCGCGGCTACTGCCGCAAGCTGCGCCGGCGCACCACCGCCCTGCTCGCCGGGCGACCGCTGGACGCGGCGCTGGAGCATCTGCCGATCTATGTCGAGAAGATCCTCGGCGCCGATGAGCGCCTGCACCGCGACTGGGGGGTGGACGGCACCACGGGCTACGAATTCATGAACCAGGTCTCGCTGTTGCAGCACGACCCGGCCGGCGAAGCTGCGCTGACCGCGCTATGGCAGGACCTCAGCGAGCGTCCGGCCTTCGCCGACGAAGTGCGCCAGGCGCGTCAACTGGTGTTGCAGGGCACCCTGGCCGGTGATTTCGAGTCGGTGGCCCAGGCTCTGTTGCAGGTCGCCCGCAACGATGTGATGAGTCGCGACCTGACCCTCGGCGCCATTCGCCGGGCATTGCAGGCGCTGGTCGAGCACTACCCGGTGTACCGCACCTACATCGGCCCCTGTGGCCGCCCTGCCGAGGACGAGGCTTTCTTCCAGCAGGCCCTGGAGCAGGCGCGGGCCAGCCTGGGCGATGCCGATGCCAACGTCCTCGACTACCTGCAACGCTGGCTCGGCGGCGAGCCTTGGCGCAGCCTGCCGCCGGGACGGGCGCGCAAACAGTTGCGCCATGCCTGCGTGCGCTTCCAGCAACTGACCTCGCCCACCGCCGCCAAGGCGGTCGAGGACACCGCCTTCTATCGTTCGGCGGTACTGCTGTCGCGCAACGACGTCGGCTTCGATTCCGAGCGCTTCAGCGCGTCGCCCGCCGTCTTTCACGCCCACTGCCAGCAACGCCTGGCGGCGTTTCCGGGCAACCTGCTGGCCACCGCCACCCACGACCACAAGCGCGGCGAAGACATGCGCGCGCGGCTGGCGGTGATCAGCGAGCGGCCGGAGTGGTATGCCCATCGCGTCGAACACTGGCGCGAGCTCGCCACACCGCTGCGCCAAGCACTGGCCGACGGCCCGGCGCCCTCTGCCGGTGACGAACTGATGCTCTACCAGACCCTGCTTGGCAGCTGGCCGCTGGACCTCGACCCGAACGACGACGCCGGCCTGCGCGGCTATGCCGAGCGCCTGCGGCAGTGGCAGGTCAAGGCGCTGCGCGAAGCCAAGCTGCGCAGCAGCTGGAGCGCCAACAACGAGCCTTACGAAGCGGCCTGCGCGGCCTTCCTTGACGCCATCCTGCTGGACGCCCAATGCCAGCAACTGCGTCGTTCCATCGCCGAAGCGGCATTGGCGCTGGCGTGCCCGGGTGCGCTCAACAGCCTGGTGCAGACCCTGCTGCGCATGACCGCCCCGGGCATCCCGGACCTGTACCAGGGCGCCGAGTTCTGGGACTTCAGCCTGGTCGACCCGGACAACCGCCGTCCCGTGGACTTCACTGCCCGGCGCCAGGCCCTGGGCGAGGACCTGCCCGTCGGCGAACTGCTCGGCCAGTGGCGCGACGGGCGGATCAAGCAAGCCTTGATCGGCCAGGTGCTGGAGCGCCGCCAACGCTTCCCGGACCTGTTCCTGCACGGCGACTACCTGCCGCTGCAGGTGCTTGGCAAGCATGCCGAGCGTGTCCTGGCCTTCGCCCGTGTGCACGACGGGCAACAGGCGGTGGTCGTCGTGCCACGCCTGGCCGCCGGCCTGCTCGGTGGCCAGGCGCAACCGCTGATCCCGGCGCAGAACTGGGACGACACGCGGGTGCTGTTGCCGTTCGAACTGCCTGCCAGCAACTGTTCGGGACTTTTCGAGCAGCGCGTAGTCACACACAACAGAGAGCTGTGGCTGAACAGCGCGCTGGAACACTTTCCCGTGAATCTCTTTATCGATCGCATCGAGTCATCAGGAGCCTAGCCATGAGTGTCGAAGAAAAACGCATACGCGAATTCGCGTACCAGATCTGGGAGTCGGAAGGCAAACCCGAAGGCCAGGAAGAGCGCCATTGGGACATGGCGCGCAAGCTGGCCGAGGCCGAAGCCCTGGCGCCGCAAGCCAAGTCCGCCGGCAAGGCGGCGGGCAAGGCCGCCAGCACGCCGGCCAAGCCCAGGGCCGCGGCCAAGCCCAAGGCCGAACCGGCTGCGAGCCTGGGCAGCAAGCCTGCCGTGAGCAAGCCGGCGGCGGCGGCGAAAAAACCGCGCGCACCGAAGAAACCCGCCCCGCTCTGATCCCGGGCTTCCAAATCGTTTGATCCGCCACACGCGACAGCCTCCGGGCTGTCGTGCAGGCCTCCTGTACCCCTAGAATCGCTTCAGGTGACCCATGAGCCGTCGTCAAGAAAAACCCGCAAACGTACACACCGAACCCTCGCGCATCCGTGAAGGCCTGCCCTTCCCCCTCGGTGCGACCTGGGATGGCCTAGGGGTCAACTTCGCCATCTTCTCGGCCAACGCCACCAAGGTCGAGCTGTGCCTGTTCGACGCCAGCGGCGAAACCGAGATCGAGCGCATTGAGCTGCCCGAGTACACCGACGAGATCTTCCACGGCTACCTGCCCGATGCCCATCCCGGCCTGATCTACGGCTACCGCGTGCACGGCCCGTACGAGCCGCACAACGGCCATCGCTTCAACCCTAACAAGCTGCTGATCGACCCCTATGCCAAGCAACTGGTGGGCAGCCTCAAATGGTCGGAGGCGCTGTTCGGCTATACCATCGGCCACCCGGACGGCGACCTCAGCTTCGATGAACGTGACAGCGCGCCCTACGTGCCCAAGTGCAAGGTCATCGACCCGGCCTACACCTGGGGCCGCGACCGCCGTGTGGGCACGCCCTGGGAAAAGACCATCGTCTACGAAGCCCACGTGCGCGGCATCAGCATGCGCCATCCGTCCGTGCCCGATGCCGCCCGCGGCACTTTCGCCGGGCTGATGAACGACGACCTGATCGGGCACATCAAGGACCTCGGCGTAACCGCCATCGAGCTGCTGCCGATCCATGCCTTCGTCAACGACCAGCACCTGCTGCAAAAAGGCCTGAACAACTACTGGGGCTACAACAGCATCGCCTTCTTCGCCCCCCATCCGCGTTACCTGGCCAAGGGCAAGATCGCCGAGTTCAAGGAGATGGTCGCGCACCTGCACGATGCCGGCCTGGAGCTGATCCTCGATGTGGTCTACAACCACACCGCCGAGGGCAACGAGCTTGGCCCGACCCTGTCCATGCGCGGTATCGACAACGCCTCGTACTACCGCCTGATGCCCGATGACAAGCGTTACTACATCAACGATTCCGGCACCGGCAACACCCTCGACCTCAGCCATCCCTGCGTCCTCCAGCTGGTCACCGACTCGCTGCGCTACTGGGCCGGCGAGATGCATGTGGACGGTTTCCGCTTCGACCTGGCGACCATTCTCGGCCGTTACCACGAGGGCTTCGACGAGCGCCACAGCTTCCTCGTGGCCTGCCGCCAGGACCCTTTGCTGCGCCAGGTCAAGCTGATCGCCGAGCCCTGGGACTGCGGCCCGGGCGGCTACCAGGTGGGCAACTTCGCCCCGGGCTGGGCGGAATGGAACGACCGCTTCCGCGATACCGTGCGGGCGTTCTGGAAAGGCGACGAAGGCCAACTGGCCGATTTCGCCGCGCGCATGACCGCCTCCGGCGAGCTGTTCAACCGCCGTGGTCGCCGGCCTTACGCATCGGTCAACTTCATCACCGCCCATGATGGCTTCACCCTGCGCGACCTGGTTTCGTACAACGACAAGCACAACGAGGACAACGACGAAAACAACCAGGACGGCAGCAACAACAACCTGTCCTGGAACCACGGTGTCGAAGGCCCGACGGACGACCCGGAAATCAACGCCCTGCGCCTGCGCCAGATGCGCAACCTGTTCGCCACCCTGCTGCTGGCCCAGGGCACGCCGATGATCGTCGCCGGCGACGAGTTCAGCCGCACCCAGCACGGCAACAACAATGCCTATTGCCAGGACAGTGAGATCGGCTGGATCAACTGGGACCTGGACGAAGACGGCAAGGAACTGCTGGCCTTCGTCAAGCGCCTGACCCGGCTGCGCCAGAGCTATCCGATCCTGCGCCGGGCGCGCTTCCTGGTGGGCGACTACAACGAAGCGATCGGGGTCAAGGACGTCACCTGGCTGGCGCCGGATGCCAACGAAATGAGCGTCGAGCAGTGGGAAGACGCCAATGGCCGCTGCCTGGGCATGTTGATGGACGGACGCGCCCAGGTCACCGGGATCCGCAAGCCGGGGGCGGACGCCACCTTGCTGTTGATCGTCAATGCACACCACGACACCGTGCCCTTCACCTTGCCCGAGGTGCCCCAGGGCGAGTACTGGAGCGCGCTGATCGATACCAACCAACCGAAGCGACGCAAATCGCCGAAGCTGGCGTTTGGCAGCCCGTACGAAGTGACCGGGCGCAGCCTGGTGTTGCTGGAACTGGTGCGGGACGAGGAGGCATGACCGCGGCAGGAGCGTGGCTTGCCACGCTCCTGCAACGATTCGAAATAGCAACCCCTGCTGAAAGACCAAGGATCTATATCGAAAATGAAATAGCGTTTATTTTCATGGGCTTGTATCCAAGAACAATCCCATCAAAGCCTTTTCACAAAATCTTGACGCCCCGCCCCCGTTCTCCTTGACTGAACCTTAGCAGCATCGCTCCACACTCAATCCGAGCCTCTAGCCCGCGCCTTTTCGCGCGGACAGGCTTCGTTTTGCTGGTTTGGGTCGCCCCTCCTCGAGCCGTGACATCAGGCCAGACCCTTGGCTGTCATCTTGAGGAGAACGTCATGAAAACAGCGCCCAACCCGTCCGGCCTTGACTCCTTGTTCCTGGCCATGTCCGCCTCGCTGCTGCTGGCTGCCCCGGCGGATGCCCTGGAACTGGAAGACCTCGATCCATCCCTGTTCTACGACACGCCGATGTTCAGCATGCCGAAGGTGAGCCTCGACGGCCTGGGAGCAAGGACGCCCGCTACCTCCTCCGCCTACCGCACCGAGGTGTTCGTCGGCCACAGCGACCCGCAAAGCGGCCCGGCCATCAAACGTGCACAAACAGCAGGCAAGTATTCGACGGTACCTGCGGAAGGCGACAGCACCGGGGTCTACTGGCGCCTGAGCCATGACCGGGGCTGGCATGTGGATGCCATGGCCAAAAGCACCCGGTTAGACGCCAGCGGGCACAACGCCCAAGGCGCGCCCATCAGTGACGACGCGCGCGGTGTGGTCCTGTCGGTGGGAGGCGGCTTTCCCATCGGCCTGGGCAAGCACTGGGTGATCGAGCCACAGGCACAGGTCATCAACCAACAGTACTTCGCCGTCGGCCAGGCCACTGCGCTCGACGGGCAACCTGGCTGGAGCGGCCGGGTCGGCGCGAAGTTGTCCGCGAATTACGTGGTGAGCGGCATGCCCATCCAGCCCTTTGTGCGGACCAACGTCTGGTATGACTTTTCCAACGCCGCCACGGTGAGCCTGGACAAGGTCGACAAGATCAGCAGCGGGCGCAACTCGCCCACCGTCGAAGTGGGTCTGGGCCTGGTGGCGCGAATTACGCCAAGGGTGGCGCTGTTCGTCAGTGCCGATTACAGCAGTGACGTGGATGACAATGACCTGAACGGCTTGATCGGTAATCTTGGCGTACGGGTACGTTGGTGAGCGCTGCGGGCTGGCCGCTCAGCGCTTCGCCTCCATCTGCCTGGCGGCCTCCACACCCGCGCTGGTCAGCCTGATCGGAAATTCCACGCTCGGCTCGTGTTCCTGCACCGTGACCGGAGTGCCCTGGATCAGCTTGCGCTCCTGCAGGGTCTTGAGCATTCCGGCAACGGCCTTCTCGCCGCGGTAGTTGTCCAGTAGTTCCTTGCCAAGCCCCTCCGGATGCGCGTGCAGCAGACGGGTCAGCACTTCACGTTCCAGTTCATCGTTGCTCATGACTGCCTCTCTCGATGCGATGGTCGTTGTGCTTGTGACCGTGTTACGGCAGAGGAGATTCAACCGGATTGCCGTGCTGGCATAACCGGTTGCCAGCGGCTTAACTCATGGACTGCCCCCTGCATACCAAGGAAGGTCCGATGAGCTCCGCCACCGATGGAAAACTCAGTGTCAGCGCCCTGACCGCACTGGTCGTGGGTTCGATGATCGGCGCGGGGATCTTCTCCCTCCCCGCCACCTTCGGCCGCGCCAGCGGCGGTTTCGGGGCGATCCTCGCCTGGCTGATCGCCGGCGCCGGGATGCTCATGCTGGCCTTCGTGTTCCAGACCCTCGCCCGGCGCAAGCCGGACCTGGACTCGGGGATCTACGCCTACGCCCGTGCCGGTTTCGGTAACTACCTGGGCTTTGCCTCGGCGTTCGGTTTCTGGGCCGGGACCTGCATCGGCAACGTGTCCTATTTCATCCTGATCAAGTCGACCCTGGGTGCGTTCTTCCCGGTGCTGGGTGATGGCAACACCGTGGTCGCCATCGTCCTCTCCTCGCTGCTGCTATGGGGCTTCCACCTGCTGGTGCTGCGCGGGGTCCAGGAGGCGGCGGTGATCAATACCATCGCCACGGTAGCGAAGATGATCCCGATCCTGGTGTTCATCATCGTCGTGGCCGTCGCCTTCGACCGAGAGCTGTTCATGCTGAACTTCTGGGGAGGCCCTGCTGCGATCGCCCCCGACCCGGACCTGGCCCATCTGGACGACTACGGCCGGATCGGCCATGCCGCCGCCGAACTGGTGAACGTGCCACAGGAGTCGCTGTTCGAACAGGTGCGCAGCACCATGCTGGTGACCGTATTCGTGTTCCTCGGAATCGAGGGCGCCAGCGTGTATTCCCGCTATGCGCGCAACCCGCGGGATGTGGGCCTGGCGACGGTACTGGGCTTCGTCGGCGTGTTGTGCCTGCTGATCCTGATCACCCTGCTCAGCTACGGCGTGCTGTTGCGCCCCGAGCTGGCGGCGCTGCGCCAGCCGTCCATGGCCGGGGTGCTGGAGATGATCGTTGGGCGCTGGGGTGCGATCTTTATCAGCATCGGCCTGATCGTCTCGGTGCTGGGGGCATTTCTCTCCTGGACGTTGCTGGCCTGCGAGGTGCTGCATGCCGCGGCCCACGACCAGGCCATGCCCAAGCTGCTGACCCGGGAGAACGCCCATGGCGTGCCCAGTGCGGCGTTGTGGCTGACCACGCTGTTCGTGCAGTTGTTCCTGGTCCTGACCTACTTCACCGAGGCGGCTTTCACCCTGGCACTGGAACTGACCAGCTCGCTGACCCTGGTGCCCTATCTGCTGGTTGCTGCCTATGCGGTGAAGCTGGCGCACACCGGCGAGGGCTATGAAAACGGCGCCGGACGTGGCAAGGATCTGCTGGTTGCGGTGCTGGCTACCGCCTATGCAGTGTTGATGGTGCTGGCTGGAGGGCTGAAGTACCTGCTGCTGTCGGCGCTGATCTACGGGCCGGGGACGCTGCTGTATCTCAAGGCGCGGCACGAGCAGGGAGTGGCGGCGTTCAACGGGAGGGAGAAAGGGGTATTCGCGGTGGTGGTGCTGGGGGCGGTGGTGGCTCTGGCAGGGTTGTTTGGTGGCTGGATTGTGTTGTGACCTCGATGGCCTCATCGCTGCGGTGCGGCGATGAGGCCGGTACTGCCAAAAACGACTAGCGGGCCGGCCGCAGAATCAGCACGCCCAACGGCGGCAGGTTCACCTCCAGCGACATCGGCTGCCCATGGCTGGGCACCGCACTGCCCTTCACCGCCCCTTCGTTGCCGAAGTTGGAGCCGGCATAACGTTGCGAGTCGCTGTTGAACACCTCGTCCCAGCGGTCACCAAACGGCACGCCGATACGGTAGCCCTCGCGCGGCACCGGAGTGAAGTTGGCGACCACCAGCAACGGCTCGCCATTGGCACTCCAGCGCAGCCAGGCGTACACGCTGTTGTGCGCGTCATCGCCGATCAGCCATTGGAAACCCTGCGGCTGGCAGTCCTGCTGGTGCAGCGCGCCCTCCTCCCGATACAGCCGGTTGAGGTCGCCGACCAGGCGTTGCACGCCCAGGTGCTCGCTGTATTGCAACAGGTACCAGTCCAGTTCGCTGTCATGGTTCCACTCGCGCCATTGACCGAACTCGCAGCCCATGAACAGCAGCTTCTTGCCCGGATGACACCACATGAAGGCCAGGTAGGCCCGCAGGTTGGCGAACTTCTGCCAGCGGTCGCCCGGCATCTTGTCGATCAGCGAGCGCTTGCCATGCACCACTTCGTCGTGGGAAATCGGCAGGATGAAATGCTCGGAATAGGCATAGATCAGGCCGAAGCTCATTTCGTTGTGGTGGTGCTGGCGGTGGATCGGGTCGTTCTGGATGTAGTGCAGGGTGTCGTGCATCCAGCCCATGTTCCATTTGTACGAGAAGCCCAGCCCGCCCTGCTGCACCGGCTGGCTGACCCCCGGCCAGGCAGTGGACTCCTCGGCGATGACCAGGGCACCCGGCACCTCCAGGCTGACCACATCGTTGAGATGACGCAGGAAGTCGATGGCTTCGAGGTTCTCCCGCCCGCCATGGCGGTTGGGCACCCATTCACCGGCCTTGCGCGAGTAGTCGCGGTAGAGCATCGAGGCCACCGCATCGACGCGCAGGCCGTCGATATGGAACTCGCGCAGCCAGTGCAGCGCCGAGGCCAGCATGAAACCGTGGACCTCGGTGCGCCCCAGGTTGTAGATCAGCGTGTCCCAGTCCTGGTGGAAGCCTTCCAGCGGATTGTCGTACTCGTACAGCGCAGTACCGTCGAAACGGGCCAGGCCGTGGCTGTCGGTGGGGAAATGCGCCGGCACCCAGTCGAGGATCACGCCGATCCGCGCCTGGTGGCAGGCATCGACGAAGGCGGCGAAATCTTCCGCGGTGCCATAGCGCGAGGTCGGCGCGAACAGCGACAGCGGCTGGTAGCCCCAGGAGCCGCCGAAGGGGTGTTCCATGATCGGCATCAGCTCGATATGGGTGAAGCCCAGCTCCTGCACGTAGGGAATCAGCCGTTCGGCCAGCTCGCGCCAGTTGTACAGGCGGCTGACTTCACCGGCCTCGTCCAGCTCGCACTGCCAGGAGCCGGCATGCAGTTCGTAGATCGACAGCGGCGCCCCGATGGCCTGGGTTTCCCCGCGTTCGCGCAGCCATTGTTCGTCACGCCATTCATGGGCCAGCGGACCGGCCACCTTCGACGCCGTACTCGGCGGCAGCTCGGTGGCGCGGGCCAGCGGGTCGGCCTTGAGCGGCAGCACGCCGTCGCGTCCGAGCACCTCGTACTTGTAGGTCTCGCCGGCCCGCAGCCCGGGGATGAACAGCTCCCACACACCGCTGGCGTGACGCAGGCGCATGGGGTGACGGCGGCCGTCCCAATTGTTGAAATCCCCCACCACCGAGACCCGCCGCGCATTCGGCGCCCATACCGAGAAGCGTACGCCCTCGACGCCGTCCACCGTCACCGGCTGGGCGCCAAGACGATTGGCCAGGTCGCGGTGATTGCCCTCGCTGAACAGGTAGAGGTCCATGTCGCCCAACTGCGGGCCATAGCTGTACGGGTCCGGGGTTACCTGCTCGCCACCGGCCCAGTTGATCCGCCAGCGGTATTTGTCGACACCCCGCTGCACATGCGCGGTAAACAGGCCCGGCACAGTCTCCTGCTGCAATTCGGCGATCAACTCGTCGCTGTCGCCAGCCAGCGCCTGCACGCTCAAGGCCTCCGGCAGATAGGCCCGTAGCCAGGTGCCTCCTGCACCATCGGCGTGCGCGCCGAGCACCGCGAACGGATCGGCGTGCCTGGCATTGACCAGATCGTCGATATCGCTGCGGCCCAGTCCGCCCTGTTCCTTCTTGTGCACGCTCATTTACTGCTCTCCCCAGGTACTCACAAGCCCATGGAGACCATGCAAGGGCACGGCCAGCCAACTCGGGCGATTTTCCGCTTCATAGGCGATTTCATAGGCAGCCTTTTCCAGGCTGAACAATTCCAGTGCCGCCTGCTCGCCGCCTTCCTTGAGCCAGGCATGCGGCAGGCTGGCGGTAGCCAGGCCATAAGCCTGGACGAAGGCGTGGCGCGAGGCGTGCAGGTAGCGCTTGGCGACGCGCTGGCGGGCCTGCAGGCTGTCCGGCAACGCACCGGCCCCTGCCGCACCGCGCAAGGCCATCGCAGCAGCGTAGTCGAAGGATCGCAGCACACCGCTCACATCCTTGTACGGGCTGTGCCTGGCCCGGCGCTCTTCCAGGGGCCGAGCGGGTTCGCCTTCGAAGTCGATCAGGTAGGCATCGCCCTGAACCACCAGGACCTGCCCCAGGTGCAGGTCGCCATGCACGCGCATCACCAGGCCGCCCTCGGCCTGCTGCGCCAGTTGCCCGACCTCGCGCAACAGGCCATCGCGCTGCTGTTCCAGATCCTTGACCAGCGCCTGGCTTTCCTCGTCCAGCTCGTCGCGATGCTGCACCAGCAGATCGAGGGCGGTGCGCAACTGCTCGGCAATCTGCTCACTCCAGCGGCGGGTGTCCTCGCCGTCGCTGATGCGGGTCTGGAAGGCTTCGTCGTCGGTGGGCCGGGCCAGCGCCTGGTGCATTTCGCCAAGGCGCTGGCCGAGCAAGGCGGCGAAGCCGGTGAGGTCGTCCAGCGCGCTGGCGTACGCTTCGCCACGCAGTTGCGGCGGCTCCATCTCGTCGCGGATGGCCCGTTCCAGGTTGTTCTGGGTCCAGTCCCAGGCATCGCCCTGGTTGTTCAGATAGCCTTGGGCGATGGCCAGCAGATGGGGCTCGCCAGCGGCATCGACGCGGTTCAGCCAGCCCAGCAACGGCGAGATGTTGGCGAAACCGGCGGCGGTCAGGTAGGCGCCCATTTCCAGTTCGGGATGCACGCCGCCGTTGACCCGTCGGATCAGCTTGAGCACCAGGCGCCCACCCACCACCACCGAGCTGTTGGACTGCTCGGCAGACAGGTAGCGCACCTCGGCATCGGCATCCAGGTTCAGTTGTGCCAGTTGCGGCGTCGATTCGAATTGCAGCTCGCCATCGCTGCCCGGCAGGCGCAGGTGCTCCTGGAAACCGCCAAGCAGGCCACGGACGAAGGTTTCCAGGCTGAAGGCATCGGTGATAAAGCCCACCTGCCTGCCGCGACGGACCCTGGCCAGCGCCAGTTGCTGTGGCAACGCGGTGTGGATCTGGTCTTCGCCGACCAGGCCGAAGGGCAGGAAATAGCGCCGGCGCTGGCCGCCGCTGTCCACCTCCAGCTCACCCAGCAGCACCGGCGTGGTCGGCGTGCCGAAACGCACGCCGTAGGCCAGGTGGACCTTGTCGATGGATTGGTCCTTGCCGGCGAACCAGCGCCGTTTCGGCAGGTATTCGGGAAGGATGCTGTTTTCGAGGGTTTGCCGGGCCGGGGCCTCGAGCAGTTCCTCCATGCGTTTCTTGACGACCAAGGTAGTGAGCTCCGGCAAGGGTTGCGCTGCCTCGACGTGCCAGCTGGGCATCTGGTCCTTCGGGGCGAGGAGGAACCAATAAAAGCCATAGGGCGCCAGGGTCAGCAGGAAAGGCAGATGGCCGATGGGCGGGAAGGCGCAGCCGCCGAGCATTTCCACCGGCACCCGATCGATCCAGGGGGCCAGGTCCAGCTCCACGGCCTGGGCGGCGCGCGACACGTTGGCCACGCACAGCACGGTTTCGCTGACGCCCTCGGGGCTGGTGTACTCGCGCAGGTAGGCCAGGATGCGGCGGTTGTTCGGTGCCAGCATCTTCAAGGTGCCGCGGCCGAAGGCCTTCTGCTGCTTGCGCACGGCGAGCAGACGACGGTTCCAGTTGAGCAGCGAGTGCGGATCCTCGGCCTGGGATTCGACATTGATGGTCTGGTAGCCGTACTGCGGATCCATGATCGGCGGCAATACCAGGCGCGCCGGGTCGGCGCGGGAGAAGCCGCCGTTGCGGTCGATCGACCACTGCATAGGCGTGCGCACGCCATCGCGGTCGCCCAGGTAGATGTTGTCGCCCATGCCGATCTCGTCGCCGTAGTACAGGGTCGGCGTGCCGGGCATGGACAGCAGCAGGCTGGTCAGCAGCTCCACCCGGCGCCGGTCACGCTGCATCAACGGCGCCAGGCGGCGACGAATGCCGAGGTTGATCCGCGCGCGGCGGTCCGCTGCATAGTAGTTCCACAGGTAGTCGCGCTCGCGGTCGGTGACCATCTCCAGGGTCAGCTCGTCGTGGTTGCGCAGGAAGATCGCCCATTGGCAATTGGCGGGAATCTCCGGGGTCTGGCGCAGGATATCGGTGATCGGGAAGCGGTCTTCCTGGGCCACGGCCATGTACATGCGCGGCATCAGCGGGAAGTGGAAGGCCATATGGCACTCGTCGCCCTCGCCTTCGCCGAAATACTGCTGGGTGTCCTCGGGCCACTGGTTGGCCTCGGCCAGAAGCATGCGGTCGGGATAGTTGGCGTCGATCTCGGCACGGATGCGCTTGAGCACCGCATGGGTTTCGGCGAGGTTCTCGTTGTTGGTGCCGTCGCGCTCGATCAGGTAGGGAATGGCATCCAGGCGCAGCCCATCGACGCCCATGTCCAGCCAGAAGCGCATGACGCCGATGACCGCCTTCATCACCTGCGGGTTGTCGAAGTTCAGGTCCGGCTGGTGCGAGTAGAAGCGATGCCAGTAGTACTGGCCGGCCACAGGGTCCCAGGTCCAGTTGGACTTCTCGGTATCGAGGAAGATGATCCGCGTGCCGTCGTACTTCTGGTCGGAGTCGGACCACACGTAGAAATTGCGTGCCGCCGAGCCCGGCTTGGCCCGTCGCGCCTTCTGGAACCAGGGATGCTGGTCGGAGGTATGGTTGATGACTAGTTCGGTGATCACCCGCAGGTTGCGCTTGTGCGCCTCGGCGATGAAGCGGCGCACATCGGCCATGGTCCCATAGTCGCTGTGCACCGCCTTGTAGGCGGCGATGTCATAGCCATCGTCACGCCGCGGCGAGGGGTAGAACGGCAGCAGCCAGAGCGTATTGACGCCAAGCTCGGCGATGTAATCGAGCTTGGCCAGCAGGCCGGGAAAATCGCCGATGCCGTCGTTGTTCGAATCGAAGAACGACTTGACGTGGATCTGGTAGATGACCGCGTCCTTGTACCAGAGCGGATCATCGATAAAGGCTGCGGGACGGGTTTTCTTCGCCATGCTCGACTTCCCTTCCTTACACCTTGTCCAGGCGCCAGATACCGAACGGCAGGTGCCAGGGTTCGATGCGCATCCACTGGGTCTTGCCATACCACTCCCAGCGATGGCCGTTCATCAGGTCCTCGCCGCGGGTCACGGCGTTGTCATCCAGGCCCAGCTCCCACAGCGGCAGCTCGAAGTGCGCCTCCTGGGCGTTGTGCGGATCGAGGCTGACCGCCACCAGGACGAAGCTTTCGCCATCCGGGGAGGGCTTGCCGAAATACACGATGTTGTCGTTCCAGGCGTTGTAGAAGCGTACGCCCAGGTGGCTGTGCAAGGCCGGCTGCTGGCGACGGATGCGGTTGAGCTGGGCGATCTCGGCGATGATGTTGCCCGGCTGGGTGAAGTCCCTCGGGCGGATCTGGTATTTCTCCGAATCCAGGTATTCCTCCTTGCCCGGGATCGGCGCTGCCTCGCACAGCTCGAAGCCCGAATACATGCCCCACAGGCCCGAGCCCATGGTTGCGAGGGCCGCACGGATGAGGAAGCCGGCGCGCCCCGACTGATGCAGGAAGAATGGGTTGATGTCCGGCGTATTGACGAAGAAGTTCGGCCGGTAGCACAGCGACCATGGCGGCTGGTTGAGCGTCTCGAAGTACTCCTGGATCTCGGCCTTGGTATTGCGCCAGGTGAAGTAGGTGTAGCTCTGGCTGTAGCCGACCTTGCCCAGGCGGGCCATCATCGCCGGCTTGGTAAAGGCTTCGGCAAGGAAGATCACCTCGGGATGGCGGCCACGGATATCGGCGATCAACCATTGCCAGAACGGCAGCGGCTTGGTGTGCGGGTTGTCCACGCGGAACTGCTTGACGCCTTCCTGTACCCAGCCTTCCACCACGTCGCGCAGCGCCAGCCACAGCGACGGCACGGCGTCGGCGGCGTAGAAGTCGACGTTGACGATGTCCTGGTATTTCTTCGGCGGGTTTTCCGCGTAGCGGATGCTGCCGTCCGGTCGCCAGGAAAACCAGCCGGGATGCTCGGTCAGCCAGGGATGGTCCTGGGAGCACTGGATGGCAAAGTCCAGGGCGATCTCAAGCCCATGTTCCGCGGCGGCAGCGACCAAGCGACGGAAGTCCTCGCGGCTGCCCAGTTGCGGATGGATCGCATCATGGCCGCCGTCCGGGCTGCCGATGGCATAGGGGCTGCCCGGGTCGCCGGGTTCGGCGCTGAGGGCGTTGTTGCGGCCTTTGCGGAACTTGCTGCCGATGGGGTGGATGGGCGGGAAATACAGCACATCGAAGCCCATGTCGCGGATCATCGGCAGGCGCGCATGTACATCGTTGAAGGTGCCGTGGCGCTGGGGATCGTCGGTGATCGAGCGGGGAAACAGCTCGTACCAACTGGCAAAGGCGGCACGTTCGCGCTCCACGTCCAAGGGAAACTCGGGGCTGCGGCTAAGGTAGCTGCGCGGATCGGCCTGGGCCATCAGCACGCGGGTCTCGCTGGCCACCAGCATTTCCACCCGGGACGCCACCGGCAGGCCCTTGCGCAAGCGCCGGGCGAGCCCGGCCAGTTCCTCGCGCAGCGGCCCGGCGCTGCGTTCGGCGGCATGCTCGAGGTGCAGGCGGCCCTCCTCCAGCTCCAGCTCGACATCCACGCCGGCGGCGAACTTCTTTTCCAGGTCGTGACAATAGGTGGCATAGCCGTCGATCCATGCCTCGATCACGAACAGGTGGCGGCCCATCTCGTTGATGCTGAAGCTGCCCTCCCAGCGGTCATTGCCGAGCAAGGTCATGCTGATGCTGCGCCAGCGCCGGCTATGGGCCTGGCGCCAGTTGAGGGTCACCGCGAGGACATCGTGGCCATCGGCATAGACCGTACTGCCGACCGTTACCGTGCGGCCGACCTCGGTCTTGACCGCATACAGGCCGGCGTCGATCACCGGCGTGGTGTTCTCGATCACCACCCGGGGCAGCAACAAGGCCTGGGCCAGGGTCAGCGGATCGTCGGCAGGATTGTCGGCAGCGGCCATGCGCTCGGTTACGAAAGGCTCATTGCGGGTCATCGAACATCGCTCCGTTACGGCGTGGCGGTAAGGGTTCAGAGCAATGGCAGGCGCGGGGGTTCAATAAAAAATGAGCGTTGCCGCGGGAAAGCGGTCCAAGCCAAGACACGATCACCGTCCTTGCGAGGTACAGCGATGAGTATCCCTATCCCGGCGGAGACGCCCGATCCGAATATCGACGACCCGACCCTGCCGCCAGCGGTGCCCGACGAGGAAGATCCGGAGGGCGTGCCGGTCAAGCCGACCGTGCCGCCGACCGTTGGCGATCCGCCCAGCGAGGAGCCGCCGGTGAAAGGTAGAGCGTAGACGGGTTAACGACGTTTGAGGGTGTTGCTGATGGCATCATCGCTGGCAAGCCAGCTCCCACAGGTCTTGCGGTGCACCCTGTGGGAGCTGGCTTGCCAGCGATGAGGCCTGGAAGAACAACTCAGTTCTGCCTGAGCTCCTCGATGCTGATCTCTCTCATCCTGAACTTCTGCACCTTGCCCGTTACCGTCATGGGGAATTCCTCGACGAAACGGAAATGCCGCGGGGTCTTGAAGTGTGCGATGCGGTTCTTGCACCAGGCTTGCAGCTCGACATCCGTGGCGCTGTGCCCGGGATGGAACTTGATCCAGGCGACGATCTCCTCGCCATAGCGCTCATCGGGAATGCCGATCACCTGGACATCCGCCACCGCCGGATGGGTGAAGAAGAACTCTTCCAGTTCCCGTGGGTAAATGTTTTCACCGCCACGGATGATCATGTCCTTGTTGCGCCCTGCGATGCACACGTAGCCCTGTTCGTCCATGCTCGCCAGGTCGCCGGTGTGCATCCAGCCCGCCGGATCGATGGCTTCGGCGGTGGCCGCAGGGTTGCCCCAGTAGCCGAGCATCACGCTGTAGCCACGGGTGCACAGCTCGCCGATCTGCCCGCGCGGCACCACGCAGCCATGCTCGTCGATGATCTTGCTCTCCAGTTGCGGCTGGGTTCGCCCGACCGTGGTCACGCGCAGTTCCAGCTCGTCGTCCGGGCCGGTCTGCAGCGACACCGGGCTGGTCTCGGTCATGCCGTAGGCGATCTGCACCTCGCTCATGTGCAGTTCGTTGATCACCCGGCGCATCACCTCGATCGGGCAGATGGCCCCGGCCATGATGCCGGTGCGCAGGCAGGACAGGTCGTGGTCGGCGCGCTGCGGCTGGTCGAGCACGGCGATAAACATGGTCGGCACGCCGTACAGCGCGGTGGCGCGCTCCTCGGCCACGGCCTGCAGGGTCAGGGCCGGGTCGAAGGCGTCGTTGGGGTAGATCATGGTGCTGCCGTGGGTCATGCAGCCGAGGTTGCCCATGACCATGCCGAAGCAGTGGTACAGCGGCACCGGAATCACCATACGGTCATGCTCGGTCAGGCCCAGGCTCTCGCCGACCATGTAGCCGTTGTTGAGGATGTTGTAGTGGCTGAGGGTGGCGCCCTTGGGGAAGCCAGTGGTGCCGGAGGTGTACTGGATATTCACCGCCTGGTCGAACTGCAGGCTTTGCTGGCGGGCAGCGTAGTCGTCGAGCCCGACCCTGGCGCCCTGCTCGCCCAGTGTTTCCCAGGCCAGGAAGCCGGGTGGCGGCTCGCTGGCCAGGCTGATCACCCCACGCAGGTCAGGCAGGCGTTCGCAGGCGAGCTGTCCCGGCGCCTGGTGGGCCAGTTCCGGCAGCAGCTCGGCGAGCATGGCATGGTAATCCGAACTCTTGAATGCCCCGGCACAGATCAACCATTGGCAGCCGGACTGCTTGAGCGCGTACTCCAGCTCGCTGGTGCGATACGCCGGGTTGATATTGACCAGGATGATCCCGGCCTTGGCGCTGGCGAACTGGGCGATGCACCACTGCGCACAGTTGGGCGCCCAGATGCCCAGGCGGTCGCCGGTCTTCAGGCCCAGGGCCATGAACGCACGGGCATGCAGGTCGACGGCGGCGGCCAGCTGCGCCCAGCTATAGCGCACCTGCTGATGACGGACCACCAGCGCTTCTCGATCGCCGAAGCGCGCTACCGTGCGGTCGAAGGCCTGGCCGATGGTCATGGCCAGCAAGGGTTTGTCCTGGCGACCCTGGGTATAGCTCGGTTGATTCATGACGTTCCCTTTTTGTGGTTGTTCTGGGAGCTGATCGGGGCGGGAAATACTCTCGCCCAAATTAACGTTAACGTAAAGGTCATGTTGACGATTGACACTGCACTTTCTCAGGTTTACGTTAACGTAAAGGTGAAATCGACATCGCGCCCAGCGCCAGGATCCGCACGCCTGCGACTCCGCCCCATCCAAGAACAAACAATAGAAGGTGCCCGAGCATGCTTTATCCCTCCCTGAACTTCGCCCTTGGTGAAACCATCGACATGCTGCGCGAGCAGGTGCAGGCCTTCGTCGCCAGCGAACTGGCGCCGCGCGCCGCGCAGATCGACCACGACAACCTGTTCCCTGCCGATATGTGGCGCAAGTTCGGCGACCTGGGGCTGCTCGGCGTGACCGTCAGCGAAGAATATGGCGGTGCCGGCCTGGGTTACCTGGCCCATGTGGTGGCCATGGAGGAAATCAGCCGTGGCTCGGCCTCGGTCGCCCTCTCCTATGGCGCCCACTCCAACCTGTGCGTGAACCAGATCAACCGCAACGGCAACCACGAGCAGAAAGCCAGGTACCTGCCGAAACTGATCAGCGGCGAGCATGTCGGCGCCCTGGCCATGAGCGAGCCCAATGCCGGCTCCGACGTGGTGTCGATGAAACTGCGCGCCGACAAGCGCGGCGACCGCTTCGTCCTCAACGGCAGCAAGACCTGGATCACCAACGGCCCGGACGCCAACACCTACGTGATCTACGCCAAGACCGACCTGGAAAAGGGCCCCCACGGCATTACCGCGTTCATCGTCGAGCGCGACTGGAAGGGCTTCAGCCGCAGCAACAAATTCGACAAGCTTGGCATGCGTGGCTCCAACACCTGCGAGCTGTTCTTCGACGATGTCGAGGTGCCGGAGGAAAACATCCTCGGCAAGCTCAACGGCGGCGTGAAAGTGCTGATGAGCGGGCTGGACTACGAGCGCGTGGTGCTGTCCGGCGGTCCTACCGGGATCATGCAAGCCTGCATGGACCTCGTTGTCCCTTATATCCACGACCGCAAGCAGTTCGGCCAGAGCATCGGCGAGTTCCAGCTGATCCAGGGCAAGATCGCCGACATGTACACCCAGCTCAACGCCAGCCGCGCCTACCTCTACGCCGTGGCCCAGGCCTGCGACCGTGGCGAGACCACGCGCAAGGACGCCGCCGGGGTGATCCTCTACACCGCCGAGCGCGCCACGCAAATGGCCCTGGAGGCGATCCAGATCCTCGGTGGCAATGGCTACATCAACGAATTCCCGGCCGGCCGCCTGCTGCGCGACGCCAAGCTGTACGAGATCGGTGCCGGTACCAGCGAGATCCGCCGCATGCTGATCGGCCGCGAGCTGTTCAACGAGACCCGCTGAAACGCCGCCTCGCTTCCGCTCCCTTCTTGCGGCTTCCCACGGAAGTCGCCGAGGACCAACAATGATTCTCAAGTCTCAGTTGAACACCCGCGCCCCGGACTTCGCCGTCAACAGCGCGGCCATGCTGGAACAGGTCAAGGCCCTGCGCACCCTCCTCGCCCAGGTGCATCAAGGTGGCGGGGCCAAGGCCCAGGAACGCCATACCTCCCGCGGCAAGCTGCTGCCCCGCGAACGTATCGACCGCCTGCTCGATCCGGGCTCGCCTTTCCTCGAGATCGGCCAGTTGGCGGCCCATGAGGTCTATGGCGAAGAGGTCCCCGCCGCCGGCGTGATCGCCGGTATCGGCCGGGTCGAAGGCGTCGAGTGCATGATCGTCGCCAACGACGCCACGGTGAAAGGCGGCTCCTACTATCCGCTGACCGTGAAGAAACACCTGCGCGCCCAGGCCATCGCCCAGCAGAACCGCCTGCCCTGCCTGTACCTGGTGGACTCCGGTGGCGCGAACCTGCCGCGCCAGGACGAAGTCTTCCCCGACCGCGAGCATTTCGGGCGGATCTTCTTCAACCAGGCCAACATGAGTGCCCAGGGCATCCCGCAGATCGCCGTAGTCATGGGTTCCTGCACCGCCGGCGGCGCCTACGTGCCGGCGATGTCCGACGAGACCATCATGGTCCGCCAGCAGGCCACCATCTTCCTCGCCGGCCCGCCGCTGGTGAAGGCGGCCACCGGCGAGGTGGTCAGTGCCGAAGACCTGGGCGGCGCCGACGTGCACTGCAAGACCAGCGGCGTGGCCGATCACTATGCCGACAACGATGAACACGCCCTGGCGATTGCCCGTCGCTGCGTGGCCAACCTCAACTGGCACAAGCAGGGGGAACTGCAGGTGCGTACGCCGATTGCCCCGCTGTATGCCGCGGAGGAGTTGTATGGCGTGGTGCCAGCAGATGCCAAGCAACCCTTCGATGTGCGCGAGATCATCGCGCGCCTGGTGGACGGTTCGGTGTTCGATGAATTCAAGGCGCTGTTCGGCACCACCCTGGTCTGCGGCTTCGCCCACCTGCACGGCTACCCGATCGCCATCCTCGCCAACAACGGCATCCTCTTCGCCGAAGCCGCGCAGAAAGGCGCGCATTTCATCGAACTGGCCTGCCAGCGGGGTATTCCCCTGCTGTTCCTGCAGAACATCACCGGCTTCATGGTCGGGCAGAAATACGAAGCCGGCGGCATCGCCAAGCACGGCGCCAAGCTGGTCACTGCGGTGGCCTGCGCCAGGGTACCGAAGTTCACCGTGATCATCGGCGGCAGCTTCGGCGCCGGTAACTACGGCATGTGTGGGCGCGCCTACGACCCGCGCTTCCTGTGGATGTGGCCGAATGCGCGGATCGGCGTGATGGGTGCCGAGCAGGCCGCCGGGGTGCTGGCCCAGGTCAAGCGCGAGCAGAGCGAGCGTTCCGGGCAGGCCTTCAGCGCCGAGGACGAGGCCAGGCTCAAGCAGCCGATCCTCGACCAGTACGAACACCAGGGTCATCCCTACTATTCCAGCGCGCGTCTTTGGGACGACGGCGTCATCGACCCGGCGCAGACCCGAGAGATCCTCGCCCTGGCCCTGTCCGCTTCGCTCAACGCGCCGATCGAAGCCACCCGCTTCGGCATTTTCCGGATGTGACCGATGACCGACTTCAGCACCCTCGAACTGATCAAGGATCCGCGCGGCTTCGCTACCCTGTGGCTGAGCCGCGCGGACAAGAACAACGCCTTCAATGCGCAGATGATCCGCGAGCTGATCGTCGCCCTCGACGAACTGGCCGCCGATGCCAGCCTGCGCTTCGTCCTTCTGCGTGGCCGGGGCCGGCATTTCAGTGCCGGTGCGGACCTGGCCTGGATGCAGCAAAGCGCGGCCCTGGATTACCAGAGCAACCTGGATGACGCCCGTGAGCTGGCGGAACTGATGTACAACCTGGCGCGCCTGAAGCTGCCGACCCTGGCGGTGGTCCAGGGCGCGGCCTTCGGTGGCGCCCTCGGCCTGATCGCCTGCTGTGATATGGCCATCGGTGCCGAAGAGGCGCAACTGTGCCTGTCGGAAGTGCGCATCGGCCTGGCACCGGCGGTGATCAGCCCGTTCGTGGTCCAGGCCATGGGCGAACGTGCCGCACGTCGCTACGCCCTCACCGCCGAGCGCTTCAGCGGCATCCGCGCCCGCGAGCTTGGCCTGCTGGCGGAGGCTTATCCGGCGGCGGAGCTGGAAGAGCGCGTGGAAGACTGGATCGTCAACCTGCTGCAGAACAGCCCGCAGGCCATGCGTGCCAGCAAGGAACTGCTGCGCGAGGTCGGCCCGGGTGAACTGACCCCGGCCCTGCGTCGCTACTGCGAGAACGCCATCGCCCGGATCCGCGTCAGCGGCGAAGGCCAGGAAGGCCTGCGCGCCTTCCTGGAAAAACGCCAACCGGCCTGGCAGGCCGCCCCATCCTCCTCTTCATCCGCCACGGAGCCCCGCCCATGAGCCGTCCCGAGCTGACCACCCTGCTGGTCGCCAACCGTGGCGAGATCGCCTGCCGGGTGATGCGCACCGCAAAATCCCTGGGCCTGACCACCGTCGCCGTGCACAGCGCGGTGGACCGTGAAGCGCGCCACAGCCGCGAAGCCGATATTCGCGTCGATCTTGGCGGTGCCAAGCCGGCGGAAAGCTACCTGGTGATCGACAAGCTGATCGCCGCGGCCAAGGCCAGCGGCGCCCAGGCGATCCATCCCGGCTATGGCTTCCTCTCGGAAAATGCCGGGTTCGCCAAGGCCATCGAGGACGCCGGGCTGATATTCCTCGGCCCGCCCGCCAGCGCCATCGAGGCCATGGGCAGCAAATCGGCGGCCAAGGCGCTGATGGAAACCGCCGGGGTGCCCCTGGTGCCGGGATATCACGGCGAGGCCCAGGACCTGGAAACCTTCCGCGCCGCGGCCGAAAGGATCGGCTACCCGGTACTGCTCAAGGCCACCGCCGGCGGCGGCGGCAAGGGCATGAAGGTGGTCGAGCAGGAAAGCCAGCTGGCCGAAGCCCTGGCCTCCGCACAGCGCGAGGCACAGTCCTCGTTCGGCGATGCGCGGATGCTGGTGGAAAAGTACGTGCTCAAGCCGCGCCACGTGGAAATCCAAGTGTTTGCCGACCAGCATGGCAACTGCCTGTACCTCAACGAGCGCGACTGCTCGATCCAGCGTCGCCATCAGAAGGTGGTCGAGGAAGCCCCGGCACCGGGCCTCAGCGTCGAGCAACGCAGAGCCATGGGCGAGGCAGCGGTGCGCGCGGCCCAGGCCATTGGTTATGTCGGTGCGGGGACGGTGGAATTCCTTCTGGATGCCCGCGGTGAATTCTTCTTCATGGAGATGAACACCCGCCTGCAGGTGGAGCATCCGGTGACCGAGGCGATCACCGGCCTCGACCTGGTGGCCTGGCAGATCCGCGTCGCCCGCGGCGAGGCGCTGCCGATCAGCCAGGAGCAGGTGCCCCTGATCGGCCATGCCATCGAAGTGCGGCTGTATGCGGAGGACCCGGCCAATGATTTCCTTCCGGCCACCGGCCGGCTGGCACTGTATCGGGAAAGCGCGGCAGGCGATGGTCGCCGTGTCGATAGCGGGGTCGCCGAGGGCGACGAGGTATCACCGTTCTACGACCCGATGCTGGGCAAGCTGATCGCCTGGGGCGAGGACCGCGAGCAAGCGCGCCTGCGCCTGCTGGCGATGCTGGACGAGTTCGCCATTGGCGGAGTGAAGACCAATATCGGTTTCCTGAGGCGGATCCTGGCCCATCCGGCGTTTGCGGCGGCGGAGCTGGATACCGGCTTCATCCCGCGCTACCACGACGATCTGCTGCCAGCGCCAGGCGCCCTGTCCGCCGGCTTCTGGCAGGCCGCGGCAGAGGCCTGGGTGCAGGGGCTGGCGACCAACACCCGCGATGACGATGCCGCCTCGCCGTGGGCTTCCCGGCAGGGTTTCCGCGCCGGCGTTCCGGCGCACATCAGCCTGCACCTGAGCAGCAATGGCCAGCAGCAGGCACTGGGGCTGGATCGAACCGCGCCGTCGCTGTCCACGCTCGATGGCGAGCGCCTGCGCATCGACGACAACGGCGTGCGTCGCCAGTACCAGGCGATCCGCCGGGGTGACACGCTGTACCTGCGCTGGGACGGCGAGCTGCATGCGGTCCAGGCCTTCGACCCGATCGCCGAGGCCGAAGCCGGTCATGGCCACCAGGGCGGCCTGACGGCACCGATGAACGGCAGCATCGTGCGCGTACTGGTGGAGCCCGGGCAGGTGGTCGAGGCCGGGACCCAGCTGGTGGTGCTGGAGGCGATGAAGATGGAGCACAGCATCCGTGCCCCCCACGCTGGCAAGGTGGCGACGCTGTATTGCCAGGAAGGCGAGATGGTCAGTGAAGGGAGTGTGCTGGTGGCGTTGGAGGAAAGCGCCAGCTAAGAGGCCGGTGCTGGCCTCACGAAACAGAAACGGCGCCCTCGGCGCCGTTTTCATTGCCATGGTTCAGAAGCGAATCCCGCCCTGGATGGCGACCCCGAGCAATTCGCAGTCCTCGCCACACAGCATCATCGGATAGGTCGGATTGAGCGGCTTGAGGAAGCGCTGCCCCTCCTCCACCACCAACTGCCGCAACACGCCCTGGGAGTGGCCCGGCACCCGGGCGATGACCAGGCGCCCGACCTGCGCCTGCACCCCCGGATCGACCAGGACCAGCATACCGGCACAGAGGCTCAAGCCAGCCGGTGCGGTCATCGCATCACCCTCGACCCGCAGCCAGAACGCCTTGCCCTGGGCCTTGTAGTCGGTGATTTCCTCGGCCACCGGCGCGTCCTCGGCAACATCCGTCAGCACGACCCAATCCGACTGCGGATAACGGAAGGTGGTCGGCAGGCCATAGTTGGCCGGCTCCTCCTCCGAGTCCGGGGTAGCCTTCATGCTCATGTGGGGCAGTTCGAGTGCTACCAGCACGCGGTTCATGCGCGTGAGGGTCAGCTCGCGCTCACCACGCAGCCACAGGCCCACGCAGCCCTGGGTGACCCCGACGCGTTCGGCCAGTTTCTCTTGCGTGAGCTTGAGTTCACGCATCCGATCTTTGACTAGTGCGATCCATTTTTCCATCGCAGGCACGATACGGACTGCCCATTCTCGCTCAATACACAAATTGTAGTATTTAAAACGCTGTAAAAAATACGCCAGGTACTATATTTCCCCGTGCCTCTCCACAACCCCAAGGAAGACCCTCCTCATGAGTGCCAGTACCTCCAGCCACCTGGACAGCGACTCCTCGCGCCGTGCCCTCGATTACTACTTCAACCCGGCTCCGGAGAACGCGCCCGGACTGGAAGACATGCAACTGGTGGTGGCGCGCGACGACCTGTCGCCACAGGCCGCCGCCGAGCAGGCGGCGTGGCTGCTGCGCTGCGCCTCGGGCACTGCCTACCAGGCCGCACAGATCGCGCGGGACAAGGCCCAGGACCAGATGCTGATGTCCATGCACCTGATCAACCTCGCACGCGCGATGATTGACCACAGCCACAGCCGCATGCCGAAAGACGAGGAAAGGAAAGAATAACAACAGCGTGAGGGCCCGGACTGCCTGGGTTCAGGCACGGGAAGAAAGAATTTTCGGAGAATTACCGAAAATTCATTTGACTTGAAAATGAGAACGATTATTATTGATCGCAACTGGTCGCGAGACTGGTTGGATAACCCGGAGCCCTTAGGTCGGACTCCAGATTATCTCCTCATCAGGCTAATCACGGTTTTTGACCCGGCTTTTTGCCGGGTCTTTTTTTTGGGCTCTTCAGGCTAATGAAGGCGATGTGTTGCTGAATGTGGCGATGATATCAAAGGACCCTCCCTGTGATAAGCCCAAGGCGCGCCTTTGCTGAAATTAGCACTTGAGAATCAATCTCGTTAAGACTAAGCTCTCAACCGCATCAAGGAAGATGCCCCCTACCTCCCTCCTCCGTTTCCACCGCAAGGAGCTGGAACCATGACCCGTCTGCTGCTGCCACTGGACCATCACGCCGAACCCGCCGACACCGCCGAACTCGCGCTGCTGCACCGCCTGAAAGCGCTGCCACGCCGGGTTCAGCAGGTATTCCTGCTGAGCCGCCTCGACCAGTTGACCTACGCGGTCATCGCCAGGCGCCTGGACCTGTCCGACGCGAGCGTCGAGCGTCATATGAACCAAGTCCTGCAGGCCACCCTGCCCGCCCCTGCTCCGCTCGCCCGTGCTGCCGGCCAGTGGTATGTGCGGCTGCAAAGTCCGCTGATCACCGCCAGCGAGCGCATCGATTTCCGCCGCTGGCTGGACGCCGACCCGGAGCACCTGGCGGCCTTCCACGCCACCGAGCTGCGTTGGCGCAGCCTGCTGGCGCCGGCCCGGGCGCTGGGCGAAAACCACTGGTACCGGCAGACCCGGGCCGCGTTTTCCCTGGGTGGCTGCACCGTCGCCATGGGTCTTGGGCTGGCCACCTTGCTGGCCCTGGGTTTCTGGTACTGACCGGGTTGTGTAGAGTTGTTGCCCACAACAACTCTGCAAAGGACCCAGGCCAATGACCGCACTGAGCATCGACTGCGACTTCGACTCCGGCAATATCCTCGTTCGGGACACCAGCAATCCCGCCCAGGTGCGCCTGGCGATCCGCCCCGACAGCGCCAGCGCGCATTTCCAATGGTTCCACTTCAAGGCCAGCGGCCTGACGCCCGGCCAGACCCACGCCTTCACCCTGGAGAATGCCGGCGGGTCCTCCTACAACAAGGCATGGGACGGTTACCACGCCGTCGCCTCCTACGATCAGCGCAACTGGTTCCGTGTTCCGTCACGCTTCGATGGCCAGGCCCTGCATTTCAGCCTCGAAGCCCAGGAGCCGCAGGCCTGGTTCGCCTACTTCGAGCCGTACTCGCGGGCTCGCCACAATCAATTGATCGAGCGTGCCCGGCATCTGCCGGGTGTCAGCCTGCTGGCCACCGGGCGCAGTGTCGAAGGCCGTGATATTCCGTTGCTGCGTGTTGGTGACGGCGCCGCAGGCAAGCGCAAGGTATGGATCATCGCCCAGCAGCATCCCGGCGAGCACATGGCCGAGTGGTTCATGGAAGGTGTGATCGACCGTGTCGCCGCCAACGATGCCGGCCTGCAGCAGCTACTGGCCGCTGCCGACCTGTACCTGATCCCCAACATGAACCCCGACGGTGCCTTCCACGGTCATTTGCGCACCAACGCCAAAGGCTTCGATCTCAATCGCGCCTGGCAGGACGCAAGCAGCGAACAGACCCCCGAGGTACTGTTCGCCCAGCAACAGATGAAGCTGCATGGGGTCGACCTGTTCCTCGATGTCCATGGCGACGAAGAGATTCCCCACGTGTTCACTGCCGCCTGCGAGGGCAATCCGGGCTACACCCCGCGTATCGCCGCGCTGGAGGAGCGTTTCCGCAAAACCCTGTGCGGGCTGACCCGGGACTTCCAGGATGTGCATGGTTATCCCCGCAGTGCGCCGGGCCAGGCCAACATGACCCTGGCCTGCAATGCGGTGGGCCAGGCCCATGACTGCCTGTCGCTGACCCTGGAAATGCCGTTCAAGGACCACGACGACGCACCGAACCCGGCCACCGGCTGGTCGGGCAAGCGTTCGAAGGAGCTTGCATCGGCGGTGCTGGATGCGGTCGGGCAGATGGTCCACGAATTGCGTTGAAGGCGCTGGCTACGTTCTCGTAGAACAAAACCCAACTCTTTGACTTGCTGGGACCTTGTGGGAGCGGGTTTACCCGCGATTGCTATGGTGAATTCACTACAGCAATCGCGGGTGAACCCGCTCCCACAGGGGACGCGTCGTGCTTGCAACTGTCTAGAAAGCCACATCCAGGATCACGCTGTCCTGGTACGCCCCCGCCGGCGGCGTGGCCTGGTCGGTGTAGACCCTGGCGTTGTAGTTGAACACCTGGCTGCCCGTTCCGGTGCCATTGCCCGGGTTGATATCGGCATCGCTGCTGGAGCGACGCGCGCTGGTCAGCGAACCCCAGCGCACGGTACCGGCACTTTTGAAAATGTCGTAGGCCAGGTAATTGTTGGCCGGCGACTTCATGCGTCGGCGCCCGCCCGACACATACAGACCATCATTCAGCCCCACGGTATAGGCACTGCCCTTGGTGCAGTTGAGGCTGACGCTCTGGCTCACCGTGGAAAACCCGCTCACCACCGGAGCGCTGCCGAAGTTGATCGCCGGGGTGGTGATCTGGCAGTCGGCGGTGACGGTCAGGGTCACGGTCATGGTGGTGCTGCCGGTCAGGGTCTGGCGCCCGACGCACAAACCGCCGACGCCGATGCCGTAGCAATAATCCCAGTTCCAGAACACGGTGAAGGTTTCCGAGTAGTTGCCGGCGGCGACGTTGCTTCCGGTCAGGGTCCGCACGTACACCGGGATGGTCGCCGGTACCACGTTGCCGAGGATCCCCAGCGCATCGAGGATGCCGTTGCGCGCGAAATCGAAGGGCTGGCCGCGGGTGATCGGGTAGGACGTGGTGTTGTCGGCATACAGTGTGTACTGGATGACGTCGCCGGTGGGCCCGACCAGGCCGGTGGTGCCTCCGGTCGGCGTGAAGGTGGCCTTGAAGAAGTCATCGCTGCGCAACAACGTCACCAGCGAGCCACTGCAACGCAGGCCGGCATTGGTACTGGACGAGGATTGCACGGTGGACGCCAGCGTAGTGGAGGCCACGCTGCCGAACGCCACATTGCCGGCCTGCACCACCGAACACAGCGCCTGCACGGGCTCGGCAAGCAACAGCAGCGCCAGCATCGGCAGCAGGCGTTTCATTTGCACACCAGCGGGCCGAGCAGCGGCACATCGTCCTGTCCGGCGTCGAGGCTGAAATGCACCAGGCAAGTGCCGCCGCCGGCGATCCGTACCTCCAGGGTATTGTCCTCGGCCAGCCCTTCCAGATAGACCAGTCCGTCCCAACCGACCACTGCGGCAGCGCCAGTCTGCTGATGGCGGACCTGGCTGCCCAGTGGCAGGTCCTGGTGACTGGCATCGACCAGCTCGATGCTCGCCGCCCGCACCCGGTTCAACGGGAAATTCAGCAGGTACCCGGCGCCACGGCGTACCGCTACGCGCTGCTCGACGTTTTCCGCGCGCACGTTGGCTGGCAGTTCCAGGGTGTCGATTTCGTACTTGCCGCGGTAATAGGCGCTGCTCCACGGCACCAGCAGATGCCCCTTGCTGTCGGTGCGGCCGACATTCTGGTTCTCGTAGCGCACCGGCACATCGGCGAAGCCCTCGGTACTGACCACGACGAAGGCATCATCGATCCGGTTGGCGGCGAATACGCCGGCATCCATCCACACCAGCGAGCCGCTGGCATCGGCCCAGCGGGTCATGGCCTGGCTGGTGCCGTAGGTGCCGGCCTGGAGCTGCACCGACTGCAGGCGCCAGGTCAGGTCGGCCTGGCGGTAGGCCGACTGGTCGCCGCCGCTGGCGTAGCCGAGGTTGTAACCCAGGCCACCATCGCTGGGCACCGCGCGGCTGTAATTGACCCGCTGGACATTCTCGCCGCTCTGGTTGCGCTCGGTGCTCAGGCTGAGGGTGCCGTGCAGGTCGAAAGGAATCACCAGTTGCGCCTGGGTTGCCCACTGCTCGCCACCAAGCTCGCGGTTGGCCGACAGGTACAGGCTGGTATTGCCCCACAGCGACTTGCTCCAGCTCAGGTTCACCAGGCGGGTGCGCGAGTTGTCGCCGGCGCGCACGTCGAAATAGCCGGCGCCAAGGCTGCCGTAGCGTTCCAGGTTGAGGCTGAGCGTGACCTGCTCGCTACGCTGGCTCAGGCGGGCATAGGGGCTGTCCAGCAACGAGGCGTCGGCGTAGTCGCCATACCGCTCCAGGCGCTGGTAATTGAAGCCGATGCGCTGGCTGTTGTACTGATAGCCGAGGCTCAGTTGCTGGCCGCTGCGGCTATCGAAGGTGCTCTGGCTGACCGCGGCGTTGACCACCCCGAAGGTGCCCACCAGCAGATTGCCGCCGATCCCGCCAAGGGCCAGGGACTGCGCCGCCTCGCCGTGGGTTTCCAGGGTAAAACTGTCGCTGATGCCGTAGCGCAGGCTGGCCGAGGTCAGGCCCTTGCCGTAGGAGAAATCGCTGATCCCGTAATTGCGCCGCAAGGCACCGGCAGCCACCGAGAAATCACTCATGCCTTTCTGCAGCAAGGTGCTGGTGACGTAGAACGGCAAGGTGGTGGACACCTGCCGGCCCTGGGCATCGGTGGTCACCACTACCGCATCGCCGGCGCCGTTGATGTAGGGCACGTTGGTCAGGGTGTAGGGCCCGGGCTGCAGGTCGGCGCTGGCGCTTTTGTAGCCGTTGATGAACAGGTCCACCGATGACGGCACCGCCGCCTCGCCGGCGAAGGCCGGCAGCGGATAGGTGACCAGGTCCGGGCGTACCGAGAAGTCACGCGATAGCAGTACCCCGCCCAGGCGCACCGAACTAGTCCAGGGCAGCGCGCCACTGATCACGTCGCCCGCCTCGAAGGTCAGCAGGCGCTCCTCGTCGGTGTAGCGAAAGGTCGTGTCGTAGCGCAGGAAGCCACGCTGGTTGTCGGCGTAGTTGCGCCCGCTGATCTGCTGGCGCCATTGGCCCGTGGTGGAGAACGTCCCCCAGGCGTCGAACACCCGCAGCTCGTTCCACACCGACAGGCTGCTGCCGATATCGTCGGTGTCGTTGAGGTAGGCATCGTAGTTGAGCAAGGCGCCAAAGCTGCTGTTGGCCTCGCCGCCGGGGCCCAGGGAGCGGTTGCCGATGCGCTGGCCAGGCAGCCAGGCCGGCGGGACCTGCAGCACCAGGCGCTGGGCCTGGCTGTCGTAGTCGCTGTGCAGGCCGGCGACGCTATCGAGCGCGACCTCTTCCGGCACCGGCACGGGAAAGTCGACGCCCACGGCACGCAGGTCGCTGGCCGCCACGTAGAAGCGCCCGGAACGCTGGTGCACGACCACCACGTTACCGCTGTTCATCTGGTTGACCACCAGTTCCAGATACAGCTCGGCATCGCTGATCGCCTCCTCCGCAGAGGGCGGCGGCGGCAGCTCGCCGGCCCACGACGTGGCACCGAGGCACCACGCCAGGCCACCCGCCAGCAACAGCGGGCAGGAACCCGTGGTAAATCCCTTCACGCACCTTTCCCCGCCATCGTCGGGTGCTCCCTGGCCCGAGGTTCATCCTTTGCTCACCCGGCTCACTGGCCCTGGGCTATGGTTTGCGCCGTGTCACCGCCATTGATCCGTCCCTTGAGCGCGGTAGACGCCGAGGCCTGCAGTGGCGCCGGCCAGCGCATGGTCGCGCCCGGCAGCACATAGCCGAGCAGCCCTTCCACCAGCGGCCGGCTCTGCGCGCCCTGCTGCATCACCACATCGGTCAGGCGCGCATGAACCGGACCGGTGTTGCGGATCTCCACCCAGGAGCGCCCCTGCGTCGATACCTGGCGCCAGCTCAGTTGCGGCTTGCCGACCCCGGCGTCGCTGCGCTGCCCGCTGGGGTCGGCCTTGCCCCACAGGCCCTGGCCGTAGACGAACAGCGGTACCGAATAGCGCATCTGGAAGCGGATCGCGGCCTGGGGCTTGTCGGCGTTGTCGGGCGGCAAGGCCGGAGGAATTTCATCGATGATGATGCGGTAGGCCTGCTCCTGGCCCACCGGCGAGGTACCGGTGCGGGTCAGGCGGATGAGCTGCTTCTGCCCCGGCGCGATCTTCGCCAGCGGCGGGCTACCGATGATGTCGCGCTGGTTCTGGTATTGATCGTCGAACCCGCCCTGGCGCCAGGCGAAGATCCGCACCTGCAGGTTGGCTTCCTCGTTGCCGCGGTTTTCCAGCCACAACGCGCCGGCCTTCTGCTCGGCCTCGATCACCGGGTCGATCGGCCAGATCAGCACCGATGTCGCCGCCGACGTCGCTCCGGCCCACAGCAGCAATGCCGCCAATGCCAGCCTCGCCCTCTCCCTGAACATCCCGCTCTCCTTCATGGTGGTCGTGTAATACCGGCGCGTACGCCGTCAAAAGGTCAAGGTCACCTGCAGCACATCGCTATAGCTGCCCGCGGGCAGCGCTCCGGTCAGTTGCGCCCGGGCGTACACGGGCAGCTTGATGGCCGTCGGATCGGCATAGCTGACATTGACGGTCTGGTCGATGCCCAGCGCCTGGCTGAAGGCCGCGTCGCTGTACAACTGGTAGGCCACCAGGTTGCTGCCGGTGCTGCGCTTGAGGTTGCGCACCCCGTTGTTGTTCTGCCCCCCGCCGATCTTTATGCTCAGCGTCACACCAGGCGTGCATTGCAGGGTGACGGTGGTACCGCCGAGCTGGGTGGTCACGGCGGCGGTGGACAATGCCGAATAGCTGCCGAACGCCAGGTTGCCGTAGTTGGTCACCCCGCCAACCACCAGGCACCCGGCCTGGACGGTCGCATTGACCAGAAACGTGCTGCTGGTGGCCGCATCCAGGGGTATCGGCGCTGCAGCCGCCGCGAGTAGCGCCAGGGCCAGGCGCCCGCGCATGGCTCAGAAACTCAGCTCGACCGCCACGGTGTCGGTATAGGTGCCCGGGGGCAGCCCGGCCTTGCCCACGGCCTTGCCGTACAGGTTGACGGTCTGCGCCGTACCGCTGCTGGTAGGCAGGGTAATGGTGCCGTTGATCGGTATCACGGTGGTCAGCCCGGAGTCGGAATAGAAGTCATAAGGCACCGAATTACCCGAGCCGTCGGCCAGTGCGCGGGTACCGCCGGTGGAGGCGCCGTCATGGGCGCCCGCGCCGATCTTGATCACCGGGATCGCGCCATTGGAGCAGAGAATGCTCATCGCCCCGCCACCGCCCGCCAGCACCTGGGCGCCCGCCGTGGTGAACAACGCCGTCTGGGTGCCGAAGTTCAGGGCGCCGAAATTGACCCCGGTGGTGGCCGTGGAGCCGTTCACCTGGCAACTGGAGATCAGCACCAGCGAGGCGTTTATCTGCCCGGTGACCGTGGCCGCCTGGGCCTGGGAAGCCAGCAACAGCCCGATGCCGGCAAAAACGAAACGATTCAGTTGCGGTTTCATGGTTCACTCCTTGATGGCTGTTACCAGTCCAGCGTCACCGTCAGGGTGTCGCGATAAACGCCCGCAGGCAGGGCCTTGGGGTTGGCTACGACCACGCCGTAGATAGGGATGGGAATCTGCTGCGCGCTGCTCACGGTGAAGTTGAGCTGCTGGCCGATCCCGTAGTTGCTGCGCCCGCCCGGGTCGGTGGAGAGCTGGTAGGGAATCAGCACGCCGCCGTTGCTCAGCCGGCGCGTGGCGCCGTCGGGGTTGGCGCCGCCATTGATGGTCACGGTGAAGGCGCGGACCTGAGGGTTGCAACTGATCTGCAGGTTGCCACTGCCGCCAGGTTCATCGATGGCCGCGCGCAGGGTCTGGTTCCACAGCGGGCCCTGCTGGCCGAAATCGAGCACGCCGCCCGCCGCGCTGGCCGGCGCGGTACTGGCCGGGTCGCTGCTGATCTGGCAGGCCGAGGTAAGCACCAGGCGCGCCTCGATATGTCCGCTGATCGCGCCATGGGCTGCCGGGCTGAGCAACAGCGGCCCCAGGCCCAGCAGGAGAATGCGTGATGCGTGCATGCTGCTCGCTCCCTAAGCAGTGCGGTTCATGACCCTCACCAGGTGACGGTCACCTTCAACAAGTCCGAATAGCGCCCCGTCCGTGGAAGCTCGGTTTGTGTGTCGATACGTGCGTACAAGGGAAGTTCCACCGTTCCGCTGTCCGGTACCCGGCCATGCTGGGCAATATTCACCGACAGCGGCACGCGCCAGGCCGGATCCTGGTACAGGCGGTAGGGTATGGGCCGGGCCTTGGGATCGGCGGATACCAGGTAGCGCACCTCGCCGGTGCCGCCATGCAGGCCGCCATCGACCCGCACCTGATAGGCTGTGTCCGGATTGCACTCCAGCCGAGGCGGGCGCTGGACCAGCAACTGGCTGCCCAAGGGCCCGTAGGGATCGTCCAGCCGTGGACTCTGGCCGAAATCCAGCACGCCCAAGGCCTGCGCGGAAGCCGACCGTGGCTCGTGGATGAGCAGGCAGCCCCGCTGTACGTCGATGCGAACCTCGACGAGGAAATCCGTGGCGGCAACGCCTTGGGCCGCGTACAACCCCAACAACGCCACCAGTGATCTTCCCTTCACCGTTCCTCCCTGTCCTTGCAGGAATTGACCTGGAGTTCAGGGTAGCAGTCGAGGAAAATGCTGCCAGCCGAACTGGAAATGTACAGCTCATGTATAGGAAATATCCGACGAATACGGGCGTTCGCGACTGGCAGCACTTTTCACTATCTGGTTAATATTGCCGCCGTTCGTCACCTGCCACCGTTCGAGGAACATCTCTTGCCCGCCTGGATCCGCTCGCCCCTGCGCGCCTTGCGCCAACGCCTGGCCGCCGCCCCTGCCGCCGAGCCTGGCAAAGCCCGCGAGATCCAACGGTTTTTCGCCGACAAGGCGCAGCAGCAAGGCTACCGCCTGAGCCAGGGCCAGCAGCAGGTGATTGCAGCCATGGCCGAGCAGGCCGCACGCCTACCAACCGGGAGGGCCCGCAGCCTGTACTTGCACGGCCAGGTCGGGCGCGGCAAAAGCTGGCTGCTGGACGGTTTTTTCACCGCGCTGGGCGATGTCCCCAAGCGGCGCCTGCACTTCCATGACTTCTTTGCCCGGCTGCACCAGGGCATGTTCGAGCACCGCCGCCAGGACGATGCCCTGGCGGTCACCCTCGACGCGTTGCTCGGCGACTGCCGCGTGCTGTGCTTCGATGAGTTCCATGTCCACGATATCGGCGATGCCATGCTGCTCACGCGGCTGTACCAGGCCCTGTTCGAGCGCGGCATCTTCGTTCTGGTGACGTCCAACTATCCGCCCAAGGGGCTCTTGCCCAACCCGCTCTATCACCAGCGTTTCGAACCGGTCATCCGGCTGATCGAAGCGCGTATGGACGTGCTCGAGGTCGGTGGCGAACAGGACTACCGCGCCCTGCCCGACGCCGGACGCCAGCAGCGCTTTACCCAGGGACACTACGTCTGGCCCGGGACTGCCGGGCAATTGCAGCGACTGGGCTTCGGTGGCGCGACCCACGAGCAAGTGCTCCAGGTGAACAAGCGCCAATTGCGCGCCCGGGTGCGTGACGAGCGCAGCGTGGTCTTCGATTTCGCCAGCATCTGCGAACAGGCGACCGCGGTAATCGATTACCTGGAACTGATCCAGCGTTTCGAGCACTGGACCATCGAAGGCCTGCCGGACCTGCAGGAATGCACCATCGCCGCCCAGCAGCGCTTCATCAACCTGATCGACGTACTGTATGACCGTGACAAGCGGCTGTTGCTGATCGGCGAGCGGCCGCTGGCGCAAAGCCTGGGCGGCAGCGTGGCCGACCTGGCAAGGACGCGGAGCCGGCTGGGGCAGTTGCAGCAGGTCGGGCCTGAATGATGTGGTGGGGCTGATCGCTGCGAGGGGTATCTACACATCCTTTGAGGTGAGAAGGCTCGTCAGTAGATCGCATAAAGGCTGACAGGTGCTTGTCATGACTGTTCCGGCGCCCTTGAGATCGAGCGCCGCCCGCGCGGCGCATCGCCGGCAACGCCGGCTCCCACATTTGTTGCAACGTACCTATGCCTGACAGGCCATAGTGATCGCCTTGCTTGTACGACGCGATACCCTGTCGAACCCAACAGTCTCCCGCAGTAGATCGCCGAACATCCAAAGGCTGGCAGCGCAGATCTCACAGGCCATGGCACGTTGCAAATGTGGGAGCTGGCTTGCCAGCGATGCGCCGCGCGGGCGGCGCTCGATCTCAAGGGCGCTGAAGATCTATCGGCATGCGCCCGGTGGCCATAACGAGGTTCTCAGGCACTACGCGCCAACCCCGCCAACACCTCCTCGATCTCCACCAACACCGCAGGATCATCCAGGGTCGACGGCGCCACGTAAGGCTGCTGGTCGGCGATCTTGCGCAGCACCGCGCGCAGGATCTTCCCGGAGCGGGTCTTGGGCAGCCGCTTGACTACCCGGACCTGGTTGAAACAGGCCAGCGCACCGATCTGCTCGCGTACCGTGGCCACCAGCTCGGCCTGCAACTGCGCCTCGCCGCTGTCCACGCCATCCTTGAGCACCAGCAGCGCCAACGGCACCTGGCCCTTGATTTCGTCGCGCACGCCCACCACCGCGCACTCGGCCACCGCCGGGTGGCGGGCGACCAGGTCTTCCATCTCGCCCGTGGACAGGCGATGCCCGGAAACGTTAATCACGTCGTCGGTACGCCCCATGATATAGACGAAGCCGTCTTCATCCAGATAGCCGCCGTCCCCGGTGTGGTAGTAGCCGGGATAGGTCTGCAGGTACGACTCCAGGTAGCGCTGGTGATCGCCCCACAGGGTCTGGCTGCACCCGGGCGGCAATGGCAGGGCGATGACGATGGCGCCCTGCTGGTTGGCACCGAGCACCTGGCCATCTTCATCCAGCACCCGCACGTGATAACCCGGCACCGCCCGGTTGCTCGACCCCGCGCGCCCGCCGCTGCCATGCAGGCCCAGGCAGGGTGCAGTCACCGGCCAGCCGGTCTCGGTCTGCCACCAGTGATCGTGCACGGCCTTGCCGCTGACGCTTTCCAGCCATTGATGGGTACTGGAGTCGAGGCGTTCGCCGGCCAGGAACAACTGGCGCAGCGAGCTGAGGTCGTAACGGCGCAGCAGCAGGCCCTGCGGGTCCTCCTTGCGGATCGCCCGCATGGCCGTCGGTGCACAGAACAGGCCGTTGACCCGGTACTGCTCCACTACCCGCCAATAGGCCCCGGCGTCCGGGGTACGGATCGGCTTGCCCTCGTAGAACACCGTGGTGCAGCCGTTCATCAACGGGCCATAGACGATCAGCGAATGCCCGACCACCCAGCCGACATCGGAAATGCCCCACCACACGTCACCGGCCTGCATGCCGTAGATGTGCTTCATGGCAAAGCGCAAGGCCACGGCATTGCCACCGTTCTCGCGCACGATGCCCTTGGGTTTGCCGGTGGTTCCGGAGGTGTACATGATGTACAGCGGATCGGTCGCGAGCAGCTCCACCGGCGGCACCGGGGCGGCCTGTTGCACGGCGGCCTGCCAGTCCAGGTCACGGCCTTCGACCAGGGTGGCGCGGGCCTGCGCTCGTTGCAGCACCAACACCTGGCGCGGCTGGTGCGCGCATTGCTCCAGGGCCCGGTCGACCAGCGGCTTGTACTCGATGACGCGGTCGAACTCCAGGCCGCAGGACGCGGTGAGCAGCAGGGTCGGCCGCGCATCGTCGATGCGCAGCGCCAGCTCGTGGGGAGCGAAGCCGCCGAACACCACCGAATGCACCGCGCCGATCCGCGCACAGGCGAGCATGGCCATCGCCGCCTCGGGCACCATGGGCATGTAGATGACCACCCCGTCGCCCTGTGCCACACCGAGTTCGCGCAGCAGCCCGGCAAGGCGCGCCACCTGGTCGCGCAACTGGTTGAAGGTGAAGGTCTGCTGGCTGCCGGTGACCGGCGAATCGTAGATCAGGGCCAGTTGCTCGCCGCGGCCGTCCTCGATCTGCTGGTCAAGGGCCAGGTGGCAACTGTTCAGCCGGCCGTCGGCGAACCATTGGTGGGTGCCGTCGGGGTTGTCGCGCAGGATCTCCGTAGGCTTGCGCAACCAGGCCAGGCTTTGCGCCTGCTCGGCCCAGAACTCGGCGGGCGCGGCGATGGAGCGGTCATAGCACTGCTGATAACTCATCGATGAATAACCCTGTGTTTGTTGTTATTAAAGGGCGAACGTCGAGTATGGCCTGCTCGCGCCAGCCTGCTATCGAACTTAAGTCGCATGGGCAACGGGCTTTGCCGTTATCATGACGGCCTTTTCTTCCACGGCAGCACCCATGCATTCTCTCGACGATCTCAAGTCCGGCCGCCTGGCAGGCAGCGTGCGCCTCGACCTGGCCTGCGGCCTTGAGCAGTTCCCGCAGGAAATCTTCAACCTTGCCGACAGCCTCGAAGTCCTCAACCTCACCGGCAACCGCCTGACCAGCCTGCCCGACGACCTGGGTCGGCTGCACAAGCTGAAAGTGCTGTTTTGTTCGGAGAATCGCTTAAGCGAACTGCCGCAGGGGATCGGTGGTTGCGCGCAGTTGCAGGTGGTTGGCGTCAAGAGCAACCGCATCGTTCATGTACCGCCCGCCGCCCTGCCCCCGCGCCTGCGCTCCCTGGTACTCACCGACAACCGCATCGAAGAACTGCCCGAGGCCCTTGGCGACTGCGCCGGGTTGCAAAAGCTCATGCTCTCCGGCAACCGTTTGCGCCATCTGCCGGACAGCCTGCAACGCTGCACAGGGCTGGAGCTGCTGCGCATCGCCGCCAACCGCCTCGAACATCTGCCCGGGTGGCTGCTGCGCATGCCCCGGCTGGCTTGGTTGGCCTATGCCGGCAACCCGTTGCCTGCGGGCCTGCGCACACCAGCGGCACCGGCCGGCTTCCCGCGCATCGCCTGGCAGGACATCCAGCTCGACCAGCGTCTCGGCCAGGGCGCCTCGGGCATCATCCACCGCGCCCGTCTCAAGGGGCGCGAGGGCGCCGTGGCGGTCAAGCTGTACAAGGGCGACATCACCAGCGACGGCACGCCGCTGGACGAAATGACCGCCTGCATGCTGGCCGGTAGCCATGAGCATCTGATTCCGCTGCTGGGCAGGGTCGAGGATCATCCCGAGGGCATCGCGGCGCTGGTCATGGAACTGATCGATCCGGCCTGGTTCAGCCTTGCCGGGCCGCCAAGCCTCGACAGTTGCACCCGGGATATCTACCCCGTCGAGCGCCGCCTGGATGGCCCGGGGCTGCGGCGCCTGGCGCTGTCCATCGCGCACGTGGCGGCGCACTTGCATGGGCAGGGCCTGAGTCATGGCGATCTGTATGGCCACAACATCCTCTGTGATGACCGCGGGCACAGCCTGCTTGGCGATTTCGGTGCGGCATCGTTCCATCCGCTGGACGGAAGTACCGAAGCGCGGTTGCTGGAGCGGATCGAAGTGCGGGCGTTCGGCGTGCTGCTGGGCGAGTTGCTGGCGCGATGCGATGAGCAATTACAGGGAATAAAGGCGTTGCAGCAGGCCTGTGTGCAGGCCGAGGTCATTCAAAGGCCGGGATTTGCGGGGATCGTGCAACAACTGGCGTCCCTGCATCGTCCATAGGAGCCCCAAAACAAAGGGACCGCATGCGGTCCCTTTTTCACGGCTGGCGGTGTCAGCCCGCAAGCCCTACATAGACATTCTGCACGTCGTCGTGCCCGTCGATGGCGTCGAGGAAGGCTTCCACTTCCGCCAGCGCCTCGGCGCTCAGGCTGGCGGCACTGACCGGGTTCTTCGGGGTGTAGCCGATCTTCGCCGAGATCACGGTGAAACCCTGGGCCGGCAGGGCTTTCTGCACGCTGTCCAGGTCGGTGGTTTCGGTGATGAACAGGGTCGCGCCCTCTTCGGCAGGCTCGAAATCCTGGGCACCGGCCTCGATGGCGGCCAGCTCCGGGTCGGCATCGGCGCTGTCCGGGGTTGCCTCGATCAGGCCGACATGGTTGAAGTCCCACGACACCGAACCCTCGGCGCCCAGCTGGCCCTTGCGGAACAGCACGCGGACTTCGGCGACGGTGCGGTTGACGTTATCGGTCAGGCACTCGACGATCAGCGGTACCTGGTGCGGGGCGAAACCTTCGTATTTCACCGCGTGGTACTGCACCTGCTCACCCAGCAGGCCGGCGCCCTTCTTGATGGCACGTTCGAGGGTCTCGCGGGTCATGGAAGCCTTCTTGGCCTGCTCGACCACCAGACGCAAGCGTGCGTTCATGTCCGGGTCGGCACCGCTGCGCGCGGCGATCTGAATTTCCTTGGCCAGCTTGCCCATGATCTTGCCCTTGGCATTGGCAGCTGCTTCTTTATGCTTGGCTTTCCACTGTGCGCCCATTTCGACTCTCTTTGTTCTAGGTGCTTGTTCCAGGTGCCGGTTGAGGAAGCGACCGGCTAAGTGGCGAGCAGTTTATACGCGCCGTGTCGGGCAATCGACAAAAAAGTCAAAAGCGCCTGCGTTGCAGAGGGCAGTTTTCTTCAATACCGGCGCAGGTGTACGCCGATAGAGTCCAGGCCTCGTTCCCTGCAAGAGAAACATCCATGAGCCTGACTCTCTCCATGGCCGCCTTCGCGCTGGCCGCTTCCATCTCCCCCGGCCCGGTCAACCTTGTCGCCCTGGCCGCCGGCGCCCGCCACGGCTTGCGCCCGGCGCTGCGGCATGTCACCGGTGCCACCCTGGGCTTCTGCCTGCTGCTGATGCTGGTGGGCCTGGGGCTGCATGCAGTGATGCTGCGCTGGCCTGGCCTGACCGACGCGCTGCGCTGGGCCGGGATCCTGTTCCTGCTGTACATGGCCTGGAAACTGGCCGCCGATGACGGCCGGCTCGGTAATGGCGAGCCGCAACGCGCCCCCGGTTTTTTCTACGGAGCGCTGATGCAATGGCTCAACCCCAAGGCCTGGCTGGCCTGCGTCGCCGGGGTCGGCGCCTTCGTCGGCGAAGGCGAGACCGCCCTGCTCTGGCGCTTCACCTTGATCTACCTGGTGATCTGCTACCTGTCGGTGGGCTGCTGGGCCTGGGCCGGCACGGTGATTCGCCGCCATCTCGAAGAACCACGGCGCATGCGCCTGTTCAACCGCTCGCTGGCAGCCCTGCTGGCTGCCAGTGCCGGCTACCTGCTAGTGGGCTGAGCGATAGTGCCCCGGGGTCGCCGCCAGATGCTGCTTGAAGGCACGCTGCAGGTGGGCCTGGTCGGCGAACCCGGCCTCATGGGCAACCTCGGCGATCAGCCGCCCCTGGCGCAACTGCGCGCGGGCATAGCGCACCCGCTGGTCGAGCAGGTAGCCATGGGGCGTCAGGCCAAAATGCTGCTTGAAGGCGCGGGTCAGGTAGGACGTCGATAACCCCGCCGCCTCGCCGATGTCCTCCAGCCTCAGCGGCTCGGTGCAGTGCTGGCGAATATAGTCCGCAGCCCGCTGCACCCGCTCGTTGCCCTGCGCCGTCGCGCTCGGCGCGGCCTGGATCTGCTCGCGCAACTGCCCGAAGAAACGTTCGGCGGCGAGGCGCTTGTCGTCGCTGGCTGCGAGGCTGTCGGTCAAGCGCTCGTACAGTGCCAGCAGCGAGCGATACAACGGCGGCGCGGTGCTCAGGGTCTGCCCCAGGGGCTCGAAGCCCTGCGCGCGCAACCAGGGCATATCGACATAGAGCATCAGGTACGACCAGGGCTGGTCGGCGATCGGGTTGCAGGCGTGCACCACTCCGGGATTCATCATCACCACCGTCCCCGCCTCCACCTCGTGCCAGCGCTGCCCGTCGAAATAGGTGCTGCGCCCGGCGGTGATCGCACCGATCGAGAAGCCTTCGTGGGAGTGCCGCGAATAGCAGACCTTGCGCCCGTCGGCGACCGCCCGGGCCTCGATGAACGGCAACGCCGGATCGCGCCAGAAAGTCGAACCATTGCTCATCGAAAAGTCTCCCGGAGTCGTACGAAAACGACGACGAGCCTAGCACTCGGCAGGGTCTGCTGCCAGGCGTTCTTCGCCGCTCAAACCTTGATCGATCAAAGGCCTGAGCAAGGCCATGAGGTCCCGGTACAGCGCGCTTGCGGGGTGATCCCGGCTGCGATCGAACAACGCCAGCAACGGGTCGCCCACGCTACCCTCGGCCAGCGGCTCGTAGCGCGCGGCCATGTACAGGGTTTCGAACAGCGAGTGATAGCCATTGCGCAGCCAGAACGCGCTGTTGGCCAATTGGAAGCGCCAGTACTCAGGCAGCGATGGCAGGCCGTCGAACAGGTGCGGCAAATCGCGACACAGCGCCTCGGTGGCGGCACTGATGCCGCCGATGAACGGGGTGTCCAGCGCGTCCATGTAGCGCGTGGCGGGATGCAGCGGGTCGGGTACCCATTGGTGGGCGCTGCGGTATTTGTCTTCGCCTATCAACCAGCGATTGTCCCCGGCCAGCAGCCGCTCCGGCCGGGCATTGAGGATCAGCCAGGGGTCGGGGCGCGGCAGGGCGTTGCCGGCATCCAGCCCGTGCGGATTGACCTGGGCATGCCCGCCGCCAAGCTGCCCGGCCCGCAGGCGCAGCACCTGGAACAACAACTGTCGACGCAGGTCGCGACTGTCGGCGTCGGCGTGCTGGTCCTCGCCGAGCAGCCACTTGAGCAGACGCAGGTTCCGCGCCCGATGGGGCATGTGCTCCAGGGCCATGCCCGGCAAACGCCTGGCCTGGGCCAGGGTGGCCTGGACATAGGCGTCGTCCAGCAGCTTTTGCAGGCCACCGCGCTTGAGCATCCGCGCGGCGATGGCCGCAAGCGAGGCATCCAGCGCCGGCCAGCGCCAGATCCGGTCGGCCAGGGCGCGCTCCCGGAGCATTTTGCCCAGGGCATTGCCCTGGCCGTCGCGCAGGCTTGCCCGCGGTGCTTCCGGCACCGCCAGCAACGCCCCGGGCGTCAGATGATTGCGCTCCAGCAGGCGTTGCCACTGGGCCATGAACGCCGCACGCTCGCGCGGGCTGTTGAGCCAGGGGCAAGCGCCCTCGCCCTGCTCGCGCAAGCTGTGCAAACGCTCGAAGAATGCCGAGTTATGAGCCCAGGCGCGCTGCACCTCGGCGGCGCACAGATGACGGCTGCCCTGCCGGTCCACCACGGCGAACGGGGTCACCGCCAGGTAGTCGCTGCCATGAGGCAGTTCCAGCAGATACAGGTGCTCGCCAAAACCCACGGAGCGCTCCAGTTCACGGATGCCGACGAAGCGACCGTCGCGGTCAGGGTCGTAATGGCTGGTGGCATAGCTGTCCACGGCGATGGTCTGGAAGCTGGCGATATCGGCGTAGCGGTTGAGCAGATCCTCCAGGCGCCGCGGCAGATCCACCTCGCGCACCTTGCCCTGCGCGCCCGCCTCGTCGAACGCCTCGATGCCGATCTGGTTGCACTCCTTGCGGTCGACGTTGATTACCCGAAGCCGCGAGCCATCCTCCATCACCCGTACCAGGAAACCGCTGCGCAGCGTGTGTTCGGAGACCAGCCAATGGCCGAGGAACGCCTCCACGAACGCAGTGCGCACCAGCACCGAGCGGATCGGCGCAAAGGTCGGCGAACGTCCCGGTTCGTGCTTGAGGCGATAGTGTTGCTGCCAGGCCAGGGAGCGCGCCGCCGTACCGAAGGAGAAATTCATCAGGCTGCGGGTTGCGGTCACCAGGCGGCCGTGCTCCAGGTGCAGGTCCTTGTAGCGTCCCTCGAAATCGGCATCGACCAGCGCCACGTTCATCCGCACGTACCCAGGCCGCTCCTCCATCAGCAGCAGCGACAGGTTCACCGGCAAGCCGTCGGAAGCCGCAGGCACCTCGGCCAGGTCCACCGGCTTGCCGTCGAGCAGCGCGCGGTAGCGTTCGGCGAGCGCCTTCCAGCCCTGTTGCCGGGCGAAGGGCGTGACCCGACGGGCATCGCCTTCGCTGTCGATCTTGCGTTGCAGCAGGTCGATCATCCGTTGCAGGCGCTGCAGCACCCCCGCACATGGGTTGCGCAGGCCGTCACCGGCGCGGATCAGCCGCAATCCCTTGCGCCAGGCGCCTTCGAAGCCGTGCATGGCGGCCTGCTGGCGACCATAGAGCGAGATATCCCGGTCCAGCGCCTGGCGGTACGGGCTATCGCTGTCGAGCGCCTCGCGGAGGCGGCGCAGCATGGCCAGGTGTTCGTCGATGCCCTGCGGGTTGTCGTCCATGCTGAAGTGCTGCGCGGCCAGCACGTTGAGGGTGGTGTGCTGGATCTCCAGCAGGCGGGCGTCGGTCTCGGCCAGGTAATCGGCGCGTTCGCCGGGAGTGAGATGGAACCAGGGGCTGCGCTTCGGTGCGGCGGCGATGCGCTGGTCGATCAGGGTGTTGAGCAGGCGGGAATAGTCCCGCGAGGGCTGGATCATGGCGGTCGTCCTTGAGGCCAGGAAAAGCCGTGATGCTAGCGCCACCCCGGATACAAGGGCGCCGGCAAGACCTACCCTGCGTCGTGCACCACTACCAGCAACTGCGCCGGCTGCTCGCCGAGGGAGCGCAGGCGATGCGGGGTCTGGGCGTTGAAGTAAAGGGCATCGCCACGTTCGAGAATGACCCGCTCGTTCATGAAATCCACTTCGACCCGGCCCTCGTGGACGAAAAGGAATTCCTCGCCCAGATGCTCCTTGAAGGTGGAGTCGCTGAAGTCCATCGGCGGGCTGATCAGGAACGGCAACAGGCTGCGCTGGCCGATCTGGTTGGCCAGCACCGCGTAGCCCGGCCCCTCGCCACTGCCGGCCAGCGGCTGGCGCTCGCCGCTGCGCACCAGGCTGTAACGCGCCTGGTTCGGTGCGTCTTCGGCGAACAGTTCCTCGACATTGACGTTCAATGCCCGCGCCAGCTTCAGCGCAGCGGCGATGGACGGCGTATTCAGACCACGCTCGACCTTGGACAGGTAGCTTTTGGTCATGCCGGCTTTGTCGGCCAATACCTCAAGGGTGATGCCGAGTTTTTTTCTCAATAATTTCAAACGGATAGACATGCGCTGCAGTTGATTCCGGTCAGTGATGCAACTTTTCGCTTGCTTATGACACTTTGTGTCATATAGCCTTGTTTGCGTCACAACGCAAACCGCCCCCGCTCGTTTTCCAGGCAATCGGGGGCGGGCTCCACTTACTTCACCGAGGACCACTCGATGACCGACACAATGACACTGCCCAAGGACCAACTGGTCCGCCAGGCGCTTGCGCGGATGCAAGGTTCGCTTGCGGATAATACGTGGACTGTACGGGAAAAGCTGGCCCTGACCTGCCGCATTCTCTTCGACCGCGGCCATGATTCCGGCCTGGCCGGGCAGATCAGCGCCCGCGGCCCGCAGCCAGGCACCTTCTACACCCAGCAACTGGGGCTGGGCTTCGACGAGATCAGCGCCAGCAACCTGCTGCTGGTCAACGAAGACCTGGAGGTGCTCGAAGGCAGCGGCATGGCCAATCCGGCCAACCGTTTCCACAGTTGGCTGTACCGCGCCCGCCCGGACGTCAACTGCATCATCCACACCCACCCGACCCACGTCGCGGCCCTGTCGATGCTGGAAGTGCCGTTGCAGGTGTCGCACATGGATGTCTGCCCGCTGTATGACGATTGCGCATTCCTGCAAGCCTGGCCGGGCGTGCCGGTGGGCAACGAGGAGGGCGAGATCATCGCGGCGGCGCTGGGCGACAAGCGTGCCATCCTGCTTTCCCATCATGGCCAGTTGTCCACCGGCGCCGATATCGAACAAGCCTGCGTCACCGCCAACCTGATCGAACGCGCGGCGCAACTGCAACTGCTGGCAATGGCCGCAGGTGCCGTCAAGCCCATCGACCCGGCCCTGGGCCGCGAAGCCCACGACTGGATCGACCGGCCCAAGCGCCACGGTGCCGCCTTCAACTATTTCGCCCGGCAAAGCCTGCGCAAGCACGCCGACTGCCTGAACTGACCTTTGCTGGAGCACAGACCATGAGCAATCCTTTCCACGGCATCATCGGCTACACCGTCACCCCCTTCAGCGGCACCGATGGCGAACGTCTCGATCTCGCCGCCCTGGGCCAGTCCATCGAACGCCTGATCGAGGGCGGCGTGCAGGTCATCGCGCCGCTGGGCAGCACCGGTGAAGGCGCCTACCTGAGCGATCGCGAATGGAGCCAGGTGGCCGAGTTCAGCCTGGCGCACATCGCCCGGCGCGTGCCGACCATCGTCAGCGTGTCCGACCTGACCACCGCCAACGCCATCCGTCGTGCACGCTTCGCCGAAGAACAGGGGGCCGATGCAGTGATGGTACTGCCGGCGGCCTACTGGAAGCTCAGCGAGGCGGAAATCCTCCGGCATTACCAGCGCATCGGCGACAGCATCGGCATCCCGATCATGCTCTACAACAACCCGGCCACCAGTGGCACCGACATGTCGGTGCAGTTGATCCTGCGCATCGTCAAGGCGGTGGAAAACGTGACCATGGTCAAGGAGAGCACTGGCGATATCCAGCGCATGCACGCCCTGCAGCAACTGGGCGAAGGCCAAGTGCCGTTCTACAACGGCTGCAACCCGCTGGCCCTGGAAGCCTTCGTCGCCGGAGCGACGGGCTGGTGCACGGCCGCCGCCAACCTGATTCCGCAGCTCAACCAGCAGCTCTATCGCGCGGTCACGGACAATGACCTGGAGCGCGCGCGGGCGCTGTTCTACCGGCAGTTGCCGCTGCTCGAGTTCATTCTCAAGGGCGGCCTGCCGGCAACGGTGAAGGCCGGTTTGAAGCTGACCGGCATCGATTGCGGCGTGCCGAGGGCGCCGGTGTTCCCGCTGGATGAGGCCGGGCAGGAGCAGTTGAAAGGGTTGATCGCTCGACTCGGCTGACACCCAGGTTCATGAAACAACGCTGGCTCCCACAGGCTCCGAGCCAGCCGCAGATTTTGCGTTCGATACTGACCTTGTGGGAGCTGGCTTGCCAGCGATTGGCCCGCCAGACAACATCGTTGCCTGTGCCGGCCTCATCGCCGGCAACGCCGGCTCCCACAGGAATGGCGCCAGCTTTCCAGCAATTCGTGACTTTCGGGCAAAGATATTGTGCCCCGCCAGCCATTTTTCCCATGATCCAGGCCCGGGATACTGCCCTCATTCCCACCCCAAACGATGAGGACATCCCATGACCCTTCCCCTGTTCGGCCTCGGCACCTTCCGCCTCAAGGGCCAGGTGGTCATCGACTCGGTGAGCCAGGCCCTGGAGCTAGGCTACCGGGCCATCGATACCGCGCAGATCTACGGCAACGAAGCCGAGGTCGGCCAGGCCATCGCCGCCAGCAGCGTGCCCCGCGAGCAGTTGTACCTGACCAGCAAGATATGGACCGAGAACCTCGGCGCCGATCGCCTGATTCCCAGCCTGAAGGAAAGCCTGCACAAGCTGCGCACCGATCATCTGGACCTGACCCTGATCCACTGGCCCTCGCCGAACGGCGCCGTTGCCGTGGACGAATTCATGGGCGCACTGATGCAGGCCAGGACCGAGGGCCTGACCAGGGAAATCGGTGCGTCCAACTTCACCATCGACTTGCTGCGCCAGGCCATCGAGGTGACCGGGCCGGGCCAGATCGCCACCAACCAGATCGAACTGCATCCGTACCTGCAGAACCGTCGGCTGGTGCAGTTCATGGCTGCGCAAGACATCGCCGTGACCTCCTACATGACCCTCGGCTATGGCAAGGTCCTGCAGGATCCGGTGATCCAGGCAATCGCCACGCAGCACAACGCCACCCCGGCGCAGGTTGCCCTCGCCTGGGCCATGCAACTGGGCTATGCGGTGATTCCCTCTTCGACCAAACGCGAGAACCTGGCCGGTAACCTGAAGGCGGTCGACCTGCGCCTGAGCGACACGGACATGACCCGTATCGCAGCGCTGGACAGCGGCCAGCGGATTACCGACCCGGCAGGGCTGGCACCGCAATGGGACTGAGTCAGCCCTGTTCGGTGCAGCTATCGGACAGCATCCGGTAACCCAGCTTCTGCACCTGGCCGCTGGAGTCGAGGTAGGTCATCACGGCGTTGACCACCTTGCACTGCGGGTCTTGCGCTGGTTTCTGGATATTCAGCACCTTGGCGACATCCAGGTGCATGCCGTAGTGGTATTGCACGACACCCTGCTGGGAAGCCAGGGCAGTGACGGGCAGGAGCAGGACAAGCGGCACGAGCAAACGCAATTTCATGGCGGATCTCCTTCGTAAAAGGTACGCACCGAGCTGCGGTTACATCACCTTTGAGTGTGGATCCGCCTTGCCGACTCCGTAATCCGGGGGGATCAACGGCCATGCGATCGGTTAATCTGACGAACTGCACCCCGCCCCCGGAATCCTGCCTTCATGGAACTGCACATCACCCTGCACGGCCGCAAGGCGCTGGCCGACCAGCTTTACCGGCAATTGCGCGACGGCATCGACAGCGGCCGCCTCGCCGCCGGTACCCAGTTGCCGCCGACCCGGTTGCTGGCCGAACAGCTCGGGGTGTCGCGCAAGACCGTGGCCGAGGCCTATTCGCGCCTGACCTATGACAACCTGCTCAGCGGTCAGGTCGGGCGCGGCACCTTCGTCACCCCGCAACCGCCCGCGCCAGCGGCCTCTGCGCCCGACACCCCGCTGGCCGGCGCCGACACGCTGGCGCGCTGGCGGGCCCGTGGCATCCCCATGGGACGTCCGACCCTGGCACAGCCATCGCGCTACGACTTCGTCGGCGGCGCCTCGAGCAAGGCGCACTTTCCCTTCGACGCCTGGCGCCAGTGCTCACAGCACGCCCTGCGCCAATGCCAGCGCACCGACACGCGCTACAGCAATGCCCAGGGCCTGCCCGAATTGCGCGAAGCCATTGCCCGGCATATTGCCTTCGCCCGGGGCGTGCGCTGCACGGCGGCGGATGTGCAGGTGTGCAATGGCGCCCAGCAGGCGCTGGACCTGATCGCCCGGGTGCTGATCGAGCCGGGCTGCAGCGTCGCCATGGAAGACCCTGGCTATCCGCCGGCCAGGTACCTGTTCGAGGCACTCGGCGCGCGGGTCCGGCACGTGCCGGTGGACCGCGAAGGGATTCGCGTGGACCTGATCGAGGACGGCGTGCGCTTGATCTACGTGACCCCGTCGCACCAGTTTCCCCTGGGCATGCCCATGAGCCTGGAACGCCGCCATGCCTTGCTGGCCCGCGCCGCAACGCTGGGCGCGCTGATCATCGAGGACGACTACGACAGCGAGTTCCGCTATGCGGCGCGGCCCACCGATGCCCTGCAAAGCCTCGACCGACACGGCCTGGTCGCCTACGTCGGCACCTTCTCAAAGACCGTGCTGCCGGAATTGCGCCTGGGCTATGCGATCCTGCCGCCGGCGTTGCAGGAACCGGTGTGCATCGCCAAGCGCTTGAGCGACTGGCATACCTCGACCCTGAGCCAATGGACCCTGGCGCGCTTCATCGACGAGGGGCACCTGGTCAGGCATGTGCGTCGCAGCCACGCGCTGTATGCCGCGCGGCGCGAACGCATCCTGCAACGACTGGAGGCGGACCTGGGCCAGTGGTTCGAGGCGATACCCACCAGTGCCGGGTACCACCTGAGTGCACTGGCCAAGGGCGAACTGGACGTGGAAGAGGTCATCGCGCAGGCGCGCGAGAAGGAGGTGGGGCTGTACTCGCTAAGACCCTTTCATACCGAGGCGGCGCCGAAACCCGGCTTGCTGCTGGGATTCGGCGCCATCGAGCTGCTGGATATCGACCCGGCGCTGGACCGCCTGCGCGAGACCTTGCACGCCCTCAGTTGACCAGGCTGGCCGGTTGCGGCCGGTCCGCCATCGCTGGCGCATAGCCCTTGGGCGCGAAGCGTCCGGTCACCAGCAACATCAGGACCACGGTGGCCGTCAGCAAGGTCCAGGACGCCTGGAAATCGCCGCTGATATCCCGCAGCCAGCCGGTCAGGTACGGCACCAGCCCGGTGATGATGAAGCCGATGCCCTGCACGAAGGCCGCGAGCCCGCCGGCCTGGCGCGGATCCTTGAGGTGTTCGAGGGTCAGGGTAAGGCTCAGGCTGAAACAGGCGCCCAGGCCGAAGCCGATCAGGCTGACCCACAGCCCCGGCGACAAGGCCGGATCCAGCAACAAACCGGCGAAACCGACCAACTGCGAGGTCAGCGCCAGCCACAACCCCGGACGTCGGTCGAGCATTGTGCGCAACAACAGCGGCAGGCCCAGGGCACCAAGCACCTGGCAGATGGTCATCACCCCCACCAGTTCGCCACCGCCACGGGCACTGCCACCGACCTGCTGGTAGTAGGCCGGCAGCCAGGCCACCATGCTGGTATAGCCGCCATTGATCAGGCCGAAATACACCGCTAGCAGCCATGCCCGGCGATTGCCGAAGAAATGCCCGCCGCCATTGCCGCCACGACCGGCGGCGGCTTCGAGCCTCGGCCCGACCAGCCCCAGCAGAAGCAGTGCGAACAGCACCGGCAACAGCCACACGCCCAGCCCGGCCTGCCAGTGGCCGAAGTGCTCGGCTACCCGCGGTCCGAGTACCGCCGCCACCCCGCCACCACTCATCAGTGCCGCCGAGTACAGACCCATTGCCAGGGCCAGGCGCCGGGAAAACCAGCGGTTGACCAGCCCTGGCATCAATGCCTGGACAAAAGCCACGCCAAGCCCGGCGAGCACCGCGCTGGCGATCAACGCCGTGCCGCTGTCCAGCAACAAGCGCCACAGGCAGGCCAGGCCGATGGCGCCGAGGCCCAGCAACAAACCACCCTGCTCGCTCAACCAACGCCGCAGCCACGGCTGCAACAGCGGCACCAGGCCCATGCACAGCACCGGCAGCGCGGTCAGCAACGCCGCCTGTTGATAGCCGATGCCGGTCCCGGCGCGGATATCCTCCAGCAGCGGCCCGATACTGGTCAGGATCGGCCGCAGGTTGAGCGTCACCGCGATCACCAGGGCCATCAACGCCATCCCGCGTCCACGCGAGCGTGCCGTGATCATGTCGGACGCACTTGCTGCCATTGGCCGTAAAGCCCCTCCTCACCCGCCGGTTTCAGCGGACGCAGCGCTAACGATTGCTGCTGCGGCGGCCGACTCATCTGCTCGTAGACCGCGGCAGTGGACAACCCATACGGCTCGCCCTCGGCGTTGTCGTAGGCGAACCATGCCCGCTCGATGCCGCACAGGTGCATGGCGGCCAGGCACATCGGGCACGGATGACCGCTGGCGTAGATCTCGCAGCCATCCAGGCGTGCACGCCCCAGCACCTGGCTGGCCTGGCGGATCGCCTGCAATTCGGCGTGGGCCGTGGGATCGTTGCTGCTGTGGATCTGGTTGACCGCCCGGGCGATCACCTTCCCCTGGTGCACCAGTACCGCACCGAAAGGCCGGCCACCGGCGCGGATATTGTCCCGGGCCAGGGCCAGGGCCTCGCCCATGAATGCTTCGTTGGCCATGCCGATTCCTCGCTGACGAATGAGGGGCGATTATCCCGGGCGGCGGGTGTAGCATGAAATTAATTGATTTCATGCATACCAGTGGATTTACGCATGCTTGACCCACTACTGCTTCGCGCCTTCGTTACCGTGGTCGAAACCAGCAACTTCACCCGGGCCGGCGAGCGGTTGCACCTGACCCAGTCCACCGTCAGCCAGCAGATCATCCGCCTGGAGCAAAGCCTCGGTGCCCGCCTGCTGGACCGCAGCCAGCGGCAGGTCTGGCCTACCGAGGCCGGGGAACGGTTGCTGGGCTATGCCCGACGCATCCTGCGCCTGGAAGAGGAAGCGCGGCAGGCGCTCGCGCCGGTGAAGACGGAAACCGCCCTGCGCCTGGGCGCGCCCGAGGACCTGGCCGGGGAACTGCTGACCGAGGCCCTGCGCGGATTTATCGGCGAGCGCCCGCACCTGCGCCTGGAAGTGGAAAGCGGCTTGAGCAACCCGTTGCTGCACCTGTATCGCAATGGCGAGCTGGACATCCTGCTGGTCAAGCAATGGGGCGCGGACCGCGATGCCCAAGCGCGCTGGCCGGAACCGTTGTCATGGGTGTGCAGCGCCCGCGGGATGGTGGCGGATGATCCGTTGCCGTTGGTGGTGTTTCCGGTTGGCGCGCTGTATCGGCAGGAGATGATCCACGCCCTGGAAAGCAGCGGGCGGCCATGGCGGATCAGTTATTCAAGCACCAGCCTGGCCGGGCTGGGGGCCGCGGTAAGCGCCGGGCTGGGGGTCAGCCTGGTGCCCAGCCGGTGTGTGCTGGACGGGCATCGGGTATTGGGGATTGACGATGGTTTTCCTCCGGTCGAAGGGCTGGAACTGGCCCTGTATGCCAGGGCCGGGCTGGATGAGGATGGGCTGGCGTTGCGGGACTTGCTGGAAACGCTATGCACAACGCGATCAAGGGATGGATTTGGGACAGAACAGAACACGTTGGCTTTGCGCTGACCTTGTGGGCTAACCCGCGATTACGCTCGTGGCGGCACCACCGCAATCGCTGGCAAGCCAGCTCCCACAGGGACACTGTGGGGGCTTGCCAGCAGGGCCCTCAAGGTCACCTATTGGCCTCCTGGTAAATCCCGGAATTGGCTATTCGGCCAGAGGCCATTGCCGCTTAAGGTGTGCGCCATCCTCTAGCACAATGGAGCCACCGAAATGACCACCCGAATCGAATGGGCCAAGCACGCCCCGGACGCCTACAAGGCCATGCTCGGCCTGGAACAGGCGGTGCTGAAATCCGGCCTGGAGCACTCGCTGCTGGAGCTGATCCGCCTGCGTACCTCGCAGATCAACGGCTGCGCCTATTGCGTGAACATGCATGCCAACGACGCACGCGAGGCCGGGGAGACCGAAGCGCGCCTGCAAACCCTCAGCGTCTGGGCCGATACCCACTTCTTCACGCCAAGGGAAAAGGCTGCCCTGGCCTGGGCCGAGAGCCTTGCCCGCCTGCCAGAGAAACACGCCCCGCAGCATCAGTACGAAGCCCTGCTGGAGCACTTCAGCGAAAGCGAAGTGGTCAACCTGACCCTGGCCATCGCCACCATCAATGCCTGGAACCGCTTCGGCGTGGGCTTTGCCATGGTTCCGGCCTGATCCGGGCTAAAGGCTGGAGAGACGCTGGCGATAGCTGCCGGGACTCTCCCCGGTCCATTTCTTGAACGCCCGGTGAAACGCGCTGGGCTCCTGGAAGCCGGTCTGCGCGGCGATCTCGGCGACGCTGAGGTCGCTGTCGCGCAGGCATTCGAAGGCCATGGCCCGGCGGACCTGGTCCTTGATCTGCTGGAACGAGCAGCCCTCGCGCTCCAGCTGGCGACGGAAGCTGCTCGGGCTCAGGCCCAGCTCGCCGGCCAGGGCCAGCAGGGTCGGCCACTGGTCGTACGCGGTGCCGCGCAGGTGCCGGTAGACCCGCGCCGCCACCCCGCCCTGGTTGCGCCAACGCACCACCAGCCCTTGCGGCGCCGTGCGCAGGAAGGCCTTCAACGCCCCGAGATCCTGCACCACGGGCAACTTCAGATAATCGGCAGCGAACTCCACCTCGGTACGCCCGGCCCCCAGGTGCAGGTTCGGCCCCCACAACAGCGCATCGCCTTCAAGCCGCATCCGCGCGTCCGCCAGCTCGGTGCGGTCGATAGCGATGCGCCGCCCGCCCAGCCAGCACAGCAGGCTGATCACCAGCACCAGGAAGGTTTCTTCGGCGTAGACCCGGCGTTGCGGGTCGTCGATGCATGAGTGCAGGCTGATCACCGCACGCTGCCCGCGCAGGTTGAGGGTGCCGCGGGTGTCGCGCAGGAACAGGGCGAAATTGCCCAGGCATTGGCGCAGTGCCTTTTCCAGGTTGGATTCCTGGATCAGCCCACGGCAGATCAGGGCGAAGCTGCCCAACGGCATGCCATGGCTGTCGAGGCCGAAGAATTCGTCATCGAGGGTCTCGATCAGGATCAGCCATAACCGGGCGAACGCCGTTGCCGGCACCCGCGCGCTGCTATCCTCCAGCAACGCTGGCTCGATGCCGGCCTGGCGCAACAACGCCGCGGCCCGCGCCGGCTGTTCGCGCAGGGCGTAAAGCATGATGTGGACGAAGTACACCGCGACCGAGTCGTTTTCCCGCATGAACAGTTCCGCGTTGGCCCGCCCTGCATTGCAAAAAATGACAGGCAGGCTGGACAGTTAAGGCATAGGCCCGGCCCCGTCCCTTGCCTAGACTCGCTGGCAAACCGGGCGTGACCGGGCGCCATTGTCGCAGAGCGGCTGGTGCCTGGCGACGCTTTCGCTATCTGGAGTGGATCATGAACAGCAACGATATCTATGTAGTCAGTGCGGTGCGCTCGGCCATCGGCACCTTCGGCGGCTCGCTCAAGGACCTGCCGCTGGCCGACCTCGCCACCCAGGTCACCCGCGCCGCCCTCGAACGCTCCGGCGTTGCACCCGAGCAGATCGGCCATGTGGTGATGGGCAACGTGATCCCCACCGAGGCCCGCGACGCCTACCTGGGCCGGGTGGCCGCAATGAACGCCGGCATCCCCAAGGAAACCCCGGCCTTCAACGTCAACCGCCTGTGCGGTTCCGGCCTGCAGGCCATCGTTTCCGCTGCGCAGACCCTGCAACTGGGTGAAGCCGAAGCCGTGCTGGCCGCCGGCGCCGAGGCCATGAGCCGCGGGCCGTACCTGCTGACCCAGGCCCGTTGGGGCGCTCGCATGGGCGACATGAAGAGCATCGACTACATGCTCGGCATCCTGCATGACCCCTTCGAAGGCTTCCACATGGGCATCACCGCCGAGAACGTCGCGGCCAGGCACGGCATCAGCCGCGAGATGCAGGACGAAGTGGCGATCACCAGCCAGCAGCGTGCCGCCCGCGCCATCGCCGAAGGCCGTTTCGACAGCCAGATCGTCGCCATCGAAGTGCCTGGCCGCAAAGGTCCGGTGCAGTTCAAGGTCGACGAGCACGTGCGTGGTGAGGTCAGCGCCGAGCAACTGGCCGGCATGAAGACCGCCTTCAAGAAAGACGGCAGCGTTACCGCCGGCAACGCCAGCGGCTTGAACGACGGTGCCGCGGCGCTGGTCCTGGCGACCGGGGCGATGGTCGAGCGCGACGGCCTGAAGCCACTGGCGCGCCTGGTGGCCTATGCCCATGCCGGCGTCGAGCCGGAACTGATGGGCCTGGGCCCCGTACCCGCGACCCAGAAGGTGCTGGCCAAAGCGGGCATCACCGTCGCCGACCTGGACGTGATCGAGTCCAACGAAGCCTTCGCCGCCCAGGCCTGCGCCGTCTCCAGGCTGCTGGGCTTCGACCCGGAGAAGGTCAACCCCAACGGTTCCGGCATCTCTCTGGGCCATCCGGTGGGCGCTACCGGCGCGATCATCGCCACCAAGGCCATCCATGAATTGCAACGCATCCAGGGTCGCTACGCCCTGGCGACCATGTGCATCGGCGGCGGCCAGGGTATCGCCGTCCTGTTCGAACGCGCTTGAGGAGCCACCGCATGAACCTTCATAACATCGCCGTGATCGGCGCCGGGACCATGGGCAACGGCATCGCCCAGGTCTGCGCGGTGGCCGGTTACCAGGTCACCCTGATCGACGTGTCCGACGCCGCCCTCGAGCGTGGCGTGGCCACCCTGCGCAAGAACCTCGAGCGCCAGGTCAGCAAGCAGACCCTCGAAGCGGCCCAGGCCGAGGCGGCTATCGGGCGCATTCGCACCAGTACCGACTACGCGCAGCTCGGCGACGCGCAACTGGTGATCGAGGCCGCCACCGAAAACCTCGAACTGAAGCGGCGCATCCTCCAGCAGGTTGCCGCCAGCGTCAGCGACAGCTGCGTGATCGCCACCAATACCTCGTCGCTGTCCATCACCCAACTGGCCGCTACCGTGAGCCAGCCGCAGCGCTTCATCGGCGTGCATTTCTTCAACCCGGTGCCGATGATGGCCCTGGTCGAGGTGATCCGCGGCCTGCAGACCGACGACGCCACCTACGCCGCGGCCATGGCCCTGACCGGCCAGGTGGGCAAGACCGCCATCACCGCTGGCAACCGTCCGGGCTTCGTGGTCAACCGCATCCTGGTGCCGATGATCAACGAGGCGATCTTTGTCCTCCAGGAAGGCCTGGCCAGCGCCGAGGACATCGACACCGGCATGCGCCTGGGCTGCAACCAGCCGATCGGCCCGCTGGCCCTGGCCGACCTCATCGGCCTGGACACCCTGCTGGCGATCATCGAGGCCTTCCACGAGGGCTTCAACGACAGCAAGTACCGCCCCGCACCGCTGCTCAAGGAGATGGTCGCGGCCGGCTACCTGGGCCGCAAGAGCGGCCGCGGCTTCCACGTCTACGGGTAAGCCGCCATGCCCAGGACCTGTGCCGATTATGAAGAACGCCGCGACAAGGCCCTCGAACTCTTCGCCCTCAAGGGCTTCGGCCAGGTCAGCATGCGCGAGCTGGCGGCGCACGTGGGCCTTACCGCCGGCTCGCTGTATCACCATTTCCCCAGCAAGCAGCACCTGTTGTTCGACCTGATCGAGGAGCTGTACGAAGAATTGCTGGCGACCCTGCATCCTTCAGGCCGGGGCCGGGATGTCACGGCGCGCCTGTCGGCGGTGATCCGTGCCCATTGGGAGCTGCATGCGGAACGCCCGTTGCAGTTTCGCCTGGCGGAACGGGACCTGTGCTGCCTGAGCGAAGAGCAGCAGGCGCAGATCGCCGGGATGCGCCAGGACTACGAGCAGCGCTTGCTGGAGTTGATCGCACCGACCTCGCGCCTCAGCGGGCCGGCGCTGCAAGCGTCGGCGCAGGTAGTGGCAAGCCTGCTCAACAGCCTGCCGGGGTGGCTGCAGAACTCTGCCGCGCCTGAAGCACAACGCCTGGCCTTGATGGAAAGCATGTTGCGTGGAGCGATCGAGCGCGGCTTGCCGGCTGGGATCAGTTCTGCGGCCTAGGCGCTATAACCTACTATCGGACCACCTCGACCCGATCGGCCAACCCCTTGACCCGCTGCAGGTCGCCGTCCTTGACCGCGACCCGCAAGCGCCCCAGCGCCCTGCCCTGGATCCGCTCCACACCCCCGTGCAACAAGCGCAGCCCTGGCAGTGCCTCGCTTAACGCCGCCAGGTCCGGCTCCAGGCCGTGTTCGCCGGTGTAATGCAGCTCCAGCACCCGCTCTCCGGCAGCCTCGACGTCCTCCTGATGTGCCGATGGCGCCAGCAACAGGCGGCTGACTTCGTGCCGGGGATCGCCGAACACCCGCCAGACCTCGCCCTGCTCTACCACCCGCCCGCGCTCGAGCACCGCTACACGGTGGCAGAGGTCGCGGATCACCTCCATTTCATGGGTGATCAGGACGATGGTCAGGCCCAGGCGGCGATTGATATCGCGCAGCAACTGCAGAATCGCCTGGGTACTTTCCGGGTCGAGGGCCGAGGTGGCTTCGTCGCAGAGCAGGATCTGCGGTTCGAGCACCAGCGCCCGGGCAATGCCGACGCGTTGTTTCTGCCCGCCGGACAGTTGCGCGGGCCAGGCATCGCGGCGTTCCTGGAGGCCGACCAGGGTCAGCAGTTCATCCACTCGCCGCGCCCGCTGCGCAGCGGACACGCCGGCCATCTGCAACGGCAGCTCGATGTTCCCGGCCACGGTCCGGGTGGACAGCAGGTTGAAGTGCTGGAAGATCATCGCGACCTGGCGGCGCAGCGGACGCAGTTCGGCGCTGCCCAGCCGGGAGATATCCTGGCCGTTGATCAGGACCTGGCCGGCACTGGGGGTTTCCAGGCGGTTGATCAGGCGCAGCAACGAGGATTTGCCGGCGCCGCTGCGGCCAATGATGCCGAAGATCTCGCCACGCTGGATATGCAGGTCGATCTCGGCCAGGGCGGTAAGGTTGCCGTAGCGCTTGCCGATGCCCTGGAGGTGCAGATGGGTGGTGAGGGTTTCCGGTGGGAAGCTGGTCATGAATAGCACCTGAAATATCGGCTGATCACCGCCCCTGTGGGAGCGGGTTCACCCGCGATTACGGCAGTGAAGCCACTAGCGTAATCGCGGGTGAACCCGCTCCCACACGGACCAACGCGCTCTAGAAAAATAGGACTGGCTCAGAACCCCGGCGCGATCTGCCCCTTGTAGCGGGTCAGGATGAACTGCCTGACCTCGGGCGTATTCAACGCCTTGGCCAGCTTCTGGATGCCCGGGTCCTGGATATTGTCCGGCCGCGCGACCAGGTACTCGACGTACAGGTCCTTGCCCTTCTCGACGATCAGCGCACTGCTGGTGTCGATTCCGGCCTCCAGCGCGTAGTTGGCGAACACGAAGGCCAGGTCCACCTGGTTCACCGCTCGCGCCAGCAGCGCGCCTTCCAGTTCACGGATCTTCAGCTTCTTCGGGTTCTCGACGATATCGCGCTGGGTGGCCAGGGTGTTGCTCGGGTCCTTGAGCTTGATCAACCCGGCCTCGTGCAGCAGCACCAGGGCCCGACCGGTATTCACCGGGTCGTTGGGAATGGCGACGCTGGCGCCGTCGGGCAGGTCCTTGAGATCCTTGATCCTGGTCGAGTAGGCACCGAAGGGCTCGATATGCACGCCCACCACCGGCACCAGGTCGGTGTGGCGGGTCTTGTTGAAATCATCGAGGAACGGCCGGTACTGGTAGTAGTTGGCGTCGAGGTTCTTCTGCGCCAGTTGCAGGTTGGGCTGGATAAAGTCGGTGAACACCTTGATATCCAGGTCAACGCCTTCCTTGGCCAGCACCGGCTTGACGAATTCGAGAATCTCCGCATGCGGCACCGGGGTGGCGCCGACGGTGAGCCTTTCATTGGCATGCGCCGAGAAACTGATGAGTGCGGCGGCCAGGACCGCCAGGGACTGCTTGAACATGGTTCTGACTCCAATGGACTGTAAATAAACGGGTTTCAACGTCGGGTAAAGTGCCGCACCAGGCGGTCGCCGCTCATCTGCAGGGCCTGCACCAGCAGGATCAGCAGCAGCACGGTGACCACCATCACGTCGGTCTGGAACCGCTGGTAGCCGAAGCGGATCGCCAGGTCGCCCAGTCCGCCGCCACCGATCACCCCGGCCATGGCGGTGTAATCGACCAGGACAATGGCCGTCACCGTCACCGCCGCGATCAGTCCGGTGCGTGACTCCGGCAACAGGGTGTAGCGGATGATTTGCCAGGTGCTGCCGCCCATGGCCTGGCTGGCTTCCACCAGGCCGCGATCGACCTCGCGCAGGGCGGTTTCCACCAGCCGCGCGAAAAACGGCGTGCAGCCCACCACCAGCGGCGGAATGGTGCCGCGCACGCCCAGCGAGGTGCCGGTCAACAAGGTGGTGACCGGTATCAGCACGATCAGCAGGATGATGAAGGGCAGCGAGCGCAGCACATTGACCACCAGCGACATCACCCGGTACAGGCCGGGGCTGGCGAGCAACTGGCGCTGCCCGGTGAGGTACAGCAGCACACCCAGGGGCAGGCCCAGCAGCACGGTAAAACCCAGGGCAGCGGCCAGCATACTCAGGGTTTCCAGGCTGGCCTGGCCGACTTCGCTCCAGTTCAGGTTGACCAGCAGCTCGTTCATTGCCCGCGCTCCCGGCGCAACGCCGCTACGGGATGCGGCGCGCGCAGGCGGTCACCCTGGCCGAACAGCTTGTGGCGCAGGGTGCCCTCGCTGTACTCACGCTTGAACAGGCCACGGGCCTGCAGCTCCGGCACCAGCAGATCGACCACGGCGACGAAGGTTTCCGGGGCGACCACGCTGGCCAGGTTGAAGCCGTCCACGCCGGTTTCCTCGACCCATTCCTGCAACTGATCGGCCACCGTCCGTGCCGACCCGACCAGCACCGGACCGTCGCCGCCGATGGCGCAGTAGTCGGCGATCTCGGCGGTGGTCCAGGTGCGCGTCGGGTCGGCCCGGGTAAAGGCTTCCACCGCCGACTGGATGGCGTCGCTGGGGACTTCCTTGAGGATCTGCTCCGGTGCGTATCGGGAGAAATCGATCCCGGTCCAGCCCGACATCAGGGTCAGCGCCCCGGTCGCGCTGGCGTACTCGCGGTACTCGCGCAAGCGCGCCAGGGCCGCCTCATCGGTCTCGGCGACGATCACCGTCAGTTGTTCAAGAATGACGATATCCTCGGCCGCGCGTCCGGCAGCCACGGCTGCGGCACGGAAGTCGGCCACCTGCTTCTTCAGCACCGCCTTGCTCGGTGCTGCAACGAATACGCATTCGGCGTTGGCTGCGGCGAAGGCCCGGCCCCGACTCGAGGCGCCGGCCTGGTAGAGCACCGGGGTACGCTGCGGCGACGGCTCGCTGAGGTGGAAACCGGGCACCTTGAAGTACTCGCCCTCATGTTCGATGCCGTGCACTTTCGCCGGATCGGCATACACCCCGCTATCGCGGTCGGCGCGGACCGCGTCTTCCTCCCAACTGTTTTCCCACAGCTTGTAGCACACCTGCAGGTACTCCTCGGCCAGGGCATAGCGCTGGTCATGGGACAGTTGTTCGCGCTGGCCAAGGTTGCGTGCACCGCTGCTCAGGTAGGAGGTGACAATGTTCCAGCCTGCGCGGCCCTTGGTCAGGTGATCGAGGGTGGACATGCGCCGGGCAAAGGGAAACGGATGCTCGAAGGACACCGAGGCGGTCACTCCGAAGCCCAGGTGCTCGGTAGCCGCCGCCATGGCCGGCACCAGTTGCAGCGGATCGTTGACCGGGACCTGGGCGCCGCTGCTCAGGGCCGCGTCGGCATTGCCGCCGTAAACGTCATAGACCCCCAGTACATCGGCGATGAACAGGCCATCGATGCATCCACGCTCCAGGGTCCTGGCCAGTTCCACCCAATAATGAATGTCGGTGTAGCGCCGCGACTGGTCGCGGGGATGGCGCCACAGGCCCGGGGACAGATGGCCGACGGTATTCATGGCGAAGGCATTGAGACGGATCTGCTTGCTCATGGCCGGCCCCTAGTTCCAGTCATGCCGCGCCGGCTTGATGCCGTTCAGCGCCCAGTTGCCGACCAGGTGATATTTCCAGCGCACCGGGTCGTGCAGGGTATGCACCCGGGCATTGCGCCAGTGCCGGTCGAAGTTGTGCCGGGCCAGAGAGGATCGGGTGCCGCCCAGTTCGAACAGGCGGTTGGTCGCCTCGATGGCGGCTTCGGTGGTCAACACCTTGGCCTTGGCCACGGCCACCGAGGCGGCGGCCACGTTGTCTTCGTCCGGAGCCGGCTTGGCCGCGTCGAGCACCCAGCCGGCGCGCTCGAGCAGGGCCTCGGCGGCTTCCTGGCGGATTTCCAGCGAGCCGACCTGGATGATGGTCAGCGGATCATCGCCGGCCTTTTCGACCCCGGCGTCCACCCAGGGCCGCGCATGCTCGCGAACGAAGGCGATGGTGTCGTCCAGTGCGGCGCGGCCGATACCTGCGTCGATGGCGGCGGTGGTCAGTTGGGCGAAAGGTCCGGCCAGGGTCGGCACTTCATAGGAGCGGTAGCTGGGAAACAGATTGAAGGCCGGCACGCGCAGGCCATCGGCGATGACGGTGCCGCTGGAGGTGGTGCGCTGGCCGATGCTGTCCCAGTCATCGACCACCACCAGGCCCGGCGTGCCGCGCTCGACGAAGGCCAGTTGCGCGCGGTCCTGTTCGTCCAGGGCCAGGACGCCGATCCAATGGGCGTAGAGCGAGCCGGTGCAGTAACCCTTGCGCCCGTCGATGCGATAGCCCTCGCCCTCCGCGACCAGGCGGGTGCGGATGTCGGTCACGGTCTTGCCGCCGGTCTCCGACAAGGCGTTGGCAAAGCGATGCCCCTTGAGCACCAGGTCGAAGAAGAAGCGCTTCTGCTCCTCGGTGCCTTGCAGGCGGATGTCCTCCAGCAGGCAGTAGTGGTTCTGCGGGATCTGCCCCAGGGACGGGTCGGCGGCGGAAACGATGGCGATCACCCGGGCCAGCGTGGCGAAGGACACCTCGGCGCCTCCGTAGGCACGGGGCACGGTGATGCCCCACAGGCCGCTATTGGAAAAGGCATCGACCACATCGGCCGGCACCCGGCGCTGGCGGTCGCGCTCGGCGGCACCTTCGCGCAGCAACGCGGCGATACGGTGGGCAACGGCGATCGCTTCGGCATCGTCGCGGATGATATGGGCGTCCGGTTGACGGATGTCGTAGTGGGCGGAAACGGCAGGTGTGGACATGGGAGGTTGAATCCTGGAATGCGATGACCAAGGGGCTATCGCACATCCCATGCCAACAGATAAAAACCTTTATTTTCAATTGCTTGAATTAAAAGCCCAACACTTCTACCGGCTGGTCGGCCAGCAAAATGTTGGGCTGCTGTTGCTGGGTGGACAGTTGGATGCAGATCAGTCGCTCACCCCGTTCAACCCTTGCTGTGCTCCGGCGAACTTGGCCCGGTACCGGCCTTGATCCCGCGTGGCCCCCAGATGCCCCAGACAATCAACCCGAGCACCGGGAACAACACGATACCGACGAACCAGGCCACCTTGACCCCGTCCGGCTTGTCGCTTCGGAAGATACTGACGATGGCCCAGAGGTCCACCAGGATGATGATGACCGCAACAGCGATCCAGAAATAGCTGACCGGATCCGACATGATGATTCTCCTGAAACAGGGCTGTTTCGAAGTTGGGTCATCACCGGCGGATCCGGGTTCAAATTTTATTGCGCAGCAGTAAGTAAATTAACTGTTGCGCTAACTAATGACGCCCCTTCAAACAGCCGCGGCCATCCCCATGCCGACCGAAACACCGGCCAGGTGCCGCGCGCGTGCCGCGCCCCAATTCATCGCCCGGGTCATGGTTTCACCCGGGCGGGAATCGTAGATTTCCTCGACCAGCAGTGCGCCGGCCGCAGAATAGACGCCTATGAACAGCTGGGTTGCGCCTACCCGGGACAGGCGCACCTGCACATCGACGGTCTCGCCGCCTTCCAGCACTTCTTCATGGGATCGGCTCATCAAAGGTGCTTCGGCCCAGGCCCAATAATGCTTTCCGCGATATTTCATGACCACACTCCTGTGCCCGTTTTTAATTTAAGTACCCTGCTGAGCCTAACGCCCAGGATTGTTTCCGCCAACAAGCCCGGTCATTATTCGTGAATAACTGACGACCGGTTAACAGTTACTGCCACAGCGAACAATTCAGCAACTCCTTTGAACTTTCGTGGCATATCGAAATAACCATTTCAATCAATAAAACCTTTTAACCCGAGGATTTTCCAGGGGCACCGCTGTGGCTTTTCGCATGTTCCTGCGCGGTGGAATCGCGCTTGCCATGTCCGGGTTCGTCTGGCCGGCGGGCGTCGTTATCCCGTTCCACTTCGCCGGGCATCTGCTGGTCGGGTGCAGCGCCGGTGTGCTTGCTGTTGGCCATGGTTGTTCTCCATCGATGAGCGATGCAGGAACCGACCGCTGCGCTTGGCGAAAAGATCCCCGGACACGACCACCGGCACGCTGACGACCATTCGGCGCCCGAAGCGGACAAAAAAGGAACACGGCAAACCTGCGTCGTTTCCAGATGTTCATCGCGTACAGGAGATCGCTCCGATGAAAGCTCACCTGGTCAAACTGCTCACCCACCCGGACTACGCCTGGGTCGACATCCGCAGCGAAGAAGAACGGCAACCGCGTCAGTACCTCCCGCACCTGCTGCTCTGGGCCCTGCTTCCGGCGATCTGCCTGTTCATCGGGGTCACCTGGACCGGCTGGAGCCTGGCCGAAGGCGACCGGGTACGGGTGAGTGTCGCCAGCGGACTGCAACTCGGGGTGCTGCTGTACCTCACCATGCTCCTCGGCACCCTGGTCATGGGCGGCTTCATCCGCTGGATGTCGCGGACCTTCGAAGCGCGGCCAACCCTGAACCAATGCATCGGCTTCGTCGCGTACACCACCACGCCCTACTTCCTGGCCGGTATTACCGGGCTCTATCCCAGCCGCTGGCTGGCGGTGGCCGCGCTGATCGTGGCCGGAGCCTATGCCACCTACCTGCTGTTCGTGGGCCTGCCGAAGTTCATGCGATTGAACCAGGACAAGGGGTTCCTCTATGCGGCTTCCGTGTGGGGCGTCGGCTTGCTGGTGCTGGTGACCATCCTGGTGAGCATGATCCTGTTCTGGTTCAACACCTTGCAGCCTGAGTACCTGCGACCTGCGACGTTGCCTTGAGGCCCTCATCGCTGGCAAGTCGGGGCGCCGAACCGCAGCTCCCACACTGTGGGAGCTGCGGTTCGGCGCCCCGACTTGCCAGATGAGGCCATCAGCAACACCCTCTACCGTGAGCCTTGTTCGATGCTGTAGTGGAAGGTGTTCTTGATCCCGGGCACTTCCACCGCCTTGCCATCCACGATCCTCGGCTGGTACCGAAAGCTGCGCGCCGCCTGCAACGACGGCTGGGCAAACCACGGATGACAACCCTCCACCACCTGCGGATCGCGCACCCGCCCTTGGGTATCGACGGTGTAGCTCACCGTGCAATCCCCCTGGATGCCCTTGTCCAGCGCCCGTTGCGGATAGTCCGGAGCCTTCTTGGTGATCGGCAGGTACTGCTGGCTCGCCGCCGCTGCGGCACGGGCACGCTCATCCGCCGCCCGGCGCTCGGCAGCCAGGCGCTGCTCAGCCAGCCGCGCCTCGGCTGTTTCCCGCGCCAATTGTTCCTGTCGCTGCTGCTCCTGGCGTTGGCGGCTCTCTTCCCGTTGACGACTCTCTTCCCGTTGACGGCTCTCCTCACGTTGACGACTCTCTTCACGCTGGCGCTTCTGCTCCGCCGCCCGCTCCTGCTTCTCGCGCTGCTGCTCGCGCTTGAACGCCAGCTCCGCCTCGCTCGGCACCACCGGCGCCGGGGCTTTCAGCATTTCCGGCGGTGCAGGCTCGACCGCCGCCGGCGCAGGCGGCTCTGGTGCAACCATAGGCTCGACCGGCTCAGGCACCGGCGCGCTGACCAACTGCGTAGTGATCACCGGTACCACCGGAGCCGGCAAGCGCGGGGTGTAGCCATGCCCGAGCAAAGCCACCGCCAACGCCACATGCAGAGCCACCGCCATCCCGGCGGCCCCGGCATTGACGCGCCATTGCGGCAGCGTGACGAAAGGCCCCGCAGCGGGCAGCGGCAGACTCATCGCATTCATCTCAAGGCTCCTCGGTAATCAGGCCCAGGTTGCTCACCCCGCCGCGCTGCAACTCGGCGATCCCGGCAACCACCCGCCCGTAGTCGGCGCCCTGGTCGGCACGCACATAGACCTGGGTGTCACCGCGCTCGGCAATGATCCGCCCGACCTTGTCGCGCATCTCTTCGAGGCTGACCGCGCTATCGCTCTGCCCGTCGAGCTTGAGGTCCGGCCCGACATTCCAGTAGAAGCCGCCATCGACCTTCACCGACAGGGTCAGCACCTGCCGCTCGCTGTCGGCAGGCATGGCCCGCGCGGCAACCTTGGGCAGTTCGAGCTTGACGCCCTGCACCAGCATCGGCGCGGTGACCATGAAGATCACCAGCAGCACCAGCATCACGTCGATATAGGGCACCACGTTCATTTCCGCCTTCACGGCGTGCTTGCGCTGGGGTTTGAGCAACATCGGAAAACTCCTTCTCAGGCCACCGCGGCCATGCTCGGGGTGCAGTGCAGACGCTTGTGCAGGCGTGCCAGCAGTTCATTGGCGAAAGCGTACTGGCGGGCACTGAGCATCTGCCCGCGGGCGCTGAAGCGGTTGTAGGCCATGACCGCCGGGATCGCCGCGAACAGGCCGATGGCGGTGGCGATCAGCGCTTCGGCGATGCCCGGGGCCACGGTGTTGAGGGTCGCCTGCTGGACCTGGGACAGGCCCAAAAAGGCATTCATGATGCCCCACACGGTGCCGAACAGGCCGATATAAGGGCTGACCGAGCCCACGGTGGCGAGAATGGCCAGGCCCTTGTCGAGGCGCTCGTCCTGCTCGGCGAGGGATACCTGGAGGCTGCGCTCGACGCCTTCGAGCACGGCGCCGTGTTCGATCTGCGGCTGGCGCTGCAACTGGGCGAAGGCCTGGTAACCGTCGACGAACAGGCGTTGCAGCGGCGTCTGGTCATCGCCTTCGGCAGTGTGCGCCTGGCTCTCGCGGTACAACTGGGCCAGGTCGCCGCTGACGCGGAATCGCTGGAGGAAACCGTCCGAGGCCTTTTCGCTGCGGCCCAGGCTCCAGCCACGCTGGACGATCAGGTACCAGCTCAGCAGCGAGGCCAATACCAGACAGGCCATTACTGCCTGCACCACCAGGCTGGCGTCGCTGACCAGGCCCCAGATGCTCATGGGTTCGCTTGCGTGCATGTTCTTGCTCCTTGGCCCCGCGCCAGGCGGGGCGTCGTGTAATTGGATGACACCGGTATTGCCGGCTGATGACAGCGGCTCAATCGAGCTGCAGCGCTTCCACTACCTGGCTCCAGGCAATCGCCTTGAAGTTCTGCCGCCCTTCGGGCATGCGCTTGCGGCCGTCCTGCACCACCAGCAGGCCCTGGCTCCACGGCCCACCGAGGTTGGCCGAGGTCACTTCCAGGCCGTCGGTCTGCGAAGCACCGTCGATACCGCGCTCGGCATTCAGGCCGATGGCGAAGGCACCACGCAGGCGATACGGCGGCGCAGCCTCGACCACCACGTAGCGGTCGTTGCCCTGGCTGGAGATCACCAGGTAGTCGCGCTTCTGGCCCTGGTAGAAGGCCAGCCCTTCGATATCCGCCTTGATCGCGCCGCCCACGGTGATGACGTTTTCAAGCGTGGTGGGGGCGTCGGCGCGGGCATCCAGGGTCCAGACCGCCTTGTCTTCCTCGCCGATGAACAGGCGCTGGCCACGGTCGTCGGCCACGCAGCCTTCCGGCTGGGTCGCCGTGGCGAAGCGGCGCACCAGCTCGCCCTGGACCTGGCCTTGCGCCGCACCGAGGCGGTATTGCAGAAAGCTGCCGTCCTTGTCGTTGACGATGGCGTGGATCGCTCCGCCGGCGTCCTTGAACAGGCACAGGCCGTAGATGTCCTTGAGCGGGGTGGCGACCTCGCCCAGGGGGCTGACTTCGCCGGTCCGCGGCTCGATGGCGAACAGCTGCAGGCTGTTGTGATCGCGGTTGCTGGCCACCGCCAGGTCCACCGTGCGCTCGCCGAGCCTGAAGCCGTTGCGCACATCGACGTTGTTGAGCCGGCCGGCGCGCAGGTCCTGCAACTGCTTGCCGGCAAGGTCGTAGACCAGCAGCCCGCCCTTCTTGTCGGTGCCGAGGATCCGGCTCTGCTGCGGGTGGGCGGCATTGACCCAGATCGCCGGATCGTCCGCCGCATCGCCGAAGCTCGGCACCGGCTCGGTCTGCATGCGGGCCGGCAATACCGCGACCGGCGCGGCGACCTTGGCCAGCGGCAGGTCCCAATCGAGCCGGGCGCGACGCTGGCCTTGGTCATCGACGATCAGCAGGTCCAGGCCCTTGGCGTCGCGGCGCACGCTGAGTTGCTCGGGCTCCTTGAGACCGGCCAGCGGCAGGCTCGCCTCGGCTTTCCAACCGGCGCCGGTCTGGCGGTACAGGTGCAGGTTCCCGGCCAGCGGGTCGAGGGCCAGCAGGCCGCCGGGCACCACGGCCATGCCGGCGGCACGTTTGGCGATGGCACCGAACGGCGCGCGCAGGTCCACCGGGCGCCGTTGCAGCGGCGCCTCGGCCGCCGCGCCATAGCGCCACCAACCCACGTTCTGTTCATTGACGAACAGGCTGTCGCCGCTATCGTCGCCCTGGCAGTGCTCGCTCAGCGGCGGCAGGCTCAGGCCACGAACGCGGCGGGCTTCGCTCAACGGCTGATCCGCGGTTGCCACCAGCCACTGCTCGCCCACGCCCTCGGCGCCCATCAGGAAGACGAAGCTGTTGCGCGCGCTGTCGCGATACAGGCACAGGCCCTCGACGGGAAAATCGCGCTTGGGCAGGTACAGCGGCGTGCTCCAGCCGGTGTCCTTGTGCAGTTGCACCAGCAGGGCCTGCTGGCGCCTGGTATCGAGGCTGGCGACCAGCAACGCGTGCTGGTCGCTGCGCAGGTCGAGGCCCTTGTAGCGGCCATCCAGCTGGCTCAGCACCTGGCCATCGGCCTTGAGCAGTTGCAGGCCATGCTTGCCGGCGACCACACGGTCGGCACCGAGCCAGAAGCCGTCGCTACCCAACAGTCGGGCATTCTCGACACTGCCGGGCAGGCGCTCGCCGAGGGTCAGGAGCGGCGCGGCAGCCACGGCCTGGGACAGCGTCAGGGCCAGCAGCAGGCCGCCAGCGAAGGTGAAAGGTCTTGCATTGAACATGTTCGGGTCTCGGCTGGCGGTCAGAAGTGGGTCAGGGTCAGGCCGACCTTGTAGGTCGGGCCGTATTCCTCGTACTGCGAGTTGAAGCGCGAGCGCCCGGTGTAGGTGTAGTAGGACTCGTCGGTGATGTTCTGCGCCTCGAAGGTGAGCTGCAGATCCGGAGTGAGGAAGTAGCCGGCCTTGAAATCGACGAACAGCTGGTCGTCCGAGTACAGGTCGTGGGCCTTGTCGTCCACCGCGGCGACTTCCGCCAGGTATTTCGACTTGTAATTGGCCGCCAGGCGCAGGCTGAGCTTGTCGTCTTCCCAGCCCAGGGTCAGGTTGCCGACGGTGTCGGACTGGTTGGGCAAGTCGATGCGCCGGGTCAGGCCCTGGCCTTCGATGTCCGCGCGGGACTTGCTCAGGGTCAGGTTGCCGCCCAGCAGCAAGCCGTTCCAGGGCGCCGGCAGCCAGTCGAGTTTCTGCGAGTAGGCCAGTTCCACGCCGTACAGCTTGGCGCTGCTGCCGTTGGCATAGGTCTTGGCCTCGTCGAAGTTGACCCACTCGCCGGTACCGGCCAGGTCGGTGTTGTAGACGAAATTGTCGATGTCCTTGTAGAACAGGAAGGCCGAAACGGTGCCGGCACGTCCCATGTAGTGCTCGATGCCGAGGTCGAGGTTCATCGATTCCAGTGGCTTGAGGTTCGGGTTGCCGAAGCTGGCCTCGCCTTCGCTGTCGTCGATCATGAAGCCCGGCGCCAGCTGGCCGAAGGTCGGGCGCACCACGGTGTTGGTCCAGGCCGCACGCAGTTGGGTCTGCGGGGTGAACTGGTAGCGTGCATGCAAGCCCGGGAGCCAGTGGTCGTAGCGCTTGCGGCTTTCGGTGGGGCTGTAGACGCCATCGCGCAGGCCGGTGCCCTTGGCCTCGAATTCGGTGCCCTCGTAGCGCACCCCGCCGATCAGGCGCCAGGCGTCGATATCGACGGTGTTCATCAGGTAGGCGGCGTTGATGTCTTCGCGCATGCTGAAGTCGTTGATCCGCGACTCTTCCTCGTCGTAGAAGGCATCGCGGTCCATGCCGCCGATCAGGCCCTTGATCGCCCCGGCGCTGATGCCGTTGCCGAAGTTCCCGAGGGCGTAATCGACCTTGCCGCTCTGGTAGCCCGCCAGGGTCACGTCGTCGAAATCGTCATAGACCCAGACGTCGGTGTCGGCACGTTTGTCGCGGCGGCTGGCCTTGGCGCCGAACTTCACCTGGGCGGCATTGCCGGCCAGGTCGTAGTCACGGGCCAGATCCAGGCGCAGGTTCTTTTCCTCGTCGGTGGAGTTGGCCTTTTCCCATTCCACCTTGTCCAGGGTGAAGGCGTCCGCGTCGTAGAAGTCAGCGCCTGTGCCCAGGCGTGGTTTGCGCGTGCCATCGAAGCCGATGCCGCTGAAGTCGCCTTCGAACCTGGCATTGGCGATACCGCCCGGGTCGTTCTCGCTGGACCGGCTGAAGCCGGCCTGGCCGCTGAGGGTCCAGGCATCGATCAGGCGTTCACCGCCGAATACATAGGACTGGATTTCCTGGGTGTCCTCGCGGGACTTCAGGGCGCGCCAGCCCTCGCCGTCACCGCGCTCGCCGGAGGCTTGCGGATCTCCGAACTCGACCCCGGCGGCGTTGCGGGTCTCGGTGTCCTTGAAGCGGCTGTAGAGGGTACGCAGGTAGTAGCTGGAGAAATCGTCCGGACGATAGTCGAAGTTCAGCCCGGCGCCGGTGCGTTCGCGGCGGATGCGGTAATCACGCTGCTCGGCCTCTTCCAGGCGCGCCTGGTCGCCTTCGAAGTCCCAGGCGCCGCCGGTCTCGACGTTGTCCGAACCGAAATCGCGCTGCTGCCAACTGAACGCTGCGGCCACGCCGAAGTTATCGATACCGTCGCCGAGGCTGAATGTGTTGCTGAAGGCGCCGGAGAATTTCGGGCTGGTCTGGCTGGTGTTCTCGTCATGGCTGGCTTCGCCGCTGACGGTATAGAACAGGCCCGGATGATCGAAAGCCGACAGGCTTTCCACCTCGATCGTACCGCCGAGGGAGTTGGCGTCCATGTCCGGGGTCAGCGACTTGACCACCGACAGCGACTGCACCAGTTCGGTGGGCAGAACGTCCAGGGCCACGGCGCGACGGTCGGCTTCCGGCGCCGGCAGCAGGGTGCCGTTGATGGTCACGCTGTTCAGGTCCGGGCCGATGCCACGCACGCTGACGAAACGCCCTTCGCCCTGGTCGCGCTCGACCGACAGGCCGGGAATTCGCTGCAGGGCTTCGGCGGCGTTATCGTCGGGCAACTGGCCGACAGCGTCGGCGTGGACCACACTGCGGATGCTGTCCGAGGCCTTCTGCTCCTTCAGCGCCTGGTCCAGGCTCGCGGCCTGGCCGACAACGTTGACGTGCTCCACCTTGTCTTCGGCAAAGGCCGGCAGGCTGGCGGCGATGGCCATGCCGAGCAGGCTGATCTTGAATCTGACGATTGCCACGTTATTGCTCCCCTGAAGTCGATCCGCCACACCGGGGCGGAAACTGAGGGGCACGCTAGGGCGGGTGTGTGGCAGATCTGTGACAGGAATGTCCAGGGCGGCCGGATCGGGGCATTTTCGGATGGTTTTCGCGGGGAATTGGCCTGATATGACCCCCTTTCAAGAACATTGAGGGCCCTGTGGGAGCGGGTTCACCCGCGATTGCAATAGTGAAGCTACCACGGTAATCGCGGGTGAACCCGCTCCCACAGGGTTCGCGGTGGCCTTGAGATCCACCATTTTTTTCACATCTCCCAGCGTCCAAATAGACCCCCCACCCTGTAACCCAAGCGTCATTTGCCTTTGTTTCCTTGGCCGCCAGAACCCACCGATCAAGGATCCTCCATGTACCGCCCGAGCCTGCTGGCCCTCGCCCTCGCCGCCTGCATCGGCAGCGCCACCGCCGCCGACCCCCTGCCCCATTCCCCCGGCGCGCCCTATGCCGCCACGGGCCTGGCCGACCGCATTGTCCTGACTCCCGGGGCCAATCCCGCCCGGGAAATGGCCGTGACCTTCCGTACCGACAGTCGCCAGACCAGCAGCCAGCTGCAACTGGCGCCGGCGCTGGACGGCCCGCAACTGGAAAAACGCGCCACCCTGGTCGAAGGCCGCAGCCAACCGCTGGACACGGAAAACGGTGCGGCACGGTATCACCAGGTACGTCTCACCGGCCTGCAACCGGACACCCCCTATGTGTACCGGGTCAAGGGCGCCGAAGGCTGGAGCGAATGGCTGCAGCTGCGTACCGCCGCCCAGGGCTTCAAGCCCTTCCGCTTCATCTACCTGGGCGACACCCAGAACGACATTCTCTCCATTGCCTCGCGCAGCGTGCGCCAGGCCCTGCACGCCACCGCCAGCCCGGCGCTGGTGGTCCATGCTGGCGATCTCACCTCGCAGCGCGACGACCTGGTGCACGACGACGAATGGGGCGAATGGAACCAGGCCGGCGGCTTCCACTACGCCGCAGTGCCGCAAGTGGTCGCCGCCGGCAACCACGAATACCTGGACAGCCTCAACCCCGATGGCAGCGAAGGCCGTGTGCTCGGCCCGCATTGGGCGAAACAGTTCGCCCTGCCGGGTAACGGCGTGAAGGGACTGGAAAGCACCACCTATTTCATCGATTACCAGGGCGTGCGCTTCATCGTCCTCGACGGCACGGCCGCCCTCGACCTGAACACCCTCGACCGGCAGAGCCAGTGGCTTGAACAGCGCCTGAAGGAAAGCCAGGCACGCTGGAAGATCGTGGTCACCCACCAGCCACTGTTCACCTGCGCTCGCCCGGAAGACACCGGGCCGCTGAAGGCAGCGTGGAAACCGCTGTTCGAGCGCTACAAGGTGGACCTGGTGTTGCAGGGGCACGATCACTGCTACAGCCGCCTTAGCGATGAAAACGGGCGTGCCGCAGCGAAGAAGGCGCGCGCCGCCGGCAAGGTCCAGGGCCCGGTGTACCTGGTTTCGGTGGCCGGTTCGAAGATGTACGGCCTCAACGACCGCGCCCGCCGGCAGCCGGACCGCAGCGCCGAGGACACCCAGCTGTACCAGACCGTCGAGGTGCTGCCGTCGCGTCTTGAAGTGCGCAGCTTCACCGCCAGCGGCACGCTCTACGACGCCTTCGACCTGAACCGCGACAAGCAGGGCCGCAATCGCCTGAGCGAGCCGGCCGGGAAACTGCCCGTCGAACGCTTCTGCAGCGGTGAAACAGGCCCGGACCAGTTGCCCTGCACATCACGCAGCAAATCCTTGTAACACTCCTGTGACCCAGATCGGGCACGCTGGACGGACCCGGTGCGGAGACCTTCGATGAAATCACTGCTCAAGCTGCACACCCTGACCTTTGTCGGCCTGGCCGTCGCCGCCAACCTGGGCTTGCAGGTCTACCTTGCCTTCGGCGAAGTCAAGCCGTGGGCGCAGATCAACTGGATGGACGTGGTCGGCGAAGGCGGCTCGGGGCTGATATGGCTGGTCTGGCTGGTAATGCTGATGCGCAGCCGCCCCGCTGGCCGGGTCAGCCGCCTGCTCGCGGTGGGCATGGCCTGCGTGTGTTTTTCCTGGTGGATGGATGTGCTCGACGAGTTTATCCGCCTGGCCCCGGACGCGGTCTGGGACAACTGGCTGGAAACCGCGCCGATGCCGGTGGGTCTGCTCCTGGTGACCGTCGGCATCTACCACCTGCACAAGGAGCAGCAGGCGATCAACGCGCAGATGAGCAAGCGCGAGGGGTGGTTCCGCGAACACCTGCTGTTCGACAAGCTGACCCCGCTGGGCGGCGCCCAGTACCTGCGCCAGCACGTGCAACTGGCCCTGGAGCAGGCCGAACGCGCGCAGCAGCCATTGTCGCTGGTGGTGCTGGACATCGATGATTTCAGCGCGGTGAACCTGGTGCATGGCGAGGCCGAGGGCGATCACCTGTTGCAGATGCTGGCCCAGTTGCTGGTGCTCAACCTGCGCCAGCAGGACGTGCTCTGCCGCCTGGCCGGCGACCGCTTCGTCGTGGTCATGCCCAATACCGGCGAAACCCAGGCCCGCTGGCTGGCGCAGGAGCTGCAACAGGCGGTCGCCGGCTTCGCCTACAAGACCTTGCGCCACGGCGAGCGCCTGCAACTGCGCGCCAGCGTGGCTGCGGCCATGGCCTACGACGACGATGTGGAAAGCCTGCTCAGGCGGGTCAATCTCGGCATCGCCAAGGCCAGGCGGCAAGCACCGCAGCGGGGCGCGGCATGAGCGGCTACGAGCGCGACCAGCGATTTATCGTCGGTCACTACCAGCCTGCGACCCTGATCGACCTGGCACTGTCCAGGGGCATCGACAGCCATCGTCTGCTGCACGGCTGCGAGGTGTTCTACGAGGACCTGAGCCGGGGCACCACGCGTTTCAGCCAGCAGCAGTTCCTGACCCTGATCGACAACGCCCGGCGCCTGCTGGATGCCGATGACAGCGCCTTCCTGTTCGGCCAGCGCCTGCTGCCCGGGCACTATGGCGAGGCCAGCCAGACCCTGCTGCATGCCCGGGACCTGTACCAGGCGCTGGAACACCTGTGCGAATTCCATGCGCTGCTCAGCCCGTTGCTGACACCACGCTTGATGCTCGAAGAGCAGTACCTGCACCTGTACTGGCAGGACGCTTGTGGCGCTGGCAACCAGGCGCAGTTTCTAGGCGAGGCCTGTCTCAGCGCGGTATTGGCGATGAGCCGGCGGCTGGTGGGCGAGCATCTGCCGTGGCGTATCCAGTGTGCCTGGAGCCAGCCGCGGCATATCGAGCAGTACTGGGTGTACCTCGGTGAGGAGGTGCGCTTCGATGCGCAGATCACCCTGCTCTCCTTGCCACGGCAGCATATCCACCGACCGCTGCCCAATGCGGCGACCACCCCGGGGCTGGTGGCGCGACAGGCGTGCCTGGAACAGCTGGCCGCGCTGGGCGGTGGGTCGAGCTTCCTCGACCTGTTGTTCGATCACCTGCACGCGCATATCCACGAGCCGATCAACCTCGACCGCGTAGCGGCCGCCTTCGGCATCAGTCCCACCACCTTCAAGCGCAAGCTGAGCAAGCATGGCACCCACTTCCAGCAGCAACTCGACCTGGTACGGAGGCACGTGGCGTTGTACCTCTACCAGATGAAGGGGTACACCAATGAAGAGGTATGCAACTACCTGCGGTTCAGTGATACGACCAATTTCCGCAGGTCGTTCAAGAGGTGGACCGGGTTGACGCCGAGCGGGTTGGCCCGGTGGTTTGGGTGATGGTGTCTGTACTGGCCTCATCGCCGGCAACGCCGGCTCCCACAAGGTCCTGCGGTGTACGCGATAACCGTGGGAGCCGGCGTTGCCGGCGATGAGGCCAGCAGCCACACCCCATCAGAAGTGGGTGGTCACCGACACGCCATAAGTCCTGCGGTCACCCCGCGCATCCCAGGCAATGTCGAACGGCAGCGGCACGCTGTCGGTCTTGTAGCGCTTGTCGGTGAGGTTGTTCACATAAGCGCTCAGGTCCAGGTCCTGCTTGCCGGCGAAGTGATAGGTCAGGCTGGCATTGCCCAGCGTGTACCCGCCCTGCGACACGCTATGGTCCTCCTGGGCGGTCGGCAGGAAGTAGATGCGGCTCTGGTAGCGCCAGCTGTTGTCCAGGGTCACGGCATCACCGCCTTCCAGCGGGATCCGGTAGCTCGCCCCCACCGACAGGGTCCGCTCCGGCGAGCGGGCAATGCGGTTGCCCGAGTAGTCCGGACCGCCCGGCGAGGAGAAGTCCTTCAGTTCGGTATGCAGCAGGCCCAGCGAGCCGCGCAGTTGCAGGTTCTGCAACGGCAGTGCCTGCAGTTCGAATTCGGCCCCGCGAATCACCCCGGCACCGCTGTTGGTCAGCAGCGACACCACCTGCCCGTTGCTCACCGAGACGGTGTTCACCTGGATATCGGCGTAGTCGTAATAGAAGACGTTGGCGTTGGCGATCAGGCGCTCGTCGAACCATTCGCTCTTGATCCCCAGTTCGTAGGCATCGACGTTCTCCGGCGCCACCACCGAGGTTTCCGCCTGCACCGTAGCGCCGCCATTGAAGCCGCCGGAGCGGAAGCCCTTGGCATAACGGAAATACACCCGGGCGTTGTCATTGAGCTGGTACTCGGGGGTGAAATCGTAGGTCAGCTTGTTCCAGGTGCGTTTCTCGTCCTGGGTGGCGACGGTGGCCAGGGTACCGGTGTAGGTCTTCCACCAACGGTTGCTGCTGGCGAAGGACACGTCCGCGGCATCCGGCGAAGCGACGCGATTTAGGTCGATGTCCTTGGTCTCGCGGGTCCAGCGCAAGCCCAGGGTGAAACTCAGATCATCGCTGGCCTGCCAGGTGCTGCTGCCGAACAGCGCGTAGCTGGTGGTGCTTTGGTCAAGGTCGGTGCGGCCATAGCTGGCGACGCCGAAGGGCGCGTTGTAGGCGGTGGGCAGGATCGCGCTGCTGCTGGTGCTGTCGAGGCTTTCGTGGAACAGGTGGGTGCCGACGATCCAGCTCACAGGCTGGTTCCTGGGCGAGGAAAGGCGCAATTCCTGGGACACCTGGCGCCAGTGATCGTCACCCCAGGAGCGGCCGAACTCGTAGATGCCCATGTTGGGACCCTGGGCCTTTTCCTGGATGTCGTCGAAGGCGGTGATCGAGTCCAGGGCCAGCTCGCCGAGGTCCCAGTGCAGGTTGAGCTGCACGCCGTTGTGTTCGATGCGGTCCTCGCCCTTGCCTGTGAAGGCGGCTTCATCGTCCTTGAGCGCCGGTGCCGGGCCGAACAGCGTGGTGCCGCCAGGGCCGGCGCCCCAGGCACGGGTGGCGATGCCCTGGCCCTTGTAGTCGCGGGAGCGGATCTGCAGGGTGGCATCGAGGTCGTCGCTCAGGCGGGCGAGGATCTGCGCGCGCACCGCCTGGTCATGCACGTCGCCGACGGTGTGGCCATCGACGATGTTCTTCAACTGGCCGTCCTTGCTCTGGTCGACGAAGGCCACCCGGGCGGCCAGGCGATCATCGACGAGCGTGCCGCCATAGGCCCCCTCGTACAGGCGCGAGTCGTAATTCCCGGCGTCGAGCTTGAAGTAGCCGTTGCCCTCTTCGAACTGCGGCTTGCGCGAAACGAAGTTGATCGCCCCGCCGGTGGTGTTCTTGCCCCACAGGGTGCCCTGGGGCCCGCGCAGGATTTCCACCCGCTCCAGGTCGTAGAGCGGACCGCCGGTGGCGATATGCGGGCTGATATAGGTGTCATCGACATAGATGCCCACCGGGTAAACGGTGGTCGAGGCCATATCGCCGGAGCCCATGCCGCGGATGTACCAGCGTGGCCGCTGGTTGCCGGCGAACTCGGGAGCGATGGCGTTGGGCACATCCTGCAGGGCCTTGCCGGCGGTAAAGCCGCCACCGGTCTGTTCGATGCTCTTGCCGGACACCGCGGAAACCGCAGCGGCGACGTCCTGCAACGATTCCTCGCGCTTCTGCGCGGTGACGGTCACGGTGGGCAGGGCATCGGGCTTGTCGGTGTCATCGGCCAGGGCGGCGTGGATGGGCAGCAAGGTCGTGGCGATCAACAGCGCCAGGGGCTGGCGGCGCAAAGGCAGGGTCATGGGCAGTTCTCTGATTACGGACTGGCTGCACCATGGCAATGCCCGTGCCAGAGGCTGGGAGCCTTGTGAATCAAGGGCTGTGGCGGGGATGGGGGTTTGACTGCTTTGTCAGGAACAGTGGCTCAGCAGTGGATTGCTGCTTCCCGAACAAACACCTCGGACCCTGTGGGAGCGGGTTTACCCGCGATTACGGTAGTGGATTCACCATCGCTATCGCGGGTAAACCCGCTCCCACAGGTTCATTGCAAGTCAGTGCGTTCTGCGCTCCTTATCAGAACGCCAGACCCACCTTCACGCCGAACTCGTCACGCTTGAGCTTGGTGTTGTCGGCCACTGCCGAGTCCTCGTCCAGCTTGTATTCGGTACGGGTGTAGTAGGCGCCGACCTGGATCGGCATGCCGCCCTGCTGGTTCATCAGCAGGCTGACTTCGGCGTAGGGGTTGGTGCGGTCCTTCAGGTCGACGCTGTCGCTGCCGAAATCCTCGACCTTCAGGCGCGCACGGCCATCGATGGTGTGGCGGGCACCGACTTCGACGCGCAGGGTCGAGGCATCGAACTGGTGGTTGTAGCCCAGTGCAGCCTTGGCGAATGGCGATTTGACGGTGAGCTTGGTGTCGATGTCGTTGATGTCCGGCTCGAAGCGCGACCAGCCGTAGCCGCCACCCACGCTGACATCGACGAAGTTGCGCGCATCCAGCGCGGCACGCCAGCCGAGGTCGAGGTCGGCCTGGGCTTCCTTGAGCTTGTTGTCGTTCTTCTTGCCGTACTTGGCCTCGGCTCCGATCTGGTAGATGAAGCCGGATTCGGCGGTGAGCTTGTTGCCGAAAGTGGCGAACACACCGCCCTGGCCCATATGGCTGTCGTCGGATTCGCTGCCGCCTTCGAACTTGAACTTGTCGTAGCTGCCCGTCAGACCGAGGGTAAACAGCGGGTCGGTGCTCGGCGCGGCGACGGCAGCCAGGGGAGCCCCCAGAAGGGCCAGGATGCAGGTCGGGACGAGCAGGTTACGGGTACGCATTGGTGAAGCCTCCATGACGGTAAACGTATTAACGAATGCAGGGCTTCGAGGGAATGGTCTGTAGGAAAGTTCGAAATAAAGTGAAAGTTTTGTGAAATCTGTCGCACAAGCCGAGGCTCTGGTACGGGCCTCGCCCAGGTTTTTCGGGTGTTTGGACCGGCCTCATCGCGGGTGAACCCGCTCCCACAGGTTATGCAATCCCCTGTGGGAGCGGGTTCACCCGCGATGAGGCCGGTACAGTCACCCAATAAATGCCAGCGGCGCCCGCGCCGCCCGCACAGCCGCCATCTGCCGATCGAACTCCGGCAACAGATAATCGAAGCAGAACCCGGCACTCTCCAGCTTCTCCCGCCGCAGCGGCTGCGCCAGCCCCTCGGCACAGCGGGCACTCCGGGCCCAGGCAAAGGCCAGCAGACTGATGGAGCACAACTGCAGGAAGTCCCCCGCCGCCCGATAAGGATACTCGCCATCCCCGGCACTGAACGCCTGCAGCTCCGGCAGCAATCCCTCCAGACCGTCGCACACCTCGCCCAGCGCATCGGCGTACACCGAGCCGCTCGCCTGCGCTTCCGCGCGCAGCTCGGCGAGCAGCAGGCCGAAGCCCTCGCCGCCATCGCCGAGCACCTTGCGCAGCAGCAGGTCGTTGGCCTGAATCTCGTTGCTGCCTTCGTAGATCATGGCGATGCGGCTGTCGCGCAGGGTCTGCTCGATGGGGAACTCCGCCGTGTAGCCGTACCCGCCGAACACCTGCAACGCCTTGCTCGCCAGCTCGAATCCCTGGCTGGTGAAGCTGGCCTTGACGACAGGCGTGAGCAACGCTGCGAGGGTCTCGGCCTTGGCACGCTGCGCCGGGTCAGCCGCTTCGGCGGCGATATCCAGCCAATGCGCGGCCCAGTAGCCGATGGCGCGCATGCCTTCGGTACGCACCCGCAGTTCCAGGAGAATCCGGCGCATGGCCGGGTGCAGGTGGATCGGGTCGGCCAATGCCGGCGCGACGCCCTCGGGATGCCTGGGGGCGCGCATCTGTCGCCGCTCCAGGGCGTAGTCACGGGCCACTTGCCAGGCCGCTTCGGCATGTCCCAGCCCCTGCAAGCCAACATGCAGGCGCGCCGAGTTCATCATCACGAACATCGCCGCCAGCCCGCCGTGTGGCCGGCCCACCAGCCAGCCGCGAGCGCCTTCGAAACGCAAGGCACAGGTGGCGCTGCCGCGAATGCCGAGCTTGTGTTCCAGGCCATCGCAATGCACGCCGTTGCGCTCACCGCCGTCCAGCCATTTCGGTACCAGCAGCAACGACACGCCCCTGCTGCCGGCAGGTGCATCCGGCAAGCGGGCGAGGACGAGATGAAGGATGTCGTGGCTCAGGTCATGCTCGCCACCGGAGATGAACAGCTTGTTGCCACTGACCGCATAGCTGCCGTCGTCCAGCGGCTCGGCGCGACAGCGCAGCAGACCGACATCGCTGCCGGCCTGGGGTTCGGTCAGGCACATGGTCGGCAAGGTCTCGCCGCTGACGATGCCGGGCAGATAACGCGCCTGCAATTCGGGCGAAGCGTGGGTCTTCAGGCACAGATAGGCGCCATGGGCGATCCCGGTGTACATGGCCCAGGCATGGTTGCTGGCGTAGAGCATTTCCAGCAGCGCCGCATCCAGTACCTGGGGCAGGCCCTGGCCGCCCTGCTCCACCGCGCAGGCCAGCGCCGGCCAGCCGCCTTCGACATAGGCGCGGTAAGCCGCCGGAAACCCCTCCGGGGTGATGACTTCGCCATCCACCAGCCGGCAGCCCTGGCGATCACCCGGGGTGTTCAGCGGAGCGAGGACCTGGCTGGCGAAGCGCGCCGCCTCTTCCAGCACCTGCCCGGCAAGGTCGAAATCGACCTCGGCGAACGCCGGCATTTCCCGCCAGTCGCGGTCGGCGCGCAGCCAGTGTTGCAGCACGAATTGCATATCGCCCAAAGGCGCCCGGTAGGCCATGGGTTACCTCGTTCAAGCAGCGAATTGGGGGTTTTCGATCAACAGCGCCATGCCCTGGCCGCCACCAATGCAGGCCGCGGCGATGCCATAGCGCAGGTTGCCTTCGCGCAACTGGCGAGCGAGGGTCTGCACCAGGCGCAGGCCGGTGGCCGCCAGCGGATGGCCGAGCGCGATGGAACCGCCATGGACGTTCAGGCGCTCGGGGTCCAGCTCCAGCGCACGGGCCACCGCCAGCACCTGTGCCGCCTGTGCCTCGTTGATCTCGAAGCGGTCGATCTGCTCCAGGCGCAAGCCGCTGCGCTCCAGCAGCAGGCGGATCGCCGGGGCCGGGCCGATGCCCATGGTCCGGGGCGGCACGCCGACGGCCGTGGCCATCAACAGCCGGGCCAAGGGTGGCCGCTCGCAGGCCGAGTAACGACAGACCAGCGCCGCCGCTGCACCATCGACCGCCGCGCAACTGTTGCCGGCGGTCTGTACGCCGCCCCCGTGGATGGCCCGCAGCCGGGCCAGCGCGGTGGCATCGGTAGTACGGGGATGGCTGTCACGAACGACTTCGCTGACGCCCCGGGGCAGTTCGATCCCCCGTGGCAGGCAATCGTCCGCTTCGAAGACTGCACTGCGTACGGCGGCGATTTCCTCGTCGAACCACCCGGCCGCCTGGGCGGACAGGGCCCGCTGATGGCTGCGCAAGGCCCAGGCATCCACCGCTTCCCGGTCCAGCCCGTACTCACGGGCCAGGTTCTCGGCGGTACCGATCATGTCCACGCCAGCCGCCGGGTCGTACAGTGCCTCCCAAAGAAAATCCTTGAACCCGACCGGCGCCCCCAGGCGGAAGCCGCCGCGGTGCTCGTACGCCGCAATCGGGTTGCGCGACATCGACTCCGCGCCCACGCACAGCACCCGCTGCACGCCGTCACGCAACTGCTCGCCGGCCTGGCGCAGCAATTCCAGCCCCGTGCCGCAGATCCGCTGTACCGCCAGCGCCGGCACCGCCTGCGGCACGCCGCTGTACAGGCCGATATGCCGGGGCAGCATGTACGCATCGAAACTGGCCTGGGCCATGCTGCCGGCCAGCACGCTGTCGACGCTGCCCGGGGCGAGCGCCGCCCGTTCCAGCACCGCCCTGCCCGCATGGATGCCCAGGTCGATGGGCGATACCCCGGCCAGCGCGCCACCGAGGTCGACCCATGGCGTACGCGCCATCTCGACGATCGCCACATCGTCGAAACGGCTGCACAGGCTCATGGTTTCCCTCCGGCGCGCACTATGCCCGGTGCCTCGCCGCGATACAGCGCCTCGACCTGGGCAGCCCGCCGTTGCAGCACAGCACGCTGGTTGATCGAGCCCTTGTCGGTGATCTCGCCCTGGTCGATCGAAGGCGCTTCCTCCTGCAGGGCCAGCCATTCCAGGCGGCTGGCATTGCCCTGGGCGTCGCGGTTCAGGCGCTCCAGCCAGTCGGCGAACCAGGCGCGCACCGGGGCGCTGGCCAGCACTTCGGCGTCACTGGCCTGCCCGTCCAGCCCCGCCAGTTGCCGGCATTCGGGCAAGCGCGGGAAGACCAGGATGCCCAGGCATTCCCGATCCGGCGCCGCCACCACGATGTCCTGCACATAGGGCGAGCCCTCCAGCACCGCGCGGTTGCGCAGCGGCCCGACGCTGACGAAGACCCCGGACGAAAGCTTGAAGTCCTCGGCGATGCGGCCATCGAACATCAGGCCGAGCTGGCTCTGCTGCGGATCGGCAAGCTTGATTGCGTCGCCCGAGCAATAGAACCCTTCGTCGTCGAACACTTCGGCAGTCTGCTGCGCCGCGCGCCAGTAGCCGGGCATGATGTGCGGGCCGCGGAAGCGGCCTTCGAGCTTGTCGCCCACCGGCACCAGCTTGACCTCGCACCCCGGCGCCGGCAGGCCGATATAGCCGGCCATGGACAGCGGTCCGGTGGTGAAGGTGCAGGACGGCGCGGCCTCGGTCATACCCAGCCCAGCCATCATGCGGATGCGTTCGCCGCAGTGTTGCTCGGCGATGCGGTCGAGCCGGTCCCAGATACTTTGCGACAGCCCCGCCGCGGCGAAGAAGAACAGCTTGATGCGGGCAAAGAACACCTCGCGCAGCCCGGCGTCCTGCTCCAGCGCCTTGACCAGCTCTTCCCAGCCCTTGGGCACGGTGAGGTAGGCCGTGGGCGAAATCTCGCGCAGGTTGCGCAGGGTCTCGGCGAAGCCCTGGGGCGTCGGCTTGCCGGCATCGAGGTAGAAGCTGCCGCCGTTGTACAGGACGATGCCGAGGTTATGGCTGCCGCCAAAGGTGTGGTTCCACGGCAGCCAATCCACCAGCACCGGCGGCTCCTCGGCGAACACCGGGAAGGTCTGCAGCAGCATCTGCTGGTTGGCACAGAGCATGCGCTGGGTGGTAATCACCGCCTTGGGCAGCTTGGTCGAGCCGGAGGTAAACAGGAATTTGGCGATGGTGTCGGGGCCGGTGGCGGCAAAGGCAGCGTCGGCTCTGTCCAGGTCGGTGGGCTCCAGCAGCGAAGCGAAATCGATCGTCTGGCGCCCCTCGACGACGCCACGCACGCTGATCACCGCCACCGAAGGGTCCAGCACCGCGTCGATGGCACGCTGGAACGGCTGGCTATCGCTGACGAAGACCACGCCCGGGGTGAGCACCTCGCAGACATGCCGCAGCTTGGCGAAGTCCTGGGACAGCAAGGCGTAGGCCGGCGACACCGGGCAATAGGGAATGCCCGCGTACATGGCGCCGAGGGCGATCTGCAGGTGCTCGATGTCATTGCCGGACAACAGCGCCAGCGGACGCTCGGCGCTCAGGCCCAGGTCGAGCAGGTGAGCGGCGATGGTCCGCACCTGCCGGAGCATCGCGGCGTAACTGATCTCGCGCCAGGCACCGCCGTTTTCGCGGGCGGCGATAAAGGTCTGCCCGGGGCGTACTTCGGCCCAGTATTCCAGGCGTTCGAGCAGGCGCGCAGGCAGCGGCGCCAAAGGCTCCAGCGCACGCATGCGCAGGATGCCCCCGACATCACTGACTTCAACCTCGGGATGACCGATGGACACCTGCCGATAGCGCGGAGGTTGGGCACGGTCGGTCGGCCGTGGACTGGCTTCGGAATTCACGCAGGTTGCTCCTTGTTCTTGTTGTCTGTCGTGCCGCCGCCCGGATGCGCCAGGCGGCGGGTACTGCCGGGCGGATCAGATGGGGTAGTGACGGGCACCGTGCTGCAGGGTGATCCAGCGCAACTGGGTGAACTGGTCGATCGCCGTGCGGCTGCCGAAACTGCCGTAGCCACTGGACTTGACCCCGCCGAACGGCATCTGCGCCTCGTCGTGCACGGTCGGTCCGTTGATATGGCAGATGCCCGACTCGACCCGCTGGGCCAGGGCCAGGGCGCGGCTGGTGTCGCGGCTGAAGATGGCCGAGGACAAGCCGAACTCGGAGTCGTTGGCCAGGGCCAGCAGCGCCTCGTCGTCCGTACCACGCAGAACCACCGCCACCGGACCGAAGGACTCCTCGCGATACAGGCGCATGCTGGCGTCCACCCGGTCCAGCAGGGTCGGCTGCAGGATGCTGCCGTCCAGCTGGCCGCCGCAGACCAGGCGTGCACCCTTTTCCACGGCATCGTCGATCAGCGCCTTGATGCGCTCGCCGGCGCCGCTGTCGACCAGCGAACCGAGCACGGAGGCCGGGTCCTGCGGATCGCCGGCGCGCAGGGTGGCGATCTTGGCGGCGAGCTTGTCGACGAAGGTGTCGGCGATCTTCTCGTCCACCACCAGGCGTTCGGTGGACATGCAGATCTGGCCCTGGTTGAAGTAGGCACCGAAGGCCGCCGCTTCGACGGCGGCGTCGAGGTCGGCATCGTCCAGCACCAGGAACGGCGCCTTGCCGCCCAGTTCCAGCAGCGCCGGCTTCAAGTGCCGCGCCGCCAGCTCGCCAACGATGCGCCCGACATGGGTCGAGCCGGTGAAATTGACCCGGCGCACCGCCGGGTTGGCGATCAGGCGCTCGACGATCTTCGGCGCGTCGGCCGGATCGTTGCTGATCACGTTGACCACACCATCGCCCAGGCCGGCGTCCTGCAGCACCTGGCCGATCAGCCGATGCACCGCCGGGCTCAGCTCGGAGGCCTTGAGCACCACGGTATTGCCGCAGGCCAAAGGCATGGCGATAGCGCGGGTGGCGAGGATCACCGGGGCGTTCCATGGCGCAATGCCCAGGACCACGCCGCAGGGCGCCCGTACGGCCATGGCCAGGCTGCCGGGCACGTCGGAGGGGATGATTTCGCCGGTGATCTGGGTGGTCATGGAGGCTGCTTCACGCAGCATGCCGGCGGCCAGCTTGACGTTGAATCCGTACCAGTTGGCCATGGCCCCGGTCTCGCCAGCGGCGGCGATGAACTCGGAAGTACGCGCCTGCAAGGCATCGGCGGCGGCCAGCAGGCGGCTGCGGCGTTCGTTGGGGGCCAGGCGCGACCAGGCCGGAAAAGCGGCGCTGGCCGCGGCAACCGCAGCGTCGGCGTCGTCCAGGGTGGCGGCGGCCACCCGCGACACCACTGCCCCGGTCACCGGGTTGCGCCGTTCGAAGGTTCGTCCGTCACTGGCGGGACGCGACTCGCCGCCAATCAGCAAAGGCACCTGCAACATGCTCGTTCCTCGTTAGTTGTCTTTATCGGGAAGCACGCGATGGCGACGTCGCTGGACGTCGCCGTGGGCATTCAGCGTTTATACGCCTGCAGGCCCGGCTTGATGCTCTTGTCGTCGAGGAATTGCTTCATGCCCTGCTCGCGACCGCCTTCGGTGTCCAGCAGGCGCGACTGGTCGAGCTTGGCGTACAGGTAGTCTTCGTTCTGCTCCCAGGTCAGCTCGCGGCAACGCTTGAAGCCGTTCTTGGCGGCGCGCAGGACCACCGGGTTCTTTTCCAGCAGGTTCAGCGCCAGCTCGCGCGTGGTCTGGCGCAGTTGCGCCAATGGCACGCTTTCGTTGACCAGGCCCATCTCGGCGGCTTTCGGCCCGCCGAAGGTCTTGCCGGTCATGATGTAGTACAGCGACTGGCGATGGCCCACGGTGTCGGCCATGGCCTTGCTCACCAGGTTGCCCGGCGGGATACCCCAGTTGATTTCCGAGAGGCCGAAGGTGGCTTCGTCGGCGCAGATTGCCAGGTCGCAGGCCACCAGCGGGCTGAAACCGCCGCCGAAGCACCAGCCGTTGACCATGGCGATGGTCGGCTTGGCGTACATGCGCAGCAGCTTCCATTGCCATTGCGAGGCTTCGCGACGGATCTTTTCCTGGAGGATCTCGGGGCCGGCGTCCACTTCGCGGAAGTATTCCTTGAGGTCCATGCCGGCGGTCCAGGACTCGCCCGCACCCGTCAGCACCAGCACGCCGGCCTGCGGGTCCTGCTCCAGGGTTTCCAGGACATCGACCATCTCGCGGTTGAGGGTCGGGCTCATGGCGTTGCGTTTGTCCGGACGGTTCAGGGTGACCCAGGCGATGCCCGATTCCAGTTCGACCTTGACGGTGGTCCAGCGGCCTTCGTAGTTGCTCATGTGATGCACTCTTGTTGTTCGAGGTGATGGTTAGCAAGCTAATCGAGCAAATTAGTTATGTCAATTAACTATTATGAAAATTATCCTTTCCCCAGAATCAGTAGAATGGCTTTCTTTGCTGAGCGCGCTAGCCATATCCCCTTCGGGCGGGCAAACTGGGTAACTTTCTTACTCATGATCCAAGGAGTTCCGCTTCCGATGGCAAGGTCCGCCCGCAACACCGACACCGCCCCCGAGCCGGCCCCGGCGCTGGATGCCTCCCTCGAAGACCTGATCGGTTACGCGTTGCGCCGTGCCCAGTTGAAGCTGTTCCAGAACCTCATCGCCCGGCTCGCGGTGCACGACCTGCGCCCCGCGCAGTTCTCCGCGCTGGCGATCATCGACCAAAGCCCCGGGCTGATGCAGGCCGACCTGGCCCGCGCCCTGGCCATCGAGCCGCCGCAGGTGGTGCCGTTGCTGAACAAGCTGGAAGAGCGGGCGCTGGCGGTGCGCATTCGCTGCAAGCCGGACAAGCGTTCCTACGGGATCTTCCTGAGCAAGACCGGGGAAGCGCTGCTCAAGGAACTTCGGCAGATCGCCAGCGACAGCGACCGCGATGCCACGGCGGCGCTGGACGACAGCGAGCGCGCGGAGTTGCTGCGCTTGTTGAAGAAGGTGTATCAGGAATAGACAGCACGCCGCGTACCCTGTGGGAGCCGGCGTTGCCGGCGATGAGGCCCGCCCGGACAACATCATTGTCTTTTCAGGCCTCATCGCCGGTAACGCCGGCTCCCACAGGGTTGTGTGTCAACCGTGAGATGCGGGTTACCAGATCGGCAAGGTGTAGGTCACGATGAACCGGGTCTGGTTTTCGTCCCTGAACGCCGCGCCCGTCGGGAAGTCATTGCGGTAGATCGACTTCCTCGCCAGGAACCCGACGTTCTTCATCGGCCCGCTCTGGATCACATAGCCCAGCTCCATCTGGAACTCACGCTCCTTGCGGTCGTCGGCATTGAGCGAGGCCAGCTCGATATTGTCCCCGCGCACGTAGCGCAGCCGGCTCTTGAGCCCCGGCACGCCGAGGGCGACGAAGTCGTAGTCGTAGATCGCCTGCCAGGTGTGCTCCTTGGCGTTGAGGAAGTCCGAACTCATGGTCAGCTCGCTCATGCCCATCAACTCGGTACCCGACACATAGGGCGTGGCCGAGTCGCCGCTGGAGTGCATGTAGCCGACGCCCAGCCTGTGCCCGCCCAGGCGGTAGCTGAACATCGCCGAGGCGTTGACGTTGTCCACCCTGCCCGCTCGTGCCTGGCCGTCCTCGCGGCTGAAGAAGCTGCGCAGGTCGGCGCTGAAGGTACCGTCACCGATGCCCTGCTCGTAGAGTGCGGCCAGGGTGTCCTGCTGGTAGAGGTCCTTGAGCTCGGCATGATAGGCACGAAACCCGAGGGACTTGTTCAACTGGTAGTCAGCGCCGGCATAGAGCATGTGCGGCGAGGTTTCCGGGCCACGGAAGCGGCCATTGGGCGAGGCGATCGCCATGCGCTCGTAGCTGGTGGAATCGCGCTTGTTGATACGGTCCAGGTAGCCGGCATTGACGGTCAGGCCGTCGATTTCCTTCGAGCTCAGGGTGGTGCCGCGGAATGTCTGCGGCAGCAGGCGCGACGGACTGGCGAAGGCGAACGGCAGGAAGATCAGGTTGTCGCCGCTCTTCACCGTGGTCTGGCTGATCCTCATCTTGGCGGTCATTGCCAGCCGCGAGTAATCATCGGCCGCGACCTTGTCGCTTTTCGACACCGGCAGCAGTTCGGTGCCGCTGCGATGAGGCGCCGAATCCAGCTTCAACCCCAGCAAGCCCCGGGCATCCAGGCCGAAGCCCACCGGCCCTTCGGTAAAGCCGGACTCGACGAACAGATTGAAACCCTGTGCCCACTCCCGCGCGGCGCTCTTGGCGCCGCCGTCCTTGTAGTCGCGATCCAGGTAGTAGTTTTTCAGCGCAAGGTTGGCGTGGCTGTCTTCGAAGAAGCCGCCAGCCAGGCTCGGGGTGCTGGCCAATGCCACCGCCAGCGCCAGGAAAGCGCGGGTATCACGAACGCAGTGCTGCATAAGGGGAGTCCACTCTTGTTGTTTTTGTTTTCTGGCAGTCGGGCGACGTATCGGGCGTCGCCTCGCAGCGGAGAATGGAAAGGCAGCCAGGCTCCGTCAACGGCAAATGACCGATAATCGAACATTAATTTTATTAACTATTCGATCACGACCGGGGGATTTTCCGTCGCGCCGGCGTCTAGCGCAAGCCTCTTCAAAAGCCTCGTCGATCAGAAAAAACCAGCTGCAAAAATAGTTATTCTTGTTATCTTGTTTTCACGCCGGCGTCCGAGACCGGTGCAAGCAGAACTACAACAACAAGAACGAGGCCATGCCATGGACACTTCACTGCGTCGTCCGACGCTGACAATCGCTTTGTGTTTCATCGTCGCGCTGATCGAGGGTTTCGACCTGCAATCGGCCGGCACCGCGGCTGCCGGGTTGCGCCAGAGTTTCGAGCTGGACCCGAAGATGCTCGGCTGGGTATTCAGTGCCAGCATCATCGGCCTGTTGCCGGGAGCGTTCTTCGGCGGCTGGCTGGCCGACCGGATCGGGCGCAAGAAAGTCCTGGTGGCGGCGGTCATCCTGTTCGGCGTGTTCTCCCTGTGGACCGCCTATGTCGCCACCTATAACCAGTTGCTGCTGGCCCGGCTGATGACCGGCCTGGGCTTGGGCGCCGCCCTGCCCAACCTGATCGCCCTGTGCGCCGAAGCGGTGGGCGAGCAACGGCGCAGCACCGCCATCAGCATCATGTATTCCGGGGTACCGCTCGGTGGTGCGCTGGCAGCGGTGGTGGCGATGTTCTCCCATGATCACTGGCAGATGACCTTTATCATCGGTGGCCTCGCGCCCCTGCTCGCGGTCCCGCTGATGCTGGTCATGCTTCCGGAATCCCGCGCCTTCCAGCAGGCCGGTGCGGTGCTGCAACGGCCTTCCACGTCCAGCGCGCTGTTCGGCGAAGGCAGGGCCAGTGCCACGCTGATGCTGTGGCTCGCCTACTTCTTCACCCTGACCGTGATGTACATGCTGCTCAACTGGCTGCCGTCGCTGCTGATCGGCCAGGGCTTCAGCAAGCCGGATGCCGGGCTGGTGCAGATGCTGTTCAACGTCGGCGGCGCGCTGGGTTCGCTGCTGGGCGGCATGCTGCTGGACCGTGGCAGCCCGCAGCGGGTCACCCTGTGCATCTATGCCGGCCTGCTTGTATCGCTGGCCGGGCTGGGGTTGTCGGTGGGCGTGACGGCCATGGCCATTGCCGGGTTTGCCGCAGGGCTGTTCGTGATCGCCGCGCAACTGGTGCTCTACGCGCTGGCCCCGCCGCTGTATCCGACCGCCGTACGCGCTACCGGTGTCGGGGCGGCAGTGGCCATCGGGCGCCTGGGTTCGGTGAGCGGACCGCTGGCGGCCGGGCAGATCCTTGCGGCCGGTGCCGGGACGGCCGGCGTGCTGCTGGCCGCTTCGCCGGGGCTGGTGGTAGCGGCGCTGGCGGCGATCCATGTGATGCGGCATTCCGGACAGGCTGCGGAGGCCGTTTCCGCACCGTTGCAGAAAGCCGGGTCCTGATGTCTATTTCACCCAGGGCATCCGCGTCTTCCACGCTTCAATAGTCATACCGGTCCACCGCCCTGCGCCGCTCGTTGTCATCGCGCATATCGTAGTTGGCGGTGGTCTGGATATTGCTGTGGTGCGCCAGTTTCTGCGCGATGGACAGGTCATGCTCCTCGATCACCCGGGTAATGAACGACCGGCGGAAATCGTGGGGCATGATCTTCACCCCCACCTGTTGTCCGCGCTGGCGGGCGATGTAGTAGATCGCGTGCTTGGTGATGCGCTCGCGGGTGATATGGCTGCCGCGGCGAATGCGGTTGAACAGGAAGCCATCGTCCTGGACGCCCGGCGGTAACTGCTGGCGACGGAACGTCAGCCAGGCATCGAGCTTTTCGAAGGCCCAGGCCGGGGCGTACTTGATCAACTGCTTGTTGCCCTTGCCCAGCACCTGCAGGCTGCGCTCGGCAAAGTCCACCTGGGCCAGGTCGATGTTCACCGACTCCGATTTGCGCATGCCGGTCCCGTACAGCAAAGCGATCAGCGCCGCATCGCGCAGGCCCTGGGGCCGCGGATCGGCGGCGCAGACCTCCATCAGTTCGCGGATCAGGCTGCGCTTGAGGTTGCGCCCCACCGGCAGGCGGGTGCCCTGCACGCCCTTGACTTCGCGAATGCGCAACAGGCGCTCCTGGTCGATCAGGCCCAGGCGCCAGGCTTCGTTCATCACGCCACGAACGGCATTGACGTAGAGCGACGTGCTGTTAGGCGCGTAGCCATCGCTGCGCAGGGCGGCAACCAGATCGGTGATATGCGCGGGTTCGAGCTGATGCCAGGGCACGTCGCTGATATCGCACTCGTCGAAACCGAGACGGTCGGCAGCGTCCTGCAGCACATAGTTCATGGTCAACTGGCTGGAGGGGGCCAATCGGGCGAGGTATTGCAACAACGGGTTGGGCAGTGACTCGGGCAAACCTTGGGGTTCCTCGGCGGGTAGCGATGCGGGGCAGGATGACCGAGCCCCCGTACGCGAGCAAGTGCTTTCCGGCGTACGCGAACCTCACACCAGCCGCTCGAAGATCGCCCCTTCGACGCCCAGCACCTCGCCGTCGCCGGAATAGATGCCAACCCCCGTCTCCCACACGTCCTTGATCTGCCCACCGGCGCTGCGGATCCGGTAGCTCAGTTGATAGGGCTCGTGCTTGAGCAGCGCGCATTGCACGCAGTACCAGATGTACTCCGCATACTCGTCGAGGATCAGCGAGCCGTAGCTGCGCTCCGGGCTGGAGGTCAGGTATTCCGGTGGATAGCCGGTCAATGGCAGGCACCCTGCGCTGACGTACTCCATGTACCAGGTGCGGTCGTTGCGCCCGCGGTAGATCAGCCCCGGCAGTTCATCCAGCAGGCCGGAAGCGAACGGAATCGGTGCAGCAGGCATCACCGGTGCACCGCGATGCACCCTCGTGGCCAGGGCCAGGCGCGAGCCGAGGCGGAACTTGCGCAGCAGATTGCGCACGTAGATCTTCACGGTGCCGTCGCTGATTCCCAGTTCCCGGGCGATCTGCTTGTTGCTCAGGCCCGCGCCGATCAGCGCCAGGGTCTGGCCCTCGCGCTCGGTGAGGTCGTCCCGCGCGATGGGCGACTGCAAGGCATTGTCCATCCCTCTCCTCCTGCAACCCTGGGGAATTGATTCCCAAGGCAGCAACTTTCGTGCCCTGCGGCGCCCACTACTCCTTTTGGCATACCCCCTCTAGCGGATTGAGCGAAATTTCCTGAGGAGAAATTATTTCCCTCACGAAGAAACAGCCGCAGAGAAAAGCCATGACCGATCACCCTTTCAGCGTCCCCCGCTACGAGCCCCAGGCCGGGCCGGCGGATCTGCTGGTCACGCAGTACCGCGACGCCGGGTATCCCGCCGCGCAGCAGCTGGTGCAGGGCGATTACGCCAGCAACGCTGCCTTGCAGCAGGCCCTCGCCGCCCGCCTTGAACTGGCCCGCTGCGGCCTGCGCCTGGAATTGCGCGGCGACGAAGCCTTCATCTGGCCGCTGCAAGCCGTGGCCCAGGCCGCCGGCCTGCAGGGCGATGAAATCCTCCTCAGCCGCTTGCCGGGCAGTCGCCGGGTGTTCTGCGTGCACTGCGCCCAGTGCCAGCCGGCCAGCGCCGCCGAATCCCTGACCTGCGCCCACTGCGGCGTGCAGCTGGAGGTGCGGCGCCACTTCTCGCAACGCCTGGGCGCCTACCTCGGTGTGTGCGCCGATGCCGACCAACCCTACGCCGACTTGCCGAATGCCGACTTGCCGAATGGAGAGCCCCGCCCATGATCGATGTCCGCGTCGCCGCCATCCATGAACTGACCCCGGTGATCCGCGAGTACCGCCTGCAAGCGATCGACGGCGCCCTGCCCGGCTTTTCCGCCGGCAGCCACGTCCAGGTGCACCTGCCCGATGGACGACGCAATGCCTATTCGCTGCTCGGCGACCCGGCTGACAACCGTGAATACCGCATCGCCGTGCGCCATCAGGACAACTCCCGGGGCGGCTCGCGCTACCTGCACCAGGTGCTGTGCAGTGGCGATCACTTGCGCATCGGCGCCCCGGCCAATCTCTTCCCGCTCTACAGCAAGGCCCGGCAGCACCTGCTGGTGGCCGCAGGGATCGGCATCACGCCCTTCATGGCCCACAGCCGCGAACTGCTGCGCCGCGGTGACGACTTCGAGCTGCACTACGCCTACCGCAGCGGCAGCAGCGATGCCTACCTGGGCGAACTGCGCCAGTCGCTCGGCCCGCGCTTGCACGAGTACCCCGCCGGCATCCGTCGCCTGGATGCCCGGGCCCTGCTCAAGGACCGCTCACTGGGCGCCCACGTCTACAGCTGCGGCCCGCAATCCTTGCTGCTGGCGATAGCCGAACAGGCCGCGGCCCAGGGCTGGAGTCCGCGCCGCGTTCACAGCGAAGCCTTTGCTGCGGCCGAGCCGGGCCTGCCCTTCAGCGTCGAGCTGCAGCGCAGCGGCCGCCAATTGCAGGTCGGTGCCGAGCAAAGCCTGCTCGAAGCCCTCGAAGCCGCCGGCGTCGAGATCCCCAACCTGTGCCGTGGCGGCGTGTGCGGCCAGTGCCAGACGCCTTACCTGAAAGGCGACGTCGAGCACCGCGACCACTTCCTAGCCGCCAACGAGCGTGCCACCAGCCTGATGCCCTGCGTATCCCGTGGCTGCGGCAGCCCGATCCTGCTGGATATCTGACCCCGGAGCCTTCGCCATGACCCTGACCTTCAAGCCGCTGGAAACCTACCGGGACGACTTCAGCTTCGCCAACAGCGCCGAAGCCATCGCCCGCTTTCCCTTCCCGTTCCCGGAAGACCAGTACATGTACTCGGTGAACCTGGAGCCGGCCACCTCCCGCGATCCCGGCTCGGTGTTCGAGCACCTGTTCGACGTCGATGAGCATTACGTCTCGGAGATGGCCGAGCGTGCCCGCGTGCTCGAACTGGACCCGCAGCGCTGCCTGGTGATGCCGCACATGGCCCAGGCCGCCTGGGACAGTGTGGCCCTGCTGATGCAAAGCCTGGCCACGGACTACCCGCAACACTTCCGCCTGGCCCGCGACGGCGATGCCTGGCATTGGCAGAACCTGGCCCTGGGCATCGACCAGCGCTTCACCTTCGGCGACCCGGCCACCCTGCCCTGCGAGCCGCTTGAGTACATCACCCGGCAGATGCAGGGCGACTTCGCCCTGCTCGACCAGCGCGACAACGACCTGTTCATGGACGCCGGCATGGTCACCTGCCCGGCCGACTGGTCGCTGCGCTTCGACGCCGGCATGAGCTTCCAGCAATGGCACGCGCCGGTGCCCATGGCCCATCGCGCCGGCGTGTTCGAGCGGGCCTTGAAATACCTGCTGAACATCCAGGTCGGCCAGCCGGTGCGCCGCCTGAACTGGACCCTGACCATCAACCCGCGCCTGGACACCTCGCCCGAAACGTATCACCAGTGGGGCAGCGACCGCGGCAAGGTCACCGCCGACAACGCCGGGGCCCTGGTGCACCTGCGGGTCGAGCTGCAACTGATGGTGCGCCTGCCGCGTTCCAACGCGCTGATGTTCAGCATCCGCACCTACCTCATCAGCCTGGACGAACTGGTCACCAACCCGGCCTGGGCGCAACGCCTGTACCGGGTGATGCGCGACCTGCCGGAGCCGATCGCCGACTACAAGGGCATCAGCCGCTACCGCCAGCCACTGCTGGACTGGCTGCGACCGTTCGATCCCCAAGCCTGAACCCGACTCATCACGACAAAAGGACATTTACCATGGCCAACTCCTGGCGCATCAGCGCGCTCCGCGAACGCCACCTGGCGCTCGGTTCGAAACTCGAAGACTGGAACGGGATGGGCACTGCCTGGACCTACGCCAGCGATCTCGCCGACCACCACGAAGCCATCCGTACCCGTGCCGGCCTGATGGACGTTTCCGGGCTGAAGAAGGTCCACTACGTCGGTCCCCATGCCGAAAGCCTGCTGCAGGACGCCACCACCCGGGATATCTCCAAGCTCTATCCGGGCAAGTCGGTGTACGCCTGCATGCTCAATGAAGACGGCACCTTCGCCGACGACTGCATCGTCTACCGCACCGGCCCCAATGCCTTCATGGTGGTCCACGGCGCCGGCAGCGGCCACGAGATGCTGGTGCGCTCGGCCCAGGGCCGGCAGGTGGCGGTGCTGTTCGACGACGACCTGCACGACCTGTCGCTGCAAGGGCCGAAGGCCGTGGACTTCCTCGCCGAGCATGTTCCCGGCATCCGCGAGCTGCCGTACTTCCATCACCTGCAGACCAAACTGTTCGAACGCCCGGTGATGATCTCCCGCACCGGCTACACCGGCGAACGTGGCTATGAAATCTTCTGCAAGGCCGCCGACGCGCCGCTGATCTGGGACAGCATCCTCGAGAAAGGCGCCGGCCACGGCATCATTCCCTGTGCCTTCACGGCCCTGGACTGGCTGCGGGTCGAGAGCTACCTGCTGTTCTACCCCTACGACAACTCGCAGATGTACCCCTTCGCCGACCAGAAGGCCGGCGACACCCTGTGGGAACTGGGCCTGGACTTCACCGTGTCCCCCGGCAAGCAGGACTTCCGTGGTGCCGGCGAGCACCTGCGCCTGCAAGGCAAGGAGCGCTTCAGGATCTACGGCGTGCTGCTCGACGGCCACAGTGCCGCGCAGAACGGCGACACCCTGTGGCACGACGGCCGCCAGGTCGGGGTGATCACCTGCGCCATGTACTCGCGCCTGACCGAACGCTCCATGGCCATCGCCCGGGTCGAACCGCAGATCGCCACCCAGGACCTGCCCCTTGAAGTGCGCGGCAGCCTCGTCGCCAAGGCCATCGCCCACAGCCTGCCGTTCGACGATCCGGAAAAGAAAAAGCGCACCGCCAAGGGCTGACGAGACCACGACCATGACCCACTACATCCTCAAGATCAGCTGCCCGGCCACCTCCGGCATCGTGGCGGCGGTGACCACCTACCTGGCCGGGCGCCAGTGCTATATCAGCGAACTGGCGCAGTTCGACGACGAACTGGCCGGGCGCTTCTTCATGCGCGCGGTGTTCCGCTTCAACGACGGGGTCAAGCCCGGGCTGGATGCCCTGCGTGAAGGCTTCACCGATATCGCCATGCCCTTCGCCATGGACTGGGAACTGTTCGAAGGCAACCGGCCCATGCCGGTGCTGCTGATGGTCAGCAAGTACGACCATTGCCTGACCGACCTGCTCTATCGCCATCAGAAAGGCGAGCTGGACATGCGCATCACCGCCATCGTGTCCAACCACCTCGACCTGCGGGCCATGGCCGAGCGCGAGGGCATCCGCTTCGTCTACCTGCCGGTGACCAAGGACACCAAGGCCCAGCAGGAGGCCGCGCTGCTGCAACTGGTGGAAGAAACCGGCACCGAACTGGTGGTCCTCGCCCGCTACATGCAGATCCTCTCCGATGACCTGTGCCGCCAGCTTTCGGGACGGGCGATCAATATCCATCACTCGTTCCTGCCCGGCTTCAAGGGCGCCAAGCCCTATCACCAGGCCTATGCCCGGGGCGTGAAGCTGATCGGTGCCACCGCCCACTACGTCACCTCGGACCTCGACGAAGGACCGATCATCGAGCAGGAAGTGCAGCGCGTCGATCACGCCTGGCTGCCCGACGACCTGGTGCGCATCGGCCGCGACACCGAGACCGTGGCCCTGTCGCGGGCGGTGAAATACCACCTGGAGCACCGGGTGTTCCTCAACGGCGAGCGCACGGTGATTTTCCGCTAGCCCTCAAGCACACCGCGAACCCTGTGGGAGCGGGTTCACCCGCGATTGCGATGGTGGGCCCACTGACGTCATCGCGGGTAAACCCGCTCCCACAGGGTCCGCGGCGCCCTCTGGATTACTACAGTTCCGAATGCGGAGTAGATGCCATGAACCAACGCGTTGCCATCATCGGCGCCGGCCCCTGCGGCCTGGCCCAGTTGCGAGCCTTCCAGTCCGCCCGGGCCAAGGGCGCGGACATCCCCGAGCTGGTGTGCTTCGAGAAGCAGGCCGACTGGGGCGGGATGTGGAACTACACCTGGCGCACCGGCCTCGACCAGCACGGCGAGCCGGTCCACGGCAGCATGTATCGCTACCTCTGGTCCAACGGGCCAAAGGAATGCCTGGAGTTCGCCGACTACAGCTTCGACGAGCATTTCGGCCGGCCCATGGGCTCATACCCGCCAAGAGAGGTGCTCTGGGACTACATCAAGGGCCGGGTCGAGAAAGCCGGGGTCCGCGAACTGATCCGCTTCAATACCGCCGTGCGCGATGTGCGCTTCGACGCCGACAGCCAGACCTTCGTGGTCACCGCCCACAGCTATGCCGACGACCTGACCTACAGCGAAACCTTCGACTACGTGGTGGTCGCCAGCGGGCATTTCTCCACCCCCAACGTCCCGAGCTTTCCCGGCTTCGAAAGCTTCGCCGGGCGCATCCTGCACGCCCACGACTTCCGCGACGCCCTGGAATTCAAAGGCAAGGACGTGCTGATCGTCGGCGGCAGCTACTCCGCCGAGGACATCGGTTCGCAATGCTTCAAATACGGCGCGCGCAGCATCACCAGTTGCTACCGCAGCGCGCCCATGGGCTACCAGTGGCCGCAGAACTGGGAGGAAAAACCGCTGCTGACCCACGTCACGGGCAGCACCGCGTTCTTCGTCGATGGCAGCAGCAAGCACATCGACGCGATCATCCTTTGCACGGGATACAAGCACCACTTCCCCTTCCTTCCGGAAGACCTGCGCCTGAAGACCGACAACCGCCTGTGGCCGCTGAACCTGTACAAGGGCGTGTTCTGGGAGCAGAACCCGCGGCTGGCCTACCTCGGCATGCAGGACCAGTGGTACAGCTTCAACATGTTCGACGCCCAGGCCTGGTATGCCCGCGACGTGATCCTAGGGCGCATCGCCCTGCCCGACCAGGCCGCCATGCACGCCGAAGACCAGGCCTGGCGCGAAGAGGAACTGAAGCTGGAGAACGCCCAGCAGATGTTCGAATTCCAGGGTGAATACATTCGCCAGTTGATCGAGGCCACCGACTATCCCAGCTTCGATATCGCCGAGGTCAACCGCACCTTCCTGCAATGGAAGCACGACAAGTACGAAAACATCATGGGCTACCGCGACAAATGCCATCGTTCGCTGATCACCGGGACCCTCGCTACGCCCCATCACACCCCCTGGCTGCAAGCGCTGGACGACTCGCTGGAGGCCTACCTGGCCGAACAGCCAGGCCCTGGCAAGCGGACGGCACCTTGAGGAGCAGCCCATGCAAGCACCCGTGATTTCACGGCCGCAGGAGCCGGCGCTGTTTGCCCGCAATCCGCTGGTGGAACGCCACCGCGTGGCGCCGGGCGGGCTGACGGTAGTGGAGCTGGAGCCCGGTGATCGCCTGGAAGTGATCGACGTCGAAGGCGACCAGCGCGCCGAACTGCTGGCCTTCGCCGGCAACCGCCAGGCGCTCGGCGCCCTGGGCTTGCGCCCCAGCCCCGGTGCGGCGTTTATCGGCCATCTGCTGCATGACGGCAGCCGCGAGGCAGCCCATGTGACGGCGGGACTGGCCCGCCGTGGCATCGACTGCCGACAGTTGCCGGACGCCGCACGGCTCTGGTCCGAGGCAACCCCGGCGGGACACAGCCGGGTGTTCCACAGCGGTGAAAACCTGCTGGTACTGGTGGCCGCCCCCGGCGGCGCCGAGCCGGTGGACAGCCAGGCGCGGGCCAGCGAACTGCGCCTGCTGGTACGCCGGGCCAATCCGAGGACGGCCTTCGTACCGCCGTTGCCCGCACCGCTGGGCGAGGTGCTGGACGAGTTCACCATCACCCCCGGCACCGCCCGCGACTACCAGGTCGGCGCCGGGCAGTACATCCAGGTGCTGGATGTGGCCGGTCGGCAGTGTTCGGACTTCGTCGCCTTCGACCGGCGTGGCCTGGACAGCGGCGCCCAGATCGACCTGGACCCGACCGTGACGCGCACGCTCAACGGCAATGCCTATCCCGGCCCGGGCCTGTTCAGCCGCTTCTACGACCGCAACCTGCAACCCATGCTCGAAGTGGTGCGCGATACCGTTGGCCGCCACGACACCTTCGCCCTGGCCTGCACCGCGCGCTATTACGAGGCCCAGGGTTATTTCGGCCATGACAACTGCAGCGACAACATCAGCCGCGTGCTGGCCCGCCATGGCGTGACGCCGCGGGCGGGCTGGCCGGCGATCAACTTTTTCTTCAACACCGCTGTGGATGCCCACCAGCAACTGACCGTCGATGAACCCTGGTCGCGGCCCGGCGACTACGTCCTGCTGCGCGCCATGACCGATCTGGTCTGCGCCAGCAGCTCGTGCCCGGACGATATCGACCCGGCCAACGGCTGGCAGCCCACCGACATACATATCCGCGTCTATTGCGCCAAGGAGCGCTTCAGTCTCGCCATGGCCACTCGCAAAGCCCCCGACGCTCCAGCGCAACTGACCCGCGAAAGCGGCTTCCACCCCGGCACCAGCGCCCTTACCCGGCAATTCACCGAATACCGCGGCTTCTGGACCCCGCGCCAGTTCGACGGCTACGGCACCCTCGCCGAATACCATGGCTGCCGCGAACGGGTGGCGGTGATGGACCTTTCGGCGCTGCGCAAATTCGAAGTGCTCGGCCCGGACGCCGAGGCCCTGCTCGACTACTGCCTGACCCGCGACGTGCGCAAGCTGGCGGTGGGCCAGGTGGTGTACAGCGCCCTGTGCTACGAGCACGGCGGCATGCTCGATGACGGCACGCTCCTGCGCCTTGGCGCCGATGCGTTCCGCTGGATCGGCGGCGAGGAGCATGCCGGCGACTGGTTGCGCGAGCAGGCGGCGCGGCTGGGCATGAAGGTGTGGGTCAAGAGCGCTTCCGAGCAGATCCACAATATAGCGGTGCAGGGCCCCCTGGCCCGTGCCCTGCTCAAGGGCATGATCTGGACGCCGGGCACCCAGCCGGCACTGGAAGACCTGGGCTGGTTCCGCTTCCTCACCGGGCGCCTCGACGACTACAACGGCCCGCCACTGATGGTTTCGCGTACCGGCTACACCGGTGAGCTGGGCTACGAGATCTGGTGTCACCCGCGGGACGCCATGGCGATCTGGACCCGGTTATGGCAGTTGGGCGATCCGCTGGGGCTGGTGCCGCTGGGGCTGGATGCCCTGGACATGCTGCGCATCGAAGCCGGGCTGATCTTCTCCGGCTATGACTTCTGCGACCAGACCGACCCGTTCGAGGCCGGCATCGGCTTCTGCGTACCGCTGAACAGCAAGCAGGCCGACTTCATCGGCCGCACCGCCCTGTTGCGGCGCAGTGCCGAGCCGCAGCGGCGCCTTGTCGGGCTGCTGCTGGAGGGCAATGAAACCGCGGTCCACGGCGATTGCGTGCGGGTCGGCCGGGCCCAGGTCGGGGTCATCACCAGTGCCACCCGCTCGCCCGTGCTGGGGCGCAACATCGCCCTGTGCCGCCTGGACGTGGCCCATTGCGCGCCGGGCACGCAGGTCGAGGTAGGCAAGCTCGATGGCCAGCAGAAACGCCTTTCCGCGACCGTAACGGCCAGCACCGTAGCCTACGATCCGGAAAAACGTCGGGTGCGTGGGTGAAACTGGATGGGAAATTGCAGGTAATCGGGACAGGGATTGTCCCTTTTGCATGGAGAACCTGACGATGTGGTTCAGCAAAGCGTCCAGCGACCTGGCCAACGAGCTCAGCCAATGGCTCGAGCAACTTTCCCGCAATGGCTCTGTTACGGGCCATTCACCCCTGTTGCAGCGCCAGCCGCGGCTGCTCGGCACGCTTGAACATCTGCAAAGGGACTGGGGCGAACTGCAACGGATTCGCCAGCAGGCCGAGGGTTATGTAGCACCGCCGTGCACCGCGGATGAGCTGGATGCGCTGCAACAGCGCCTGGCCGAGGCCGATGCGCGGGTGCAGCAGCTGACCACGGAGCGCGATGCCGTTGCCCAGCAACTGCAGGTGCTGAGTGCCGAGCGCGAGCGCTGGAGCGAAGACCGCCAGGTCTGGGAATTGACCCAGCGCACCCTTACCGAAGGCTGCTGGGCAATGAACGTGGTCAACGGTGATCCGGACCATCCGCACAACGTGATTCGCTGGTCGGAGCAGTTCCGCGCCCTGATCGGCTACAGCCGCGAGGAGTTTCCCGATGGCTGGGACAGCTACTTCGGCGTGGTCAATGCCGACGACCTGAAGAACGTGATGAAAGCCTTCAATGCCTCGATGGTCGACAGTGGTGGCGACGGTGTCTACGCGGTGGAATACCGCATGCGCCACAAGACCCGTGGCGAGGTTTGGTTCCGCGAGCGCGGGCGCTGCCTGCGCGATGCCAAGGGGCGGCTGACCTGGGTGACCGGTGCGGTACGCGAGATCAGCGACGAGAAGACCGCCGCCAGCCTGCATGACCGCGAGCAGGCCAGCATCCAGGCCACCTACGGGCATATCGCCCAGGTCGCCGGGGTGATCCGCGGAATTGCCGAACAGACCAACCTGCTGGCGTTGAATGCGGCCATCGAGGCAGCCCGCGCCGGGGAAGGCGGCCGGGGGTTCGCGGTGGTGGCGGACGAGGTGCGCAACCTGGCCCGCAGGACCCAGGAGTCCGTGCAGCAGATCCAGAACATGTTGCAGTCCTGAAGACAACGCGGCCCCTGTGGGAGCGGGTTCACCCGCGATTACGATAGTGGATTCACCAACGCGATCGCGGGTGAACCCGCTCCCACAGGGGCCGCGGAACCTTCCCGAAATCACACAACAATAAAAGCCTTGAAAGGCAAGCAGTCCACTTCCCTCTGCCCACCACAACATTCCTAAAGCATTTGCATCGAGGATCGAGTGATGGAAGAACAGAAAGCCCCGACCCTGGAGGAATTGAAGGGTCTGATCGAAATGACCAACACCCTGAACATGGAGATCTTCTACTGGTGGTGCATCGCCTTGATGATCCTGATCCATGCCGGGTTCCTCTCCTACGAAATCGGCGCATCGCGCCTGAAGAACGCCCTCGCTGCCGGCGTCAAGAACATCCTTGCCTTCGGTTTCATCGTCCCCACCTTCTTCCTGTTCGGCTGGGCCATCTACAACGCCTTCCCCGATGGCCTGGTGCCGCGCATGGATGCCCTGGCCGCCGCGATGCCGTGGAGCCAGGCGATGGGCCCGAACATCAAGGACAATGCCACCGGCATCTTCTGGGGTGCCTTCGCCCTGTTCGCCGCCACCACCGGTTCGATCCTGTCCGGGGCGATCATCGAGCGGGCGCGGATGAGCGCCTTCATCATCATGACCATCCTCCTCGGCTCGGTGCTCTGGCTGTTCGGCGCGGCCTGGGGCTGGCACCCGGAGGGCTGGCTCACGGTCAAATGGGGCTACCACGACGTCGGCGCGGCCGGGGTGGTGCACATGATCGCCGGCTTCTTCGCCCTGGCCGTGGTCATCAACCTCGGCGCACGCATCGGCCGCTTCAACCCGGACGGCAGCGCCAACGCCATCGTCGGCCATAGCATGCCGATGAGCGTGGTCGGGCTGATGCTGATCATCGTCGGCTTCTTCGGCTTCCTCGGCGGCTGCATCATCTACAGTTCGGGCGCGCAGTGGATCAACATCTACGGCCAGCCGACCACCCTCTCCGCCTTCGCCTTCAATACCCTGATGGGCTTCGCCGGGGGCCTGATCGGCGCCTACCTGACCAGCCGCGAGCCGTACTGGATGATGTCCGGCGGCCTGGTGGGGATCATCTCCGTGGCCCCCGGCCTGGACCTCTACCACCCCGGCCTGGCGTACCTGATCGGCATGGGCGTGGCCGCCGTGGCGCCGCTGGTCAACAACCTGCTGCTGAAATTCCGCCTCGACGACGCGGTCGGCGCATTCGCCGTGCATGGCTTCGGCGGCTTCGCGGGGCTGGTGATCAGTGGCGTGTTCCTGTCCGGCTACCCGAACATGAACGGCATGGCCGAGATCAGCTTCATGGGGCAACTGGGCGGTGCCGTGGTCATGGCGTCGCTGGGGTTCATTCCCGGCTACCTGGTGTCCTGGGCGCTGAAGAAAGCGGGCGTGCTGCGGGTGCCGGCGCATGCCGAAGAGCGTGGCCTGGACCTCACCGAAGTACCGGCCCAGGCCTATCCGGAATGGAGCGGGATCTATGGCGAGCCGGTGAAAGCCAAGCCGGTGATGATCGCTGAAAGCAAAGCCACTGTCTGAGGGGAAACGCCATGAGCATCAGTACCTATGAAGGCGCCAGCGCCGTATTTACCTTTGCCGACAAACCTGCCGTACTGGCGGTGATCACCCTGGTGGTGATCGCCGCCACGCTGTATGCGCTGGTGACTACCTTCGTGCATGAGAAGCACAGTTATGCGATGCCGGACGAAGATCTACCGAAGCTGAAGTAAAGCCACAAAGCGACGCGGACCCTGTGGGAGTGGGTTCACCCGCGATTGCGGTAGTGAGTTCCCAATAGCAATCGCGGGTAAACCCGCTCCCACAAGGTCCCTGCAAATCAAAGAGTTATGTTTTGTTCTATCAGAGCTGGCTTGCCAGCGATGAGGCACTCAAACACACCACCTTAAGCAACCTGCCCATCCCCCACCAGCTTCAACCCGACAATCCCGCCGACGATCATCAACAGGCACACGCCCTTCAGCACACCCAGCGATTCCCCGAGAAATACACTCCCGTAGATCACCGTCCCCAGCGTGCCGATCCCCACCCACACCGCATAGGCCAGGCCCAGCGGCAGTTCCCTGACCGACAGGCTCAGCAGGTAGATGCTCAGGGCCAGGAACACCCCGCAATACAGGCTCGGCCACAAGCGGGTAAAACCATCGGTACGCGGAATGATCGAGGCATACAGCACTTCGCAGGCCCCGGCCGCCAGCAGATACGTCCATCCATTCAACCAGCCCACTGCCCTTCTCCTTTCATCACACAAGCAAACGCCGGCACAAAGCGCCGGCGCTGTTTTCACTCAGGGATCAGTTGGAATACTTGTATCCCACCTCGCCGTGCGCGGAGAGGTCCAGGCCGTCCACCTCGGACTCTTCATCCACCCGCAGCCCGCCACAGAACGCCGCAGCGATCTTGAAGGCGACCCAACTGCTGACGGCCGAGAAGACGATGCTGAACAGGATCGCCCCGCCATTGACCACCAGTTGCTCCATCAGCCCGCGCCCTTCGGCAAAGCCCTGGCCACCGATGGCGGTGAGGGCGAACACCGGGGTCAGCAGGCCGCCGAGAATCCCTGCCACGCCATGCACGCCGAACACGTCGAAGGCGTCGTCCAGGCCGATCATCGGCTTGAGCTTGTCCACCGACCAGACGCACACGGGCCCTGCGATGAAGCCCAGCAGGATGGCGCCCATAGGGCCGACGAAACCGCAGGCGGGAGTGATCGCCACCAGGCCGGCAATGGCCCCGGAAATCGCGCCGAACAGGCTGGGACGACCGCGGTACTGCCATTCGACGATCAGCCAGCCAAGGGCGCCGGCACAGCTGGCAAGCATGGTGTTGACCATCACCAGCATGGCGAAACCGCTGGCGGCCAGGGCGCAGCCACCACAGAAGCCGAGCCAGCCGACCCAGAGCATGCAGCCACCGGTGTAGGTCATGGTCATGTTGTGCGGGGCCAGGGCCTGGGTGCCGAAACCGCGCCGGCGCCCGAGCATCCAGGCGCCGACCAGGGCGGCGATGCCGACGTTCAGGTGCACCACGTTGCCGCCGGCGAAATCCTGCACGCCAAGGTTGAACACCCAGCCGCCACCCCAGCCCATATGGGCCATGGGCAGGTAGTTGAGGGTCAGCCAGAAGGCCATGAACACCATCACCGCCGAGAACTTCATGCGCTCGGCAAACGCACCGACGATGATCGCCGGGGTGATCGCGGCGAACAGCAGCATGAACAGGAAGTACAGGTATTCAGGGATGGTGCCGGTGATCGAATCCTTGCCTACCCCGTGCAGGAACAACTTGTCCAGGCCACCGATGAACGACTGCAGCGAGCCGCCATCGGTGAAGGTCAGGCTGTAGCCATAAAGCGCGAATAGCACCGCGGCCAGGGACGCGGTACAGAACACCTGCATCAGAATCGACAGCACATTCTTGCTACGCGCCATGCCGCCATAGAACAGGGCAAGGCCGGGCAACATCATCAACAGCACCACCAGCGAACACAGGGCCACGAAGGCGGTGTCGCCGCTGTCGATGGCCGCCGGCGCGTCCTCGGCCAATGCCGACGTCGCGCCCAACATCAAGGAAAGGCCCAAGGTACCGCGGACCACAGGTGAATACCGGATCATTGCCCACTGCCTCCAATCGATGGCATGCCGGTGACCGCAGCGTCAAACGGGCCGGCATTCGTTATCGCTGCGGCGCACCGCAACTGTTTGATAGCCAGGGGGACAACGCAAGCGCCTTGCCAAGTTGGGCAAAACGCCACGAATTCATGGCAATCGCTTGAAAACAAAGGTGTTTGTCGGAGCGGACGCGGCATGGCATGCGGGCATGAAACGATTCCCCATAGGAAATTTAGTTTCTTTTAGTGCAATCAACGCTGAGGCTTCACCAGTTTGGTGCTCCGGCTGCAAGCCCTCTGCCGCGGGGCTTTTCCTGTCCGTATCATCAGGATTTACGGCATACCGTCCACCAATAAAGTGATTGCAAACAAGAAACACTCGCAGATAATATCCGCGCGCATTTTCTTCTTGTCCTACAAATTTCGTCAGGATTCCCACCCCGATGCGCCGTACCATCGTCTCGCTCTGCCTGCTCCACGCCGTCCCTGCCCTGGCCCTCGCCGCCGAACCCAGCCTCCAGCTCGAAGCCGTGAACATCAACGACAGCGCCGACTACGAGCGCGCCGATGGGCCGGTGCAGGGCTACAAGGCCACCCGCTCGGCCAGTGCGACACGCACCGACACCGCCCTGCACGAAACGCCGCAGTCGGTTAGCGTGGTGCCTCGCGCAGTGCTGGAAGACACCGGCGCAACCCGCCTGCAGGACGCCCTCGACTACGCCGGAGGCGTCGGCCGGGCCAACAATTTCGGAGCCCAGGGCCTGACCACCGTCACCGTGCGCGGCTTCACCACCGGTGAGTACTACCGCAATGGCTTCCCGATGAACCGCGGCTATCCTGGCGCGCCGGACTCGGCCATCGTCGAGCGCCTGGAGGTGATCCGCGGCCCGGCCACCAGCCTGTATGGACGTGGCGACCCCGGCGGCACCTTCAACGTGGTCACCAAGCAGCCATTGCCCGAATCGAAGGTCACCGTCGGCAGCCAGCTCGATGACCAGGGCATGCACCGCGCCACCCTCGATGCCACTGGCCCGCTCAACCAGGACGGCAGCCTGGCCTATCGCCTCAACGTGCTCGGCGAAGGTGGCGAGAGCTTCCGCGATGACGTGGAAAGCGAGCGCTACGAAGTGGCGCCGGTGCTCAGCTGGCAGGTCAACGACGCCACGAAGATCGTTTTCGAAGGCGACTTCATGCGCAATAACCATCCGCTGGACCGCGGCCTGACCCGCTATGCCACGCAACAGGGCAGCGCCTCGCGGGACACCTATCTGTGGGAGAAAGGCAGCGACAACCTGCTGCATAACGATAACGACATGGCCCAGGTACGCTTCGAGCATCTGCTCAACGACGACTGGACCCTGGCCGGTGGCGTGCAATGGCTGGACGGGTCGCTGCAAGGCAACGCCGTGGAAGCCAACGCACTCCAGGCCGATGGCCGCACCCTTGGGCGCAACTTCAACTGGCGCAAGCTGGAATGGTCCGACCGCGATTACCAGTTGAACCTGACCGGTCACTTCGACACCGGGGCGTTCAGCCACACCCTGCTCACCGGCATCGAATACGAGGACTACGACTACCAGTCGATCATCCTGCGTTCGGCAGCCGGCGCCAGCGCCTACCCGATCGATATCTACCATCCGGTGCTCGGCCAGCCGCGCCCGGCCCTGACCCGCACCACCACCCACGACAAGGAAAACCTCAAGACCTGGGCGTTCTTCATCCAGGACCAGGTGGCCCTGACCGAGCGCCTCAAGGCCCTGGCCGGCGCCCGCTTCGAACGTTTCGAGCACGACTACGACAACCGGCTCAACAGCACCGGCGACTTCACCAAGGCCGAGAACGGCGTGACCCCGCGCCTGGGCCTGCTCTACGACCTGACCGACACTGTCGCGGTCTACGCCAACACCGCACGCTCGTTCAAGCCCAACAGCGGCGCGGCCCGTGAAGGCGGTGGTTTCGATCCGGAAAAAGGCCGGTCGTGGGAGCTGGGGGTGAAATGGGAAGCCCTGGAACGCCAGCTCGCGGTGGACGCGGCGATCTACCACATCGTCAAGGAAAACGTGCTGACCCGCGACCCGATCGACCCGACCTACAGCATCGCTGCCGGCGAGGTTCGCAGCCGTGGCCTGGACATCAACGTCGCCGGCAACATCACCCCCGAATGGCGGGTGATCGGTGGCTACGCCTATGTCGATGCCGAAGTGACCAAGGACAACCGCCTGCCCACCGGCACGCGCCTGGCGAACATCCCGCGCAACAGCTTCAGCCTGCTCAACACCTATGAATTCCAGGACGGCCTGGCCAAGGGCCTGGGCCTGGGTGTCGGGGTGAAATACGTCGATGATCGCAACGGCCAGACCGAAGCGGTGACCTACACCATGGAGCGCTATAGCGTTGTCGACCTGTTGAGCTTCTACAAGGTCAACGAGCATGTGCGCCTGAACCTGGACGTGAAGAACCTGTTCAACAAGGGCTATGACGAAGGTGCGTTCAATACCTATGCCTATCCGGGAGCACCGCGCACGGTGCAGGCCGGGGTGGCGTACACCTTCTAGATTCCAAGGCTGACAGCAAATCCTGTGGGACCGAAATCGCGGGTGAACCCGCTCCCACAGGGTTCTCGGCAGGCCCTCAATATCGAGGCTTGCCGCAGCTGAGTGTGGGAGCGGGTTCACCCGCGATAGCGTCAGGTCAGGTAACACAGATATCAGTAGATAACGCGATAGATCGCCTCAACCTCCCCCACATCCATATCCCGCGGATTGCTGTCGATCAGCCGCTGCAACCCGCCGACCACATCCCCGGCCATGCCCGGGATCGCCGCTTCATCCACGCCAAGCTTCGACAAGCGCAGTTCCAGGCCGCTGTCGCGCACCAGCCCTTCAATAGCCTGGACAAAGGCTTCGGCCGCGGCCCCCTCGTCAGCAAACACCGCTCCCGGCAACAGATGCCCCGCCAGTTCCGCATACAACCCCCGCGCCGCTTCCAGGTTGAAGCGGATCATCGGCGCCATGACCAGCGCATTGGCATGTCCATGGGGAATGTGGAAGCGCGCCCCCAACGGATAGGCCAACCCGTGGATGGCGGCCACCGAGGCATTGACGAAGGCCATCCCGGCCATCAGCGAGCCTTGCAGCATCGCTTCCCGCGCCGCCACGTCGCGACCGTCCGCCAGCACCTTGCGCAGGTTGCCGCCGAGCAGCCTTAGCGCCGTGGTCGCCAGGCCATCGGAGATGGGGTTCTTGCGCGTGCGGCTGGTGTACGCCTCGATGGCATGCACCATGGCGTCCAGCCCAGTGGCGGCCGTAACCTGCGCCGGCAGGCCGAGGGTCAGTTCGGGGTCGAGCAGTGCCACGTCCGGCATCAGTTGCGCCGAGTACACCGCCTGCTTGCGCTGCTGCTCGTCGGTAATCACCGAGACCCAGGTCACTTCCGAGCCGGTGCCCGCCGTGGTCGGCACCAGCACCAGCGGTACGCGCCGGCCTTGGGCCTTGTCGGTGCCGTACAGGTCCTCCAGAGGCTGATCGCTGTTGACCAGCAAGGCCACCAGCTTGGCGGCATCCAGCGAGCTGCCGCCGCCCAGGCCCAGCACGCCATCGGCAGCGAATGCCCGTCCCCGTTCGACCGCCTGCCTGACAACGGCAACCGGCGGATCCGCCACTACCTGGTCGAACACCGCCACCTGGCAACCTGCCGCTTCCAGCGCCGCTACGGCCGTGGCGGCAAAGCCCAGCTTGACGATGCCCGGATCACAGACCAGCAGCACCCGCCCCGCCCCCAGCCCGGCGAACACCTCGCCGATGCCGCCCAGACTCCCCGCCGCGCAGACGATGCGCGGCACGCTTCTGAATTCATGGTTCATCGCGAGCGGCCCTCACAACACCGAGGCATAGATGGCCCGCGCATCGTCACGGGTGACCGGACGCGGATTGTTGACCAGCAGGCGCTGGACCTTCATCGCGTCGTCGCTGAGGCGGTCGAGGTCCTCCTCGGTGACCCCGACTTCGGCCAGGCGCTGGGCAAACGGCATCCGCTCGACCAGCGCCGTGATGAAGCCGATAAAGGCATCGCAGGCCGCCGCCGGGCTGTCGAAACGCTGCCCCGGCAACACGCTTGGCGCCAGCTCGGCATACAGGTCCTGCGCGGCGCTGCGATTGAAGTTCAGCACCGGCACCAGTACCAGCGCATTGCTCAGGCCATGGGGCACATGGAAATGCCCGCCCAGCGGGTAGGCCAGCGCATGCACTGCCGCCACCGGGGCGTTGGCGAAGGCCATGCCGGCCAGCATCGAGCCCAGCAGCATGTCGGAGCGGGCCTTGAGGTCGCCCGGCTCGGCGAGCACACGGTCCAGGTTGCCGGCCAGCAGGCGCAGTGCCTGCACGGCCAGGCCATCGGAAAGCACGTTCTTCTTGTGCAGGCTGGTATAGGCCTCGATGGCATGGACCATGGCATCCACGCCGGTCATGGCACTGACCGCCGCCGGCAGGCCGACGGTCAGGCGCGCATCGAGCAGGGCAATGTCCGGGTACAGCAGCGGGCTGACCACACCTTTTTTCTCGTGGCTCGGGGTGGTGACGATGGCCACTGCGGTGACTTCCGAACCGGTCCCGGCCGTGGTCGGCACCTGGATCAGCGGCACGCGCGGCCCCTGGGCCAGGTTGATGCCGTAGATGTCCTCCAGCTTCTGCTCGCGACCACAGAGCAGCGCCACCAGCTTGGCGGTGTCCAGCGAGCTGCCGCCACCCAGGCCGATCACCGCCTGGGCGCCACAGTCGCGCCCGGCTGCCACGGCATCAAGTACCGAGGCCTCTGGCGGATCGGCCTGTACGTCGCTGTACAGCGTCACGTCAACACCCGCTTCGCGCAGCGCTTGCATCGGCGCGTCCAGCAGGCCGGCTTTGTGCAGCCCGGGATCGCTGACCAGCAGCACCCGCCGGGCCCCCAGTTCGCGGCACAGCGTACCCAGGCGCAAGGCGCCATCCACTTCGCAGATCACCCGTGGCGTGGTTTCAAAGGTAAAGTTCGACATGGCTTCTTATCCTGCTTGTACGCTGCCGCGCTCGATGCGGTAGACGGCATCGACCAGGTCAGCGGAATGGGTGTCATCGGATTCGGAGATCAGCACGCACAGGCCTTCGTCGCCGAGCCTGGCGATCACTTCGCTCAGGCGCCGGGACAGCACCGGGGCCACGCCTTCGAAGGGTTCATCGAGGATCAGCAGGCGCTGGCCGGGCATCAACGCCCGGGCCAGGGCCACCAGCTTCTGCTGTCCGCCGGACAGTTGCATGGCGCGACGCTCGCGGAACTGGGCAATTTCCGGAATCAGGCTGTAGACCCACTCCAGGCGCTCGGCACTGCCGGGCAGCTTGTTGGCCCAGACCGGCAGGAGGATGTTCTCCTCCACGGTCAGCGCCGGGATCAGCCGGCGGTCTTCCGGCAGGTAGCTAATCCCCGCCGCCGCGCGCTGGTGGCCGGGCTGGGCGCGCAGGTCGCTGTCGTTGAAGCGGATCGAGCCGGAATCGGCCTCGAGCAGGCCCATCAGGGTGCGGATCAAGGTGGTCTTGCCGGCGCCGTTATGGCCGATCAGGCCGACCATCTGCCCGGCGCCGACGTTAAGCGAGACGTTGTGCAGGATCGGCACCGACTCGATGGAGACATTGAGGTTGCGGATTTCCAGGCTCATGCGTGTGCTCCCTTGTGCGCCTTGTGGCCACCGGTGACCAGTTCCTGGACCCGGGCATTGGCCAGGACCTCCTCGGGCGGGCCGTCGGCCAGTACCTCACCGCTGTAGAAGGCGAGGATGCGCGACACGTAGCGGCGCACCACGTCCATATCGTGTTCGACGAACAGCACCGTGACCTGGTGGCGCGACACCACCTGCATCACCGTGTCCATCAGTTGGGTCTTCTCCTCGGCGCTGACGCCGCTGGTGGGTTCGTCCAGCAGGAGCATCTGCGGATCGCCGATCAGGGCCATGGCGATGTCGATCAGCTTGCGCACGCCCTGGGGCACGGCGGTGACCTTGCTGTCGCGCCAGTCGAGGATGCTGAACTCGCCAAGGATCGCCTCGGCGCGGGCAATCCGCGCGGCGCTGCGCAGCGGCCGCAACAGCGACGGGAACGGCGATTCGGCAGCCGCCAGGGCGATCAGCAGGTTGTCCAGCACCGTCAGTTCCGGGAACAGCTGGGCCACCTGGAACGAACGGGCCATGCCGGCGCGGGTGATCGCCCGCGGCGTGCGGCCGATGATCGATTGCTGGTTGAAGAGGATTTCGCCACGGCTCGGCTTGAGGTAGCCGGTGACCATGTTGATGAAGGTGGTCTTGCCGGCACCGTTGGAGCCGATCACCCCCACCACCTCGCCCTTGGCGATGCGCACGTTGACGTCCTTCGCCGCGGTGACCGCGCCGAATTCCTTGTACAGACCACGGGTTTCCAGAATGCAGCTCATGCCTTGGCCTCCACGGCTTTGGCCCGGCGGGCCTGGCCACTGAACAGGCTCCACAGCCCCTTGGGCAGGAACACGATGATTGCCAGCAGGGTGATGCCGAGGATCATCTGCCAGCTATGGGGCACCAGCTCGATGGCATAGGTACGCACCACGGCGAACAGGATCGCGGCGATGATCGGCGCCGCCACATGGGCCGTGCCGCCGAGCAAGGCGATGAAGACGAACTCGCCGGAAGTGATCCAGTAGGCCATTTCCGGGTCGATGTGCCCGGCGGCCAGGGCCATGAAACCACCGCCCAGCGCCGATACCCCGGCAGCGGCGACGTAGTTCATGTACAGCACCCAGCGCGGTGACTGGCCGAGGTATTCGACCCGCACTTCGTTCTCGCGAATCGCCTCGCACATCGCCCCGGCGCTGCTGCGCCCGTAGCGGTGCAGAAGTACAGCGAGCACGGCGCTGGCCGCGACGATGATGACGAACAGCGCCAGGGGCGCCTGCCCCGCGGCCGGGCTCCAGCCGAACAGGGTCCAGGCCTTGACGTTGAAGCCGTCGGTGCTGCCCAGGGCCGGGCTTTTCACCAGCATGCCGTAGAGGATCATGGAAAACGCCAGCGACAGCATGGCGAAGAAGATCTCGCGGTAGCGGGTCATCAACAGGCCCAGCAGCATCGCCAGCGCCACCGCTGCGGCCACGCCGATCAGCAGCAGGGTCGGCAGGTCGCTGAGCGCCAGGAAATGCCCGCTCATACCCACGGCATAGCCGCCCATGCAGAAGTACAGGCCCTGGCCGAAGGTCACCAGGCCTGCGCGCATCTGCATCACCACGCCCTGCACCACCATGGACTTGGCCAGGGCCATGGTCAGCAGGAACACCAGCCACTGCGGGGCGATCAGGCCGCCGAGGGCGAGCAGTACGGCCACGCCCAGCAGAATCGTTTCGGTTCGATCGAGACGCATCAGATTTTCCTCGCCAGCACGCGGCCGAACAGGCCCTGCGGACGCACCGCCAGGACCAGCGCCATCACGCCGTAGATAACGAACAGTTCGAATTGCGGCGCGTAATGCACCGCCGCCGCACGGCTCAGGCCCACCAGCAAGGCGCCCAGGGCGGCGCCCTCGATGCTGCCCATGCCGCCGATCACCACCACGGCGAAGGCCAGCACGATGATCTCCACGCCGATGCCCGGTGCCACCGAGATCGCCGGAGCGGTCAGAGCGCCAGCCAGGGTGCCGAGCACGGTGCCGAGGATGAACACCAGGGTGAATACCCGGCGCACGTTGACGCCCATGGCCTGGGCCACTTCGCGGTCATGGATCACCGCGCGCAGGACCTTGCCCTGGTGAGTGCGCTCCAGCCACAGCCATAGCGACAGGCCCAGCACCAGGGAAACGCCGACCAGCATCAGGTCATAGTTGGACACCTTGAGCCCGGCCAGCACGCTGCGGCCCATTTCCGCGTAGGGCTGGTAGGCGAAGTACGGATTGACGCCCCAGATCATCTTCATGGCGTCTTCGAGGATCAGCAGCAGTGCGTAGGTGATGATCACCATCAGCACTTCGTCGCGGCCATACATGAAGCGCAGCAGCCCGCGCTCGATCAGCAGGCCGACGACCAGGCCTGCGGCAAGCGCACAACCGAGCATCATCAGGTAGCCGACCCAGACCGGGCCGATCCCGTTGTTGAAATACCAGCCCACCAGCGAGGCGGCGGCATAGGCACCGATGGCGTAGAAGCTGCCATGGGCCATGTTGAGAATGCGCATGACACCGTAGATGACGGTGAGCCCCGCCGCGACCAGAAACAGCCACGAGGCATAGATGGCGCCGTCGATCAGCACCGCATAAAGACTCATCATTTCGATCCTGCCTTTGGCAAGCGTGGCGGCCGGGAAGTGGCCGCCACGGGTAGGTCAAGAGGTGCCGATCAATTGCACTGGGCGCCCGGGAAACCGGCCTTGATCCAGTCGTGGGCGGTGGTGCCGTCCGGCGGGGTCACGCATTCGCCAGAGAAGGCGATGACGTTCTGCACGCTGCCCTTCTTGCTGGCGGCGTCGTAGTGGTACTCGCCGTAGGCGATGCCTTGCATGGCCTGGTGGCCGCCGGCACGGGCCATCTGCACGGTGCCCGAGACCGATTCGAAGGTGGCGCCCTTCATGGCCTTGGCCATTTCCAGCGGGGCCGGCACCGTGCCGGCTTGGGCACCGGCGTTCTCGGCGGCGAACTTCAGGCCGAGGATGGCCTGGGCCATCTTGCTTGCCGGGTAGGTCGGCGAGGATTTGTAGGCAGCCTGGTACTGGCGGGTGAACCAGTTGTTCAGGGCGTTATCCGGCGCGAAGGCTCCGAACGGGCCGCGGCCGCCGATGATCATGCCGTTGGGGGCCTGATCCTTGTAGCGCTCCAGGGCCGACTCGCCGCAGGTCAGCACGGCGGTGGCATCTTCCAGCAGGCCGCGGGAGTTGGCCTGAAGCACCAGGGCCTCCATGTCGCCGCCCCAGAAGCTGGAGTGGATGATGTCCGGGCGCTTCACCGACAGCGCCGAGATTTCCGCGCCGTACTGGCCCTGGAAGACCTTGGGCATCTGCGACTCGACCACCTGGCTCTTGGGCATGACCTGGGCCATGGACAGGGTGAAGTCGTTCCAGCTGTCCTGGCCCCAGGCGTAGTTCTGCTGGATGCCGCCGATACGCACGGCATCCGGACGGGTCTTGGCCAGGTAGCGGGCGGCACCGATGTTGTCCACGGCAGCGTCGAGGCTGGTGCGGAATACGTATTGCGGGGTCTTGTCCTCGGTGAACAGCTGGGAGGTGCCGCAGTCGTAGAACACGGTCATGGCGCCCAGCTCCTCGGCCACTGGCGCGATCGCCAGGCAGTCGCCGGACGAGATGTAGCCGACCACGGCATCGACCTTCTGGCGCTGTACGAGGTTGCGGAATTCCTCGACCTGCTTGGCCGCACCACCGGCCTCGTCGATGATCACCATCTCGATTTCGGCGCCGTTGATGCCGAGCTTGTCGTAGGGCGCGGGCAGCTTGCCCTGGTTCAGGCCCTCCACCAGCACCTTGGCAGCGTTGGCCGACGGTTCGCCGAACGGACCGGCCGCCGGGCCGGAGAGGAAGGTCACCACGCCGATGCGGAACTTGCCGTTCTCGGCGGCAACGGCTGCGCCGTTGAAGCCGGCGGCAGCGATGGCCAGGGCCAGTGGCAGGGTCTTGCAGTGTTGCTGGAGGCGTTTCTTGTAGTTATTCATGGCGTTTCCATTGCGGGCTTTACGGGTTAAGGAACGGGCTAAGGGGCGTGCCCCTCGGGGTTACGGATCTGTTGGGCCAAACGCCGGGCACGCGTGGCCGGATCGGGTTGCAGTTCCTCGGCGGAATACAGCTGCCAATTGCCAAGCATCAGCCGGGCCGGCGGGTAGTCGTGGTTGGGCACCGGCGTACCGACCGCCTGGGTCTGCTGGATCTGGTGGGTCAGCGGGTCGATGCGCGAGGCAAAGCCGGGCGGATCTTCCGGCAAGGCGATTTCCAGCCCTTCGAGGGCGCGGATCAAGGATTCGGTATCGGTGGCACCAGCGGCCTTCTGGCTGGCCCTGGCCAGGACCATGACCCCGGTGTAGGCGCCTTGCGCGGCGTAGGTCGGGAAGCGTCCGGTCAGGGTGTGGAAGCGCTCGACGAAGGCACGGTTGCGCGCTGTGTCGGGGAAATTGTTGTGGTGCCGGGCGGACAGGATCAGGCCCGGTGGTGCCTTGTCGCCAAGGGAGACAAGGAAGTCGTAGTTGCCACCGGTATCGAAGTTGGCCAGGCGCGAGGTCTCGAACAGGCGTGTGCCGGCCGCCTGCTTGACGAAGGCATGGAAATCGCCGCCCCACAGGGCCGAGACGATGATGTCGGGCTTGGCCTGCTCCAGCGCGGCGATATAGGCGGAATAGTCCGGCTCGTAGAGGCGCGGCCACAGCTCGGTGACGTCGTCGAACTTCACCCCCTGCTGGCGCAGCGCTTCATGCAGGTCGTCGCGCGAGACGTGGCCGTATTCGTAGTCGGGGCCGATGAAGGCCAGGCGTGTCCAGCCGGTCCTGGCCTGCAGGTCCTTCAGGTAGCGGGCGCCGGCGGCCATGGAGGTCCAGGTGTCGTTGGTCACCCGGAAGTAATAGCGGTGGCCGTTTTCCAGGCTCATGCGCGACGAGGCGTGATCGGTGCCGATCATCAGCACCTTCTGTTCCCGGGCCAACTGGCTCACGGCGATCGCTACCCCCGAGGAGACCATGCCGCACAGCACCTGCACGCCGTCCTTGCGAATGAAGGCGCGGGCCAGGCCGGTGCCGTAGGAGGCCTTGGACTGGTCGTCGTCGATGATCACGCGCATCCGCGGCACCTGCTCGCCGGCTTCGCGCAGGCCTTGCAACTCGCTCAGGGCGACCTGGATGCCGGCAATGCTGTCCTGGCCATAGATCGCCGCGCGCTCGGTCATCGGGTACAGGCAGCCAAGGGTCAGGTCCGCCTGGGTGGCGGCCGCGCCCAGCTCGACCCGACCGGCGTCGGCGGTGCAGGCGAAGCCCAGCAGCAGGCTGCTCAGGGCGATAACGGATGGCAGTCGGGAAAACGACGATTGCATGTCAGTACCTTGGGGCGTTCGTGGACGCCTCTTGTGGTTAGCGAAAGGGTTATCGCAAAGGCTGTGCCAGCCTCTGTGCGATGCACCATAAGAAACCGTGCAAGCGCTCTGGAACAAGGCTTTGCACGGCGATTCACGGCGAGTTCGGAACACCGTGGCGCGGTAAGGCACGGTGTTGGGCGGGAGACGTTGAGCGGTAACCGCTCAGCGCGGGCGAGCGCTTGAGCGGTTACCGCTCATCGAAGCGCTCGATGCCCAGGCGTTGCAGGCGACGCTTGAGGGCGTGGCGGGAGATACCGAGGATCTCGGCAGCCATGCCCTTGTGCCCGGCGCTGCGGCTGAGGGCATCGAACACCAGTTCGCGCTCGGCGCGCTGCAATTGATCCTCGATCGGCAAGCGGCTGGCGTCCACGGGCCCGGCGGCCTGCATCAGCTCCGGCAATTGCGCTGCGGCGATGGCCTGGCCGGGCATCAGGATGGTCAGGCGCTCGATCAGGTTCTTCAATTCACGGACATTGCCCGGCCAGCGATGCCGCAGCAGCGCCGCCTCGGCGTCGGCCTGGAAGGCGATGGCCGCGCCCTGCTCTTCCCGCGCCTGGCGCTCGGCGAAGTGCCGGGCCAGCAGAAGGATGTCGTCGCCACGCTGGCGCAGGGCCGGAATATCGATGGTGATCACGTTCAGGCGGTAGAACAGGTCTTCGCGGAAACGCCCCTGGCTTACGTCATCGGCGAGGTCGCGGTTGGTCGCCGCCACCACCCGCACATCGGCGCTGCTGGCCTGGCTGGCGCCGACCGCACGGTAGCTGCCGTTCTCCAGGAAGTGCAAAAGCTTGGCCTGCAACGCCAGCGGCAGCTCGCCGATCTCGTCGAGGAACAGCGTGCCGTTGCTCGCCTGGGCCACCAGGCCGACACGCTTCTGGTGAGCGCCGGTATAGGAGCCCTTCTCGGAACCGAACAGCTCGGCCTCGATCAACTGCTCCGGCAGCGCCGCGCAGTTGACCTCGATAAACGGCTGGCCGGCGCGGTTGCTGGCGTCGTGCAGGGCCTGGGCGACCAGGGTCTTGCCGGTGCCGGATTCGCCAAGCAGGAGGATCCGCGTCGCCGAACTGCGTGCCACCCGCTGCACCGCCCCGTGCAAGGCGCGCATGGCCGGGCTCTGGCCGAGCAGATTGCCCGGGGCCGCATCGGCGTCGCTCGGCGCCGGCACGGCCAGGGTGGCCTGGATAGTGGCCAGCAGGTCGTCCAGTTCGAAGGGTTTGGTCAGATAGTCCGTGGCCCCGCCCTTCACTGCCTGCACGGCGGCGCGGGTGTCGCCATGGGCGGAGATCATGATCACCGGCAGGGTCGGGCGCAGCTTGCGCAGGCCATCGAGGGTGGCAATGCCGTCCAGGCCCGGCAGGCCCAGATCGAGCAGGACGATATCGCAGCGCCTGGCGCTGTCGGCCAGCAGCGCCAGCCCCTCCTCGCCGCTGCCGGCTGCGCCGACGTTGAAACCCTCGGCGCGCAGGGCGTAGCTGAGGGAGCGCACCAGCGCTTCTTCGTCGTCGATGATCAGTACATGGAAGTCGGACATCACAGGCTCACTTCAAATCGGTCGGGCAAGGCGCGGGAAAGTCCAGGGTCACCACGGTGCCCTTGCCGGCGGTACTCGCGATCTCCATTCGCGATGCATTGGCTTGCAGCAGTTGCTGGCAGATGCTCAGCCCAAGGCCGGTGCCCCGGGGCTTGAGGGTAAAGAACGGCTGGCGTACGCGGTTCAGCGCATCGAGGGGGATGCCACAGCCATCGTCGCTGACGCTGACCAGTACACGCTCGCCGTGGCGGTAGCCGGCAAGGCTGACGCGCTTGCCGGCAGCACAGGCCTCCAGTGCGTTCAGGCACAGGTTCAGGAGGATCTGCCGGGCCTGGTCCGGGTCGACGAACAGGCGGATACCGCCGGCGCAACCGGCTTCGAAGTGGATGGCGCGGGCCTCGGCTTGCGGGGCGATCTGGCGCTTCACCCGTTCGAACAGGCTGTGCAGTTCCACGACTTCCGGGTTGGCCGGATGGGGCCGGCCGTACTCCAGCAGGTCGCTGGTAACGTGGGAGAGCCGGTCGATTTCCTGGCCCAGGTCGCTCAACAGCAGGCGCCGCTCGCTTTCCGGCTCCCGGCGCAGCAGGGCCTGCACGGTGGTCTTCATGGTCGCCAGGGGGTTGCGCACTTCATGGGCCACGCCAGTGGCAAAGGTACCGAGCACGGCGAGGTTTTCCGAGCGCACGGTCTGCTCCATCACGTCCGCCAGGCGCCCGGCCATGACGTTGAAGGCGCGGGTCACCCGGCCGATCTCGTCATTGCTCGACTGTTCCGGCAGGCGGTAGCCGAGGTCGCCCATGGACAGCTGGTGGGCACCCTCGACCAGCGTGCCCACCCGTGCCCGCAACTGCCGTGACAGGGTGAAGAACACCACCAGGATGAACGCGATGAAACCGACGGCGGCCAGGTACAACCACCAGCGGGCATCGTCCAGCGGCTTGAGGATGGCTTCGGGCTGCACGCTGAACACCACCTGCCAGCCGGGCAGGATCAGCGGGCCTTCGCGCAGGTCGTCGGGGGCTGCGACCTGGCGCCCGGTGGCATCGATAAAGGCGCCGCCGGGCACGCGCAGCAAGGGCGTCACCACCCCGCTCAGGCCGGCGCTGGTGAGCAGTTCGGTCAACGAGGCCAGACGCAGGTGCAGACCGATGCTGACCCGGTGATCGGTGCGGCCGTTGCGGATGGTCTTGCGGATCAGCAGCCAGCCGGAGCGCCCGGCCTGGGGCAAGGCCGGGCCGATCACCTCGATATCGCCGACCTTCTGCCTGGGCAATCCGGCCAGGGACCAGTCCTCGTTGCTCCAGTACGGCGCCCCCGAGGCCGCCGGGCCGGGCAAAACCTTGAGCAGGCGTTCGTCGTCGCTGAAGAACAGCACGCCGTAGAGAAACGGCAGCTCGCTTTCCAGCTTCAGCAGCGCGTCGATATCGCCGACGGAATGGCTTTGGTCGGCGATGAAATCGGGCATGTTCGGGTGATTGGACAAGGCCGAGAGCTGATAGAAGCGCTCATCGAGGAAGGACGACACGCGGTTGGCCGTGGACAGCGCCTGGGCATCGAGGCGCTCACCGGTCAGGCGGTTGAGCAGGTCCTTGGCCAGTTGTTCATAGAGCACGGCCAGGGCGATCAGCGCCACGCTCATCACCAGCGTGGACAACAGGGTATAGCGTGCGACCAGGCTGCGCCGCGGCCGGGCAAACCGGCGCCACAGCGCAGCAGCGGGAAATTCGACATCCATGGGCTTTGTAATTGTTGTTCATGTAGTGGCGGGGAGGATAAGGAGCCGGGGATGGGGTTGTCCATTGGCGCAATGTCGGGGGTGGGGATTGTTGTCGCTCTTTCGGGCCTCATCGCGGGGGTAACCC